>JBIQJM010000071.1:0-16621 GCA_044507525.1 Burkholderiales bacterium
CCGTCACCGGCAGCGCGAACAGGTGCGCATAGCTGTGCGCCATCAGCTCGTTCGCACGCTTGGTCGCCGCGTAGAAGCTCACCGGATGATCGACGGCGTCGCTCTCCGAGAACGGGACCTCCCGGTTGGCGCCGTAGACGCTCGAACTGCTGGCGAAGACGAGATGACGCACCTCGAGCCGGCGGCACGCTTCGAGAATGACGGTGGTACCGCTCAGGTTGCTGTCGGAGTACGCCATCGGGTTCGTCAGCGCATGGCGCACGCCGGCCTGCGCCGCGAGGTGCACGACGCGCCGGGGCCGGTGGCGGTCGAAGAGCGCATCGATCGCGGCGCGATCGGCGACGTCGGCCTGCTCGAAGCTGAACTGCGCGTGCGCGCGCAGCTGCGACAGGCGCGCGTGCTTGAGCGCGGGGTCGTAGTACGAGTTCAGGTTGTCGATGCCGACCACGGCCTCGCCGCGCTCGAGCAGGCGGCGTGCGACGTGCATGCCGATGAAGCCGGCGGCGCCGGTCAACAGGACGGGAGTCACTACGCGCCTCGCACTACGCAATGCCCAGGAAAACCGCCAACGCACGATTGATGTTCGACATGCGGCTTTCGTCGATACCGCCTATGACGCTTCCCACCTTCTCCCGTCGGACCGTGTGGATCTTGTCGACCATGACCTGCGACGGCAACCGGAGTCCGGTGCTTTCGTCGGCAGGCAGGTCGAGGCGGAATGCGGGCGCATCCCGCAGGTCACTGGTGATCGGAAGAATGGTCAGCGACGGGTGCTCGTCGAACAGATCCGACTGGAGGACGACGGCCGGACGCGGCTTTCCGCAGTCTCCCGTGACCGCGACGCAAACGACGTCGCCGCGCTTCACTGCCACCCGTCCGTGTCGACGACCTGCTCGAGCCCGTCGAGGATCTGCTCTTCCTGGCAATCGCCTCTCAGGGAGCGCGATTGACGTCGACACGCCTCGATGAAGGCAGGATCGCGCGTATCCGGAACCCACAGCTGGACGGGCCGCAGACCCGCTGCGCGCAGCGCTTCCCGATGACGACGGACACGATTGGCGCTGGAGCTCATGCCCAGAGCGACAAAAACGTTACATGTAACATTCTATCGCGCCGACTCGGTCGCGCCCATCCTCCCTCGCTCGTAGGCCATGCGACCGCCGACCAGCGTCGCCTGCACGCGCCCCAGCAGCTCGTATCCGAGATAGGGCGTGTGCTGGCTCTGGCTGAGCAGCGTCTCGCGCGAGACCTTCCAGTGCGCCTCCGGGTCGAACACGCACAGGTCGGCCGGCATGCCGACGGCGACGCTGCCGGCCGCCTCGCCGATGCCGAGCACCTGCGCCGAGCGCCGCGTGACCTTGTCCAGTGCCGTGCCGAGCTCCGTTCCCGTTTCGCGTGCCCACAGCAGCGTCAGCGGCAGCAGCAGTTCGAGCCCGGTCACGCCCGGCTCGGCCTCGGCGAAGGGAAGCTGTTTCGCATCGTCGTCCACCGGCGTGTGATCCGAGCAGATGGCGTCGATCGTGCCGTCGCCGAGCGCGGCGCGGATCGCGTCGCGGTCGGCTGCGGCGCGGAAAGGCGGATCGACGCGGTAGTGGCTGTCGAAGTGGCCGATGTCGACGTCGATCAGGTGCACGTGATGCACGGCGACGTCGGCCGTCACCGGCAGCCCCTCGGCCTTCGCGCGGCGCACGAGCTCGACACCGGCTGCCGACGAGAGCCGGCACAGGTGCACGCGACAACCGGTGTCGCGCACGAGGTCGAGGATCGTGTGGACGGCGATCGTCTCGGCGACGACGGGTACGCCCGAAAGCCCCAGCCGCGCGGCGACCACCCCCGCGTGCGCGACGCCGCCGCGCGCGAGGTGCGGGTCCTGCGGCTGCACCCAGACGGTGAAGCCGAAGGTGTGCGCGTACTGCATCGCGCGCAGCAGCACCTGCGTATCGAGCACCGGTTCGAGCGCCTGCGAGAAGCCGATGCAGCCGGCTTCGGCCAGCTGGGCCATCTCGGTGATCACGTCGCCGGCGAGCCGCACGGTGAGCGCCCCGAGCGGATAGAGGTGAGCGAGATGGAGCCCGCGCGCGCGGTGCTTCAGCATCTCGACGAGCCCCGGTTCGTCGAGCGAAGGATCGGTGTCGGGCGGGCACGACAGCGACGTGATCCCGCCGGCGACCGCCGCGCGCATCTCCGACTCGAGCGTCGCCCGATACTCGAATCCCGGCTCGCGCAATCGAGCGGCCAGGTCGACGAGCCCGGGTGCGACGACCTGAGCGCGCGCATCGATCGTGCGGTCGGCACGGAACCCGTCCGGCGCATTGCCGATGCCGACGATGCAACCGTCGGCCACGTGCAGGTCGGCGACACGATCGAGTCCGGAAGCCGGGTCGATCACGCGCCCGTGGACGATGGACAGGCGGGCAGCGCTCATTCCTGCGACTGCCCGAGCAGGCTCATCACCGCCATCCGCACGGCGATGCCGAAGGTCACCTGGTCGAGGATCACCGACTGCGGTCCGTCGGCCACCGCCGACTCGATCTCGACGCCGCGGTTCATCGGCCCTGGGTGCATCACGATGCAGTCGGGCGCGGCGAGCGCGAGCTTCTCCTGCGTGAGCCCGTAGTGCTTGAAGTACTCCTGCGCCGACGGCAGCAATGCGCCGCGCATCCGCTCGTTCTGCAATCGCAGCATGATCACGACGTCCGCTCCCCGCAGCCCCTCGCGCATGTCGGTATACACCTTCATCCCCAGGTGCTCGAGTCCGCCGGGCAGCAGCGTGTGCGGCCCGATCGCGCGCACTTCGGGCACGCCGAGCGTGGTCAACGCGTGGATGTCGGAGCGCGCGACGCGCGAGTGCAGGATGTCGCCGACGACCGCCACCGTGAGCTTCGTGAAGTCGCCCTTGAAGTGGCGGATCGTGTACATGTCGAGCAGCCCCTGCGTGGGGTGCGCATGCCGCCCGTCGCCGGCGTTGATCACGTTCACGTGCGGCGCCTGGCCGCGCATGCGCTCGATGTGCTGCGCGATGAGATAGGGCGCGCCGCTCTGCGCGTGGCGCACGACGAACATGTCGGCGTGCATCGCCATCAGGTTGTCGATCGTGTCGAGCAGCGATTCGCCCTTCGACGTCGACGACGTGTTGATGTTCAGGTTGATGACGTCGGCCGACAGGCGCTTGGCGGCGATCTCGAAGGTGGTGCGCGTGCGCGTCGAGTTCTCGAAGAAGAGATTGAACACCGACTTGCCGCGCAGCAGCGGCACCTTCTTCACTTCGCGGTCGGAAACGCCGACGAAGCTCGCCGCGGTGTCGAGAATGTGGTGGATCAGCTCGCGCGGCAGCCCCTCGATCGTCAGCAGGTGCCGCAGTTCGCCCTTCTCGTTCAGTTGCGGATGGCGCATCGGCATGTGGGCGTCACTCGATCCGCAGCGAGAAGCGGCCCTGCTCGTCGCGTGCGAAGGCGTAGTTGCGCGGCGCCTGCAGCGGCCGGACGGCGCCGCAGTAGCGCGCCTCGATCGGCAGTTCGCGCCCGCCGCGATCGAGCAGGACGGCGAGTTCGATGCGCGCGGGGCGGCCGTAGTCGAAGAGCTCGTTCATCGCCGCGCGGACGGTGCGGCCGGTGTACAGGATGTCGTCGACGAGCACGATGTCGGCCGCCTCGACCTCGAAGGGCAGCTCCGTTCCCTTCATCTGGCTCGGCAGTCCGCGGCGCCCGTAGTCGTCGCGATGAAAGGCGCTCGACAGCGAGCCGAGCGGTTTCGCGAGGGCAAGATCGCGATGCAGCCGCTCGGCGATCCAGGCGCCGCCGCTGTGGATGCCGATCAGCGATACGTCCCGGCCGGCGACGCCGTCACGCACGCTGCGCAGCAGCTGCGCATACAGCGCTTCGGCGTCAGGGTTCTCGTTCATCCGGGCGACGGGCAGGATTCAGCGGCAGGACAGGTATTGTCGCAGGATTATCGCAGCGGCTTCGGCGTCGTCGGCTCCGCTCGCTGCGCCGCGCCTGCGGCGCCCGCCGGCGCCTGCACGCGCGGCGAGGATCGCTGCCGCCTCCAGGCTCGAGCCGCTTTCGTCGACGAGCTCCACCGGCAGGCGGAAGCGTCCGGCGAGCTGGCGGGCGAAGCGCTCGCAGCGCGCGGCCGTTTCGCGCACGTTCGATTCGTCCGCCGCGGGCGGATGGGCCTCGCCGGGAGAAGACGCGGCGGGGCTGGCCGCTTCGCCCGAAGGCGCGACGGGCCGTCCGACGACGAGAACGTCGGGGCGCCACTGCTCGATCAGCGCAGCGATCGATTTCCAGCGCTTCTCGAGCGGCTCCGCATCGACGATCCCGAGCGCGTCCGCGGTACCGGTGACGGTATTGCCGACCGCGACGCCGATGCGGATGCGACCGAAATCGAATCCGAGCAGCGTCTGCGCCAATCAGGCGTGTCCGGCCGACATGGAAAGGAAGGCCGGATCGATGCCGAGCAGGCGGAACGCGGCGGGCAGACGTTCCTCGATGGGCGTGTCGAAGATGAGCTCGCTGGTCGCCGGGACCGTGAGCCAGGAATTGCGGGCGATCTCTTCCTCGAGCTGGCCCGGCCCCCAGCCGGCGTATCCGAGCGTGACGATCATGCGGCTGGGGCCGGAGCCTTCGGCCACCGCCTCGAGCACGTCCTTCGACGACGTGAGGCCGAGCCCGTCGCCGACGCTGACCGTGGAGTTCCACTGCCCGACCGGCTCGTGCAGCACGAATCCGCGGTCCATCTGCACCGGACCGCCGAAGAGCACGGGCGAGGAGGCGAGCGGCGCGATCTCGAGCTTCAGGTCGATGCGTTCGAACAGCGTGGCGAGGTCGATCTGCATCGGCCGGTTGATGACGAGGCCGAGCGCGCCCTTCGGGCTGTGCTCGGCGACGAACACGACCGCCCCGCCGAAGTTCGAGTCGCTCATGCTCGGCATGGCGATCAGGAACTGGTTGGTGAAATCGGCGGGTGCGCTCACGGCCATGCCTGATTGTAAAGAAAAGCGCCGCGCTGTCGCGCAGGACGCGGGTTTCGAGCCTCTCAGAACGACTCCCAGTCGTCGGTACCGGTGTGACCGCCCGCGGCCGGTTCGGCCCGAGCGGCCGCAACCGGCGCCGCCGCACGTGCCGAGGGCAGCCGCGTCACGTTGCGCGCGCGGTCCGGCCCGCGCCGCTCGATCCCGTTCCAGCCGGCAGCGCGGGGCGACGCCGCGGACGGCGATCCGCGATCCGCGTTCGCGCCCGGCGCAAGCCTCTCCGCGCGGCTCGACAGCTTGAACAGCGCCACCGTCTCGACCAGTCGATCGGCCTGTTGCTGAAGGCTTTCGGCCGCCGCCGCGTTCTCGTCGACGAGGGCGGCGTTCTGCTGCGTGGCGTGGTCCAGTTGCGTCACGGCCTGGTTCACCTGATCGACGCCTCCCGCCTGCTCTCGCGTGGCGACGGTGATCTCGCCGCTCAGCGCCGCGACCCGGTTGACCATCGAAACGACCTCCGCGATGGCGCGACCCGCCTGCTGTACGCGGCTCGACCCCGCGCCGATCGTCTGCGTGGACGAAAGGATGAGGTCCTTGATCTCGTGCGCCGCATCCGCGCTTCGCTGCGCGAGGCTGCGCACCTCGGAGGCGACGACGGCGAATCCGCGACCCTGCTCGCCCGCGCGCGCCGCTTCGACTGCGGCGTTCAACGCGAGGATATTGGTCTGGAAGGCGATTCCGTCGATGACGCCGATGATGTCGTGGATACGCTTGCTCGTCCCGTCGATCTCGCTCATGCACTCGACGGCCGAATCGACGACGCGGCCGCCCTCGTCGGCGAGCCGCGCTGCCGTCTTCGCCATTTCGCCGACCTGCCGTGCGCTGTCCGCCGTCGTGCTCACCGTGCTCGACATCTGCTCCATCGACGCGGCGGTCTGCTGCAGACTGGCCGCGGTGGCTTCGGTCCGTGCGCTGAGATCGTCGGTCCCCTTCGCGATCTCGCGACTGGCGGTCTGGATGCCCTCGATCTGCTGCGTCACCTCGTCGACGAGGGCGCGAAGATTCAGCCCCGCCTGGTTCACCGCGCGCAACAGCATCCCGATCTCGTCGATCCGGTCGAGGTGGAAGTCCTCCCCCGCCTGCCCGCTCGCGATCGTCTGCGCCTGGCGCACGATCCGGTCGAGCGGCCGGGCGATCTGCACCTCGAGCAGTGCGGCGCCGGCGGCAACCGCCACCGCGAAAGCCGCGGTCAGTTGCATCAGCAGGGTCTCGGGCGCACCGAGCGCCCAGGCCGCGCCCGAAGCGAGCAGCAGCGACAGCAGCGCCGCCGCGCGGATGCGCCAGCGCACCGGCAGCGTCTTCCCGACGCTCATCCAGGCGAGCCATCCGGTACGGACGACGATGCCGCGGCGAAACCCGAGATGGCGCGCCTTGCCGGCGTTCATCGCTGCGAAGAGCTTCTCGGCGCGCTCGATCTCCTGCGGGGTGGGCGAGGTGCGCACCGACATGTAGCCGACCGTTGCGCCGTCGCGGCACACCGGCGTGGAGTTCGCCCGAACCCAGTAGTGATCGCCGTTCTTGCGTCGGTTCTTGATGAGCGCGGTCCACGAACCGCCCGCCTGCATCGTCTTCCACAGATCGGCGAAGGCGGCAGGCGGCACGTCCGGATGACGCACGATGTTGTGCGCCTTGCCGACCAGCTCCTTCAGGCTGAACCCGCTGACCGCGACGAACGCCTGGTTCGTGTAGGTGATGCGTCCTTTCGGGTCCGTGGTGGAGAGAAGCGTCTCGCCGGCGGGGAACGGGTAGTTCCGCTGTGTGACAGGCAGGTTGCGGCGCATCGAGGAGGCTCGTGGAAGAAGCGGCGTACTACTCTTTCGGTATGGCAGCCGCCAACATGAGCCTGCGGAGTCCGAAATCCGCGAGCGGCAGCTGCGAGCCTCCGGAAGACGCCCCCGCGCCTACGAAGCCTGCCTGCGCGAGCTGCGGTCGCGAACGAACTCGGCGACGTGCCGGAGCAGTTCGTCGTCGCGATACGGCTTGCCGAGGTACACGTTCACGCCGAGCGACATCGCGTGGTTGCGGTGCTTGTCGGCCATGCGAGACGTGATCATCACGATCGGCGTGTCGCGCAGCCGGTCGTCGGCGCGCACGTTGCGGGTCAGATCGAAGCCGTCCATGCGCGGCATCTCGATGTCGACGAGCATCACGTCGGGCTGTCGATCCTGCAGCTGGCGCATCGCGTCGACGCCGTCCTTCGCCAGCATCACGTCGTAGCCCTCGCGCACGAGCAGCCGCTGCGTGACCTTGCGAACCGTGAGCGAGTCGTCGACGACCATCACGGTGGGCGGCACCTCGGCGAGAGTGCGGCGATCGACGCCGGCGGGCCGCTCGAGCCACAGATCGCCGAGCACCTGCTGCGCGACGCGCGCGGCGTTCAGGATCAGCACGATCTCTCCGTCGGCAAGCACGGTTGCGCCGCCGATGCCCGGCACGCGCGCCACCTGCGCGCCGACGTTCTTGACGACGACTTCCTGGTTGCGGCTGACCGCGTCGACGTGCATGGCGAGCCGCAGGGTCCCGGATCGCACGACGACGACGGGCGAGAGGTGC
Source organism: Burkholderiales bacterium (assembly GCA_044507525.1). Taxonomy (GTDB): domain Bacteria; phylum Pseudomonadota; class Gammaproteobacteria; order Burkholderiales; family Burkholderiaceae_E; genus Zeimonas. Next base: position 7,583 of record JBIQJM010000071.1, read on the forward strand.
TGCGCGAGCGGACGCGGATCCTCCAGCCCGACCAGCGCGCCGAGGTAATGCAGCGGCACCTGCGCACCCTGCCATGCGACCGAACCTTCGTCGTAGGCGGCGGCGAGCGCCTGCGGCTTCAACTGCAGCACCTGCTCGACGCTCGACGACGGCACCGCATAGCGCGTACCGCCGACCGTGACGACGACGACCTGCGCGATGGCGAGCGTCAGCGGCAGGTGCACGGTGAAACGCGTGCCCCGCCCGGCCTGCGTATCGATGTCGATGCGCCCGCCGAGGCTCTGCACTTCCGCGCGCACGACGTCGGTACCGACGCCGCGACCGCTCAGCTCCGTGACCTCGCTCGCCGTCGAGAACCCCGGCGCGAAGATCAACTCCGCCAGTTCGCGGTCCGACGGCGTCGCGTCCGCGTGCACGAGCCCGATCTGGCGCCCGCGCGCGAGGATCTTCCCGTAGTCGAGGCCGCGCCCGTCGTCCTCGAAGAAGATGACGACTTCGTTGCCTTCCTGGCGCACCTCGACGCGGATCTCGCCGGTTTCCGGCTTGCCGGCCGCCTGGCGCTCGTCCGCCCGCTCGATGCCGTGCGCGACCGCGTTGCGCAGCAGGTGTTCGATCGGCGCGACCATCCGCTCGAGCACCCCCCGGTCGACTTCGACCGAAGCACCGCGCAGATCCATCGACACGCGCTTGCCGAGCTCCTTCGCCGCCTGTCGCACGACTCGGTACAACCGGTCGGAGATCGTGCCGAACTGCACCATGCGCATGCGCATCAGGTTCGTCTGCAGGTCGCGCAGGACCTGCGCGTGGCGGACCATGTCCTGCGAGGCGGCGTCCAGCCCGCGCATCGCGTTGGTCTGCACCGTGGCCACGTCGTTGACCGACTCGGCCAGCATCCGCGCCAGCTCCTGGAAGCGCGTGTACCGGTCGAACTCGAGCGGGTCGAATTCGACCTTCGTCTCCTTCTGGTGCGCGATGCGCGTCTGGATCTGCGACTCGGCCTGTATCTCGATCTCGCGCAGCTGCGATCGCAGCCGCCCGACGTTCTCGGTGAGATCCTGCAGCGACTGGCGCAGCGTGCCGAGCTCGTTCTCCATGCGCGAACGCGCGATCGAGACTTCACCCGATTCGTTGAGCGCGCGTTCGAGCAGGTCGGCACGGACGCGCACGAGCGACGGAGGCGCCGCCGCCGCAGCGGCTGCGGCGACCGAAGGCGCCGCTTTGCCGTCGCCGGCGCTTCGCGGTTGCGGCCGTGCGGCGGGCTGCTCCTGCGGTTTCGCTGCGGCCTGCGGCAGGGCGGCGCGATCCGCTTCGACGGCCGACTCGGCCTGCGACTCCGAGGCGTCGGCCGGCTGCGCCGCGTCGCCGATCGAGGCGTCGCCGGTGGAGGCGCCGCCGATCGAAACAGTCGACGCCGGCGTCGTCGGCGACGGCTGCGCCGCAGCAGGCCTGCATCCCGGATCCCGGATCGCCTCGAAGAGCTCGACGACCTGATCGTGATCGGCGATGAGCTCGTCGATCAGTGCGCCCGGTACGACGCTGAGCACGCTCGCCGCCTCGATGCGCGTTTCCATCTCGTGCACGCGCTGGCCGAGCGTCATCGCGCCGGCCATCCGCGCGCTGCCCTTCACGGTGTGCAGGTCGCGCATCAGCCGCTGCGGCAGCGAGCGATCGTCGGGCGTCGACTGCCAGGCGCGCAGGTTCTCGCCGACGCGCGGCAGCTGGTCGCTCGCCTCCTCGACGAAGACCGGAAGCAGCTCGGCGTCGAGTTCCTCGCCGGTCTCGCTGGCAAGGGTCGTCGTCGACGGTGCGGCGCGCGGGTCCCAGCGCGCGGAGAGCGCATGGGCGAGCGCGAAGGCATCCGGCTCGGGCCGCGGCGCATGGCCTGCGGCGAACTGATGGAGCATTCCCCGCACCCGCTCGATCGCGTGTGCGTAGTCGTCGAGGTCGTCGCCGTTGATCGACCCCGCCTGCGCCCGCTGGCGCAACAGGAAGGTCTCCAGCTGCTCGGCGATGGCATGCACCTCGTCGAGCTGGACCAGGGAGGCGCTTCCCTTGAGCGAGTGCATCGCGCGCTGCGCAACGCCGGTGGCGCCGCGTGCAGGTTGCGCCAACCACTCGGCCGCGTCGGCGCTCAGCGTGCCGACGAGCTCGTCGGCCTCGTTGATGAAGATCTCGTACAGCGACCGGCTGATCGCGCGATCGCCGATCCAGACGTCGTCGGCGGCGGGTTCGGCGGGCTGTTCTTCGGCGACGGCGAAATCCGCGTCTGCGCCCGCGTCGGCACCTGCGTCTGCGTCTGCGTCCGCGTCGGCGACCGACTCGATCGCTTCGACGGCGTCGAACGCTTCGGCGGCTTCGACGGCTTCGATCGCTTCGACGGCTTCGATCGCTTCGACCGATTCGACCGATTCGATCTCCGCAGCGTCCCCGATCTCCTCGGCTTCGGCCGGTTCGACCAGCTCGACCAACTCGACTGGTTCGAGCAGTTCGACCGGTTCGACCGGTTCGACCGTTGCCGCGTCTGCGGGCGCGAGCGCATCGCCGGCCTCGAGCGACTGGACAGGCCCGGCGATCTCCGCCGCGTCGGACAACAGCGCCTCGCTCTCGCGCCCTTCGCGCAAGGCCGTCGCCGCCGCGATCACGGGCTGCGGATCGATCGACGCCGATGCATCGTCCTGCAGGGCGTCGACCCAGCGCGCGAATCGCGCGTGCGCCGCGTCGATCAGCGCGTGCAGCACCGCGGTGGCCGCGCGTTCCTCGGCGAGCCACAGGTTCAGCACCTGCTCCATCGCCCACGCAGCCTCGCCGAAGGCGGCGAGCCCGACCATGCGGCTCGAACCCTTCAGCGTGTGGAATCCGCGGCGTATCGTCGTGAGCAGCGCGGTGTCGGTCGGCGCGCTGCGCGATTGCGCAGTGGCCTCGGCGATCGCGGCCAGGACTTCCTGCGCTTCACCGAGGAAGATCTCGAGCAGTTCGCGATCGATCTCGGCTTCGGGCCGCTCGGGCTCGATGCTCACCGGCTCCGCCACAGCCGGCGCAGTGCCGCCCGAGAGCTTGCCGATCGCCGCCTGCAACGCGGACAGATCCGCACCGGCTGCCGCATCGAGGCATGCGATCGCTTCGTTCGCGGCCGCCTTCAGCCGGTCGTCGTCCGCGAGATACGCGTCGTCGCGAACCTTCGCCAGCGTGCGGCGCAACGAATCGCGCAGCTGCGCGTCGGCCGGCTGCTCCGCGAGCACCGCGACGAGCTCGGCGGCCTGGCGCGCGTGCTGCGCAAGCAGCGACTCGGTCGTCGAATCGAGCGGGACCACGACGGTGCGCGGACCGGGCCGCGCCGCATCGAGCACCGCGTCGAAGCGCCCGGACGCCGCGTCGAACTCGAAGCGGGCACCGCTGTTGTTCGCCTGCTGCAGCCCCTCGACGAAGAAGCCGAGCGCACCGACGCTGTCGGCGACGTCCTGGCAGGCCGCCGGGGCGGGAACGCCCTCCTGTCCCACGAATCCTTCGACGCGTTCGGCGACGGCAAGCGACGCAGCGGCCGCCTCGCCGTGTCCGAGCAGTTCGAGTGCGCCCGCGACCTGGCGCAACTGGCGCACCGTCTGCGGGAGGTCTGCGCGCTGCGAGGCATCGCGAAAGAACGCGTCGAGGGTCTGTTCGGCCGAACGCAGGTTGCCCTGCGCCTCGGCGACGAAGCTCGACATCGTGAGCCGTTCCTGCGCGGCATGGCTGATCTCGCGCAGCCATTGCGGCATCCCGTCTTCGGGCGACCCGCCCGCGCAGCAGCGCGAAACCCGCTCGGCCATCTCGCCGGCGTGCGCGTCGTAGTCGTCCTGCCCCTTGAGACCGCGCGCGAAGATCTGCTCGGCGAACAGCAGCGCCGACGCCAGCTCGAGCGCGAGCGCCTCCGACGGCACCGGCTTGCCGAGCGCGAGCGTGCGGCTGACTTCGCCGAAGGACTCGAACAGCGCCTGCACGCCGGCGAACGGCAGCTTCGCCGCGGCCGAGCGCAACGCGGCGATCGACTGCGTGAACGGCGCGAGCTCCGCGGCGCTGCCCGCCGACAGCTTCTCCCAGCCGAGCTTCGCGCGGACGATCGCCTCCCGCGATTGCTGCACGGCACGGGCGTCGATGCGGCCGAAGCGCGGCGTCGCGAAATCGGCCGGCACGCTCCCCGGCAGGCCGAATGCGCGCCGCACCTCGGCGACGAGCGGCGAGCCGGCACTGCGCGCCTCGTCGGCGCAGGCGAGCGCGAACAGCGTGTCCCTCAGCAGCCGCTCCGCGACCGGTGCCCCTTCGGCGATCGAGCGCCGCAACTGCAGGTTCAGCCGTGCGAGCAGCCGCTTGCCGTAGACGTCCAGTGCGAGCGCACCGTCGCGCAAGGCCTCGAACCACGCGAGCGCCACCTTCCAGAAGGTCGGGTGCGCGGCGCCCACCTGGGAAGCGCCGATCCGCGCCACGGCGGCGTGCAGCGCGGCGAGCGCGGCCCCGTCGGACGGATCGCGCAGCACCGACAGCAGCGCGCGCTCGAAGGAGACGCGCGTCGCGACGAGTTCCTGCGCATCGCACTCTCGCACCACGTCGTCGCCGCCGACGAGTTGCGCGCGCACCGGAACGACGAAGAGGTCCGCCGGATGGATGCGCTCGGCGCCCCGCATCTGCAGCAGCGACGCATAGTAGGGAAACAGGTACAGCGGCTGCTGCGGCTCGCCGATCAGCAGCTCGTCGAGGTATTCGAGGATCGCCGAGAAGACCCTTGCGAGCGCGGCGACGACCGCCTCGTCGAGCACGAGTTGCCCGCGCGCGACGCGCTCGAGCAGGGCCTCCGCTTCCCCGGTGACCGTCGCGACGCCGGCCAGGTCGACGATCGAGAGCGCGCCGTGCGCCTGGTGCAGCGCAGTCCGCGCGGCTGCGAGCCCGCGGCGCTCCTCGGAGGCAGCGACCGGTTCGCCGCCGACCTCCGACAGGCAGGCCCGCAGGCCCTGCTCGCATCCCGCCAGCGATTCACGGATCTCGCCGAGACACCACGACAACGTCGCCAGGTCGGCGGGATCCAGGCTTTCGTTCCGATGCGCGTCGGTCATCAGCGATTCCGTCCCGGTTCCCAGTTGCGTCTTCAGGCGACCTTGAATCGGGCCACCGAGCTCTTCAGTTCGAGCGCAAGCTCGGAAAGCTGCCGGATCGAGCCGGCCGTGTGCAGCGTTCCTTCGCTCGTCTGTTCGGTGACGAGCAGGATGCGCTGGATCGACTGCGCGACGTTGCCCGCCGAGGCCGCCTGCCTCGAAGTGCTCGCCGAGAAGTCCTCGATCAGCTCGGCGAGCAGCGTGGACACCCGACCGATCTCGCCGAGTGCGCGACCGGCCTCGTCCGACAGGCGCGCGCCTTCGACGACGCCCTGGGTGCTGCGCTCCATCGCAGCGACCGCGTCCTGCGTATCGGTCTGGATGGTGCGGATCAGCGTCGAGATCTGGCGCGTCGCCTCGGCCGATCGCTCGGCCAGGCGCTGCACCTCTTCGGCGACGACCGTGAAGCCGCGTCCCGCCTCGCCCGCCGAAGCGGCCTGGATGGCCGCGTTCAACGCCAGCACGTTGGTCTGTTCGGTGATGTCGGAGATCAGCTCGGTGATCTCGCCGATCTCCTGCGACGACTCGCCCAGCCGCTTCATCCGCTTGGCCGTCTCCTGGATCTGGTCGCGGATCCCGTTCATGCCCGCGATCGCATTGTCCACTGCGCGCGAACCTTCCTCGGATGCGCCCAGCGACTGGCGCGCCACCTGCACCGACTCGGCCGCCCGCGTCGAAACTTCGTTGATCTGCCGGGCCATGCGCAGCACCGCCTCGCCGGTATCGCGGATCTCGCGCGACTGCTGCTCGCTCGCCGCCTGCAGGCTGGAGGCGGTGACCTGCGCCCGGGACGATGCTTCGCTCACCTGGTCCGCCGTGCTGTTGATCCGGCCCACCAGGCTGCGCAGCTCCTCCACCGTGTAGTTCACCGAATCGGCGATCGCGCCGGTGATGTCCTCCGACACGGTCGCCTGCACGGTGAGGTCGCCGTCGGCCACCTCCTGCAGCTCGTTCATCAGGCGCAGGATCGCCGCCTGGTTCTGGTCGTTGGCGGCCTTGGCCTGCTGCTCCTGGCGTCGCGCCGCGGCCTCCTGCCGCTCGGCGTCGGCAGCACGCTGCTCGCTCTCCGAGAGAAACGCGCGGAAGACGCCGTACAGCGCGAGCAGCGCCACCACGCCGAACACCGACGCGCCGACGAGGTTCCACATGCGCAGCGCGTCGCCCGCCTGCAGTTTCGTGCGAACGCCCTCGAGCAGCGCCTGCACCACTTCGCTGTCGCCGAACACGTGACGCTCGGCCTGCCGCGCCTGCTGCAGCCGGGGCAGGTTCGACAGGATGGCCGCCACCTGCGCATCGATGCTCGCGAGCGACTCCTTCAGCGAGACGAGCGCGCGACGCGCGTCGGGCTCGGTCACCGCGGACAGGCGCGTGCGTTCGTTGCCGTCGAGCAGGCTGTCGGTCAGGGTCGCCATCTCGGTCATCGACTGGCGCAGGTGCGCCTCCACGGCCGGGGCGGATGCGCCCGACAGCAGCAGCTCGTTCACGTCCTTGACGATCGCCTGCGTCAGCGTCGCCAGCTCGCTCGCGGCCGCGACCTCGCGCGCCGGTGCGCCGGTGCGCAGGCGGCTCGCCACGACGGCCTGGGCGTCGCGCAGCATCTGCGGCTCGAGTCGCGTCACGTCGCTGCGCATTCCGTTCAGCGACTGCAGCATCAGGTCCTGGTTGAGGATCACCGCCACCGCGTGGTCCGTCCGCGACCAGATCAGTCCGAGCGTGCGCAGGTCGGGCGCGATCCTGGCCGGCACCGGCCGCTCGTCGTCGCTTCCGCGCGCAAGTGCCTCGATCGCGCGATTCATCGCTTCGCGACTGTCGCTCAACTGTCCGAACGCGATCGCGTCGCCGGCGATCGCCTGGGAAGCCGCCTTGGCGACACGCTGCGACTGCGTCAGTGCATCGCCGAGCTGCCGGAACCACTGCGACGCATCGTTTGCCTGCCGGGCATCGAGCTGCAGGAGGAAGAAAGCACCCAGCAGCGCGAGCAGCAGCGTCGACAACCAGATCCGTACCTGCTTGCGGGACGACAGCCTGCCGACCAGCGGGATGCGGAAGCGCTGTCGCGCGGCGGGCGTCGGGTGCTCCAGCGGCGAGCGCGAGACACCGTCCCCGTCGACGTGCCCGGCCATGCGAGGCGGTCCTTCCGCCGCGCGGGGCATGGGTGCACGCATCGGCGCACCGGGTTCATCTGGCAGCAGATCGTCGAGGATCGCCGTGTCCGGACCCGCTGCGGCGTAGCGGGAAGATTTCGGCTGCAGGAAAGCCGGAAGTCGGGTGGCGATGCTCATTTTGTCTTCTCCACGAAGCGGGTCAGCGATTCACTGCAAGAAAGCGCTCGTCACCCGCCAGCTCCTCGAGTTTCAGTTCGGTCCATCGACGACCGTCGCCGTCGATCCAGTCGCGGCCGAGCCATGCCGGCGCGGTCGTCCCGTTCGTTTCGAGCGGCTCGGTCGCTTGCGCCTCGGTCAGCGTCGCCGTGCCCTGCAGACCGAGCATGCGATCGACCACGATCGCACCGTTGAGATTCAGCCGCGGCGCGAATGCGAGCAGCCGCGTCGACTTCGTCATCGGCGTCGGCTCGCGTCCCTCGAAGCGCGCGAGGTCGGAGACGCCGTACAGCGAACCGCGCAGGTTCACCAGGCCGCGGAACCACTCGTGCGTGAGCGGCACCGGGGTGATCGCGCCCGACAGCGCGACGATCTCGCCGACCTCCGACAGGTCGACCAGCAGGTTTCGGTCGCCGATCCGGACGCCGAGCCGTGCCGACTGCGACGGCGCGGACGCCGCCTGGCGCAGCCGCTCCGACAGCCGGACCTGGAACTCGCGAAGGCTGCTGCCGCCGGCCATGTCAGTGCGCCAGATCCGCCACCCGCGCGAGCAACTCCTCCGGCTTCACCGGCTTCACGAGGTACTCGCGCGCGCCTTGCCGCAGGCCCCAGATCCGGTCGGTCTCGTTCGACTTGCTCGTGCACAGGATGATCGGAATCGACTGCGTCTCGGGATCGCGCGACAACGCGCGCGTGACCTGGAAGCCGTTCTGGCCGGGCATCACGACGTCGAGCACGACGAGCGAAGGGCGCTCGATCTTCACCTTCGCCATGGCTTCCTGGCCGTTCTCGGCCGTGATCACCTTGTAGCCCTTCTTCGTGAGCAGGTCGGCGATGAAGTGGCGCTCGGTCGGGGAATCGTCGACGACCAGGATCTTGTATGCGGCCATGATTTCCTTGATGCGTGGTTCGGATGCGATGTGGATCAGGCGACGCGCTGGCCGGCGCCGACGAGCGCGTCGTCGGCACGACGCGCGAACTCGCGAGCCGCGCGCAGCAGTGCGTCCTTGGTGAAGGGCTTGGTGAGGTACTGGTCCGAGCCGACCATGCGGCCGCGCGCGCGGTCGAACAATCCGTCCTTGCTCGACAGCATCACCACCGGGATGGTGCGGAAACGCGGACTCTTCTTGATCAGCGCGCAGGTCTGGTAGCCGTCGAGGCGCGGCATCAGGATGTCGCAGAAGACGACGTCGGGATCGTGATCGGCGATCTTCGCGAGCGCATCGAAGCCGTCCTCGGCCAGGATCACCTGGCAGCCGGCCTGCTTCAGGAAGATCTCGGCGCTCCGACGAATCGTGTTGCTGTCGTCGATCACCATCACCTTCACGCCGGTCAACGCCGCCGCGTCGCTCATCCTCAGATCTCCACCATCTCGAAATCCTCCTTGCGCGCACCGCACTCCGGGCAGGTCCAGTTCATCGGAACGTCCTCCCAGCGTGTACCCGGCGGAATCCCTTCCTCCGGCAGCCCCTTCTCTTCCTCGTACAGAAACCCGCAGATCAGGCACATCCACGTGCGAAACGGGGCGTCCGACGCGTCGCTCATTCGTGATCCTCCTGGCTTCCTCGGCGCGTCGTCTCTTGGGGCGACGCTCGTTC
>JBIQJM010000072.1:0-16211 GCA_044507525.1 Burkholderiales bacterium
CTCGGGCATCCCTCTTGCACCCCTTGCTCGCATGTCCTCGGTGACCGCGCGGCGGACCGAAGGCAATCCGCAATCCGATGGAGCACACCATGACCAGCGACAGAACCTCCCTGATGCGACGCCAGCCGCTGCTCGCGACCTTCGCGGCCGCGGCCTTCCTCGGCGCCTTCGGCCTTGCCCAGGCGCAGAGCAGCACGAGCCCCACCCAGGTGAACCCGAGCGCGACCGACTCGAACCGCGAAGCTTCGCAAGGCATGCAGCCCAGCCAGGGCGATACGCGCACCGGCACGATGCGCAGCGATCGCTCCACCGGCTCGACGATGAGCGGCGGCACGCAGCCCGGAAGCAGCTCGTCGATGACGGCACAGAGCGGCGGCGCGTCGGGCAGCCCGACGCAGGTGAACCCCGACGCGCAGGATTCGAACCGCGAAGCCTCGCAGGGCATGGTTCCCGGCAGGAGCGACGACAGCGCGCGATCGCGCATCGACTCTCCGGACTCGGACCTGCGCAACGACCGCACGACGATGGCTCGTGCGCCGCGCGTCGACCGCAACTGAGCCCGGGCTCCGTCCGGCTACGCCGGAACCGCCGCTGCGCAGCAGGCGCCGCGGCGGTTTTTTTTTCAGGGGGCGATCACGCGCCCGCTTCGGCGCGCGCCGTCGAGCGCGAGGGCACTTCGAAGCCGAACTGCTCGCGTGCGGAGCGCGTCTCGGGCAGCACGTAGACCACCGCGTGCCCGTTCGCGAAGGCGGGTACGACGTAGCGCTCGTAGAAGCGCGCCGGAACGTTGATGCAACCGTAGGAGATCCGGTTGTCGTCGACCGTCGGCGTGCGCAGGCGTTCCAGCCGGCGCTCCTTCGGATTCGACGCCCGCACGCGATGCATCGACACCGCGGCGTCGTAGTCGACCCACATGATGTCTTCGCCGTGCGCGTTGACGCCGCGCTCGGCGACGAAGCGCCCGGCAGGCGTCGTGCGCTCGTGCGGGCGGATGCGCTCCATCGGGCGTTCGCCGATGCCCGGCACGCTGTCGTCGCCGTGCGCGAGGCCGAGCAGCACCGGCGACGAGCCGGCCAGGTTTGCCCTCGCGTCGAACACGTACAGCGTCGCCGCCCGCTTGTCGACGATCAGGAACGGCAGCCCTTGCGTATCGCCCGAGGCGAACGCCCAGTCGGCCACCTCGCGCGCGGGCCGCGACGGCGCCGCGCCGCCGAAATCGGCGACGCGGACGCGCGACTCGCTGCCGGCCGCAGGCGACTGCCGCAGCGCGGAGAGCGCGGCGCCCGGCGTCGGCGGCGCATTGGCCGTCGCATCGCGCGCAAGGGCCGACGAGCCCGGCGTCGCGGCGAAGCCGAGCATCGCGATCACTGCCGTTGCGCGCAGCGGATGTCTCGAGCGGTTCTTCCGGCTTGTGCGGTGCACGGCGGATCGGGCTCCTGCGGCGGGGCTCGTGCTGCAAGGACGACTCGGTCGGGCGACCTGTCGCGCAGCCAAGCGCGTGCACGTGCGATGCCCGTTCCGACGATTCATCCGACCGGCAGCGCGTCTCCTTCGAGCAGCGCGTCGACGAATGCCGCGCCGACGTCGGGCCGGCTCCAGTGGTGCCATGCGAGCGCCGCGAAGCGGTCGGGGTTCATGCCGAGCACGAACAGGTTCAGCCGCCGCGCCGGGTCTTCGGTCGGCTCCGGACCCCCTGCCTCCAGCGCCTGCCGACGCAGGTCCGGCGGGAGCGAGTGCAGTTGCCCGACGTAGGCGAAGTACTCGTGCGCGACGACGTCGGGGTGCGGGCTGCGGAAGTGGTCGGCGACGATCGCGTGAACGGCCTCGTGCACGATCGCGCTGCGGTACAGCGCACGCGTCATCGGCAGGCCGAACGGAGCCGTGTCCGCCGGCCACCGGCTGCGCCGCAGCACGTAGGCGCGACGCAGTTCATGCAGGTAGACGCCCGCTCGCGTCGTCGTCGCCGCCTCGGGCGGCAGCGCGTCGACGACGTGCAGCTCGACCGGCGTGCGCACGACGATGTCCGTTCCCGCGAGGAAGTCCGCCGCCTGCGCGATCGCGCGACACGCTTCGCGCGACTCCGACCGGGTCGGCGCGACGACGACCGCCGCGACCTCGGTGCAGCGCGTGCGCGCGGCGACCGGTGCGGCGGACGGGTCGCCTGGCGCGGCGAACGCGGCGCCGAGCACGGCCGAGGCAACGGCGACCGAGACGAGGGCGAATACGGGGGAAAGCGTGCGCGGGTTCATGGCGCCGAGGATCGCCCCGACGCCGTCCGACGACAATCCGCCGAACGCGGTGCCGCATTCGCGCGATGCCGGTGTCCCGGCGCGACCGGACCCGCGCGGCTGCCGCTGCGAAGCTAGGCCGCCGCCGCTTCCGAGTCGACGATCTCGTCGACCGGCGGCGCCAGGCGGCGCGCGCGTTCGACGAAACGCAGCGCGGGTCGGCTCTCGGGACGGCGTGCCCTGCGTTCGTCGGCGAGTGCCCGCGCGAGCGGGCGATCGCCGCTGCGGATCGCCGCCTCGACCAGCGTCAGGTCGATCACGTCGCGCTGCGCGTTGCTGCCGCCGAAGCGGTGGTGGTAGCTGCGGATCGGCCGCAACAGGCGCACGACCTCGGCGTAGTCGGCATCGCCGAAGGCCGCCACCGCACGCGTCGCCGCCTGGCCGACTTCGCGCACGAAGCAGGCATTGTCGCCGTCGCCGCGCAGCGCGGCACGCTGCGCATCGAAGACGCGTTCGCGCGCGTCGCGCCGGCCGGCGCCGACGAAGGCCATCATCGCGTGCACGTCGTTGAACGCGAAGTTGCCGGCATCCGCGATCGGAAGCCAGAGGTCGGCGACGGCATCCCAGCGATCGCCGACGTCGACGCCGCGCAGATGCAGCCGCCACAGCATCGACGTGGCGTCGAGCAGGTCGAAGACGACCGTCGAACGCGCACCGAAGATCGGACCGTCGAACAGGCGCAGCACCTCGTCGAGCTCGTCGCGTTCGAGACGGAACAGCGCGAGGTGCCACCAGTTGTGCACGGCGAGAAAGCTGTCCGGCGACCAGCTCGCGGCGTTGGGCTCGAGCCATTCGATGCCGTCGCCGGGCCGGTTGCGCATCTCGTGCACGTGCGCCACCGCGTGCCACGCCCAGCCGTCGCGTGGCCGCAGCTCGACCGCCCGCCGGCCGTGGCGCTGCGCCGCTTCGTAGTCGCCGGTTTCCTCCAGGCCGAAGGCGTACATGCCGAGCAGCGAGTGGTACGCCGGCATCGACGGGCTCCAGGCCGGCAACGCACGCGCGATGCGGTCGCGCAGCATCCGGGCGTCGCCGCAGAGGAAGTCGACCTGGTGCCCGACGGCCAGCGCGAGCGCGTCGAGCGGCCAGCGCGCGCTGAGGTCCTCGAGCAGTCGCCCGCCTTCGCGCCAGTGCCCTTCGGCGGCGGCGCCCAGCGCCGCGGCGTGGCCGCGCTCGCGCGCGGTTGCGGCGAAGCGCCCTGCCTGCCGCGCGCAGTCGCGGGCGACGGCCAGCGCCTCGGGCTGCGTGCCGAGCAGGTGCAGCCAGCCGCGAAGCACGTACGCCATCGGCATCGCCGGGCATTGCGCGATCGCCCGGTCGATCGTCGAAACCGGGTCCGCGATCATGCAGCGGAACTCGTCCGCCGCCTGCTCGAGAAGCTCGATGCCGGCGGCGCTCGCGCCGCTCGTCGCATGGCCGGCGTGGTCGATGATCATGTCCCTTCCTCCGTCTCGATTTCGTCGTACCGGGAGCGGCACGCCTGCAGTGTGTCGCCGGCGCCCCGAAGCGGCTAAAGTCATTCGTGCAACAAAGCGGACATCCGTGCCATGGCCGATCCGACCCGTTCGATGACCGCGCCGGTGCGCGTCGCGCTGCTCGGCGTGCCGGACACCACCGCATCCACGCTGTACGGCTTCCTCGACACGCTCGCGGGCGTGCGGCGCGACTGGGAGGCGGTGCACGGCCGATCGGGCGAATCGCCGTTCCGCCCGCAGGTCGTCTCGCGCGACGGCCGGCCCTTCGTCGCGGCCAACGGCGTGCGCATCTCGCCGGACGCGAGCTTCGCGTCGGCCGCCCCGCCCGACATCGTCTGCGTCACCGACCTGGCCGTCGCGCCCGACCAGCCGCTCGGCGACCGATACGACGCCGAAGCAGGATGGATCCGCGAGCAGCACGCCGCGGGCGCGCTCGTCGCGTCGGCCTGCTCGGGTGCCCTGCTGCTCGCGCGCACCGGCCTGCTCGACGGGCTCGACGCCACCTCGCATTGGGCCTACTGCGATGCGCTGCGCCGCCAGTATCCGCGTACGCGCTGGTACCCGGAACGCACCCTCGTGCTCGCCGGCCGCGGACAACGGATCGTGATGGCGGGCAGCGGCGTCGCATGGCACCAGCTGGTGCTGGCCCTCGTCGCGCGACACGCCGGCGCGCAGGCCGCGATGGAGCTGGCCCGCATCAACCTGCTCGACTGGAACCCGACGAGCCCGATCGCCTATGCGACGCTGGCGCCCGGCACGCAGGCCGCCGACCCCGTCGTCCAGCGATGCCAGCAATGGGCGGCGCGGAACTACCAGATCGAGTCGCCGGTACGGCAGATGGTCGCGCTCTCCGGCCTGCCCGAGCGCACCTTCAAGCGGCGCTTCGTGCAGGCGACCGGCATGAGCCCGCTGGAGTACGTGCATACGCTGCGCCTCGAGGAGGCGAAGCAGATGCTCGAAGCGGGCGACGACCCGGTCGAGGCGATCGCCTGGGAGGTCGGCTACCAGGACACGAGCTTCTTCGCGCGCCTGTTCCGACGACGCGTCTCGCTCACGCCGGCGCAATACCGGCGCCGCTTCGGCGGATTGAAGCGTCGGCTCGAGCAGGCGGCGCCGGCGGGCGGCGAACAGGCGGCCTGAGGGTCAGCGGGCCTCGTCGATTCCCAGCTCGCCGGCCAGGTAGCGCCGGCGGTAGATCTCGAAGGGCATCGCGTCGGCGGCCTCGATGCGCTTCTGCTCGGCGAGCGAACGCGCCGCGGCGCTCTCCTGCCGCGCCTGCGCCTGCGCGTCGAGCTCCCGCGCAAGCAGCTCGTCGCGGTTCGCCAGCGAACGGGCGAGCGCGAAGGCGCGGAACGACTCGTCGTAGTGCGCGTGCAACTCCTCCAGCGAACGCGCCGAGGGCGTGCGCGACGGCTCGGCGAGCGCGGCGTGCGCGGCGGCGAGCGCATCGCGGTGCGGCCGGGGACGCGGCGAAGCCCCTATGCTGCCCTGCGCGTTCGCGCAGCCGGCCGCACGGGCTGCGTCGAGCGCGTCGGCGATCGGCTCGCAGGCGGCGAGCAGCGCGCTCCCCCAGTCGTGCAGCGTGCGCTCGCGTTCGCCGTCGTGCAGCGCGAGACCCGGCTCGCGGCCGCGCTGCGCGACGAGGTGCTGGTTGCGCGAGATCGCGGCGATCTCCTGCGGCGTGTCGGGCGCACTGTCGGCGAGCAGGCAGTGCAGCAGGAACACGTCGAGGAAATGCATCGTCTGCGCGCCGATTCCCACCGCGAAGAACGGGTCGATGTCGAGGCAGCGCACCTCGACGTACTCGACGCCGCGGTCGGCCAGTGCGCGCAACGGCCGCTCGCCGGGCCGGATGCTGCGCTTGGGACGGATCGTCCCGTAGAACTCGTTCTCGATCTGCAACAGCGTCGTCGCGAGCTGCCGGTACAGGCCGTTGCCGTCGTGCACGCCGATGCGCTCGTACGCCGGATAGGGCTCGGACAGCGCCTTCGACAGCGAGGCCGCGTAGCTGTCCAGGCAGTTGAAGCTGACGGCGAGCGACGCCTGCGCATCGCTCTGGTATCCGAGCGGACCCATGCGCAGCGAAGTCGCGTGCGGCAGGTACAGCGTTCCCGAGGCGAGCGTCTGCAGCGAATGCGCGTGCCCCTCCAGGAAGCTGCTGCAGACCGCGGGCGAAGCGCCGAACAGGTAGAGCAGCAGCCACGAGTGCCGGCGGAAATTGCGGATGAGCGCGAAGTAGGCGGCGTCGCGATACTCGCGCACCGGATCGCTCGAGCCGTCGACGCGCTGCAGCGCCGGCCAGCCTTCGTCGGGCAGCGAGAAGTTGTAGTGGATGCCCGAGATCGTCTGCATGCGGCGGCCGTAGCGATGCGACAGCCCCTGTCGATAGACGGTCTTCGCACGGCCGACGTTCGAGGCGCCGTAGCGCGCGAGCGGGATCAGCTCGTCGTCGGGCAGCCCGCAGGGCATGCTCGCACTCCAGAGGATCTCGTCGCCGATGTGCCGGTAGACGAACTGGTGCAGCTCGGTGAGCTCGGCGAGGCACGCGTCGACGTCGACGTGCACGCCGGTGATCAGCTCGAGCTGCGCCTCGCTGAAATCGGTGGTGATGTGCGGATGCGCGAGGGCGGAGCCGAGCTCGGCCGGGTGCGGGGTATCGGCGAGGCGCCCGTCCCGGTCGGTGCGCAGGCTCTCCTTCTCGATGCCGCGCCGCAGGGTGCGCAGCATCTCGGGCGACAGCGCGCGCAGTCGTTCGAGCAGGCGCGTCGGTTCGCGCGACGCGGGATGCGGTTGCGCGCCGGATCCGGGCGGGCGAGGTTCGGCAGAATCGGGTGGCATGGAACTCGTGTGATCCCGGGCGACGCGCCCCGGGGAAAATGGCAATGGTGACAGAGCGGGAGAAACTACGCTTCGCGCTCCGGCGGCAGGTATTCGGCCTCGAGGTCGACCGTCGAGCGCCGGCCGAGGTCGTCGAAATGATCGCGCAGCCAGGCGTCGGCCTGCGCACGGCCCTCGGCATGCAGCTCCAGCAGGAAGCTCCAGTCGGTGTCGGCCTTGCTCGCGCGGCCGTAGCGCGACAGGTGCGCGCCGCCGTCGAGCCGGTGCACGTACAGCGTGGCGATCCGCGCGAACAGCGAATCGCCGCAGGCCCGCCCTTCGTCGCGGATCAGGCGTTGCAGCATCGCCACCGTGCGCAGTTCCTTGATGAGGCTGCCGTGGAAGGTGATCTCGTCGACGCGATCGAGGATCGAAGGCGCGTCGGTCGGAACGGACTCGCGGCGCGAGGGATTGATCTGCACGAGCAGCAGGTCGTCGGCCGGCGTCTCGACGATCAGCGGGAACAGCGCCGGATTGCCCATGTAGCCGCCGTCCCAGTAGGCCTCTCCGTCGATCTCCACCGCCTGGAACACCGTCGGCAGGCACGCCGACGCCATCAGCGCATCGAGCGAAAGCTCGGCGTTGCGGAAGATGCGCAACCGTCCGGTGCTCACCTGCGTCGCGGCGACGAACAGGCGCGGCGACTCGCAGCGCCGTACGGCGTCGAAATCGACGACGCGCTCGACGACGTCGCGCAGCGGGTTGTAGTTGAGCGGATTGAACTGGTAGGGCGAGATCATCCGTCCGACCAGGTCGTAGTACTGCCCGAGCCCCGACCAGGCGGCGAGCGGATTGCCGAGATAGGCGCCGAACAGGCCGCGGTCGAACGGACTCGCGCGGCGCGCCGAGGCGGCGACGTCCGACCAGAACGCGCGCAGCGCGTCGCGCGCCGCGCTGCGCCCGCCGCTGGCCCAACCGGAGGCCAGCACGACCGCGTTCATCGCGCCCGCGCTCGTGCCGCTGATGCCCGACAGTCCGATGCGCTCGTCCTCGAGCAGGCGGTCGAGCACGCCCCAGGTGAACGCGCCGTGCGCACCCCCGCCCTGCAGCGCGAGGTCGAGCTCGCGCGGCGAAGCGGAATCGGCTCGGGACGAAGACGCGGGGAACGCGGCATCGTCCGGCGGCGGCGGCGTGGACATTCCGGCCAGGCGTGGGAAATGCGCAATGGTACCGTCGCGCCGGGTCCGCCACGCGGCCATCGTCGACCGGTGCACAATGCCCGGTCGAAGCAGCAACCGTCACGCAAGGAGGGGATCATGACAACGCAGCTCCAGCAGCGCGTCGCGCTCGTCACCGGCGCGGGGTCGGGAATCGGCCGCGCCGTCGCGCTCGCCTATGCGCAGGCGGGCGCGCGCGTCGTCGTCTCGGACATCTCGGAGAAAGGCGGCAACGAAACCGTCGCGCAGATCGAAGCCGCGGGCGGCAGTGCCATCTTCGTGCGTGCCGACAGCGCATCGCCGCAGGACAACGAGCAGCTCGTCGCGAAGGCGGTCGAGCGCTTCGGAGCGCTGCACGTCGCGTGCAACAACGCGGGCATAGGCGGCGAGGCGCACGCGGTCGGGGACATGCCGCCCGAGGAATGGAACCGGGTGGTCTCGATCAACCTGTCGGGCGTCTTCTACGCGATGCGCTACCAGATCCCGGCGATGCTGCGCGCCGGCGGCGGTGTCATCGTCAACATGGCCTCGATCCTCGGACAGGTCGGCACGCCGATGCACGCGCCCTACGTGGCCGCCAAGCACGGCGTCGTCGGGCTGACCAAGGCGGCCGCGCTCGAATATGCGCAGCGCGGCATCCGGGTCGTCTCCGTGGGCCCGGCCTACATCGACACGCCGCTGCTCGAGAACCTGCCCGACGACGTCCGCAACGGCCTCGTCGCGCTTCATCCGGTCGGCCGCCTCGGGCGCGACACCGAGGTCGCCGAGCTCGTGCTCTGGCTGAGCTCCGACAAGGCATCGTTCGCGACCGGCGGCTACTACGCGGTCGATGGGGGATATCTCTCGCAATGAGAAAGGCGGCGCAGATGAAGCTGTTCATCGGCAACAAGAACTACTCGTCCTGGTCGATGCGGCCGTGGGTGCTGATGCGCCACGCGCAGATCCCCTTCGACGAGGTCATGGTGCGATTCGACTCCTTCGCGCCCGATTCGAACTTCAAGCGCAGCCTCGCCGGCCTGAGCCCCACCGGGAAGGTGCCGCTGCTGCAGGCGGAAGTCGACGGGCGCATGCAGGTGATCTGGGACACGCTGTCGATCGCCGAGTTCCTTGCCGAACTGCACCCCGACCGGCGCCTGTGGCCGGCCGCCCGCGCGGCACGCGCCCGCGCGCGCTCGATCGTCGCCGAGATGCACGCGGGTTTCGCGGCGCTGCGCACGCACTTCCCGATGAACATCGAGGCGCAGCTGCCCGAGATCGGTCCGCGCGTCCTGCACGAGCAGGCCGCGGTGCGCGACGACGTCGCGCGCGTCGAGGAGATCTGGGCCGATTGCCTCGCGATCTCGGGCGGGCCGTTCCTGTTCGGCACCTTCGGCATCGCCGACGCCTTCTATGCGCCGGTGGCCTCGCGCTTGCGCACCTACGGCGTGCCGCTCGGGTCGAGCGCCGAAGGCTACGTCGCGCGCGTGCTGCAGGCGCGCGGCGTGGCCGAATGGATCTCGGGCGCCCTCGCCGAGAACGACTTCCGGGAGTTCGAGGAACCGTACCGGACGCGACGCCGGAGCTGAGACCTGCCGCGCGGGAACACGCGCGCGCTGCGCGTCTCCTACGAGCGCCTGCCCGCGCGACGCGACGACACCGGCTCGCGCCGGATCGTCGGCTCGCGCCTTCCCTCCCAGCTGAGACGCCAGCCCTCGCCCCGCCGCACGTTGCCCACCACGGCGGGACGAAAACACGCCAGGTTCGTCCCCTGCGGGCGGCGAACGCTCGGGTACACCACGCCGATCGCGCCGCGCTCGAGAAGCCGCTCGGCGAGACGCTGCGAAGCGACGTAGCTGTCGGGATCGAGGCAGCGCGCGAAGCGCGGGTCGCCGCGCAGGTCGCAGAAGGCCTGCGAGAAGTCGGCGAGGAAGGCCTCGTAGGTGACGCTGTCGTCGAAGCGGCCGATCTCCTCGTATTCGACGGTCTTGTGGAAAGCGACCTCGGCCAGCGCCGTCTCGATCTCGAACGCGCAATACCAGGCGCCCCGATCGGGACCGTTGAAGCGGCTTCCCTCGGGGCGCGCATGGACGAAGGCCGCGTTGACGATCCGGTAGTTCGGGACGCCGAACACCAGCTCCTCGACGCCGATGCCGGGCGCGAGGCCCTGCTCGGCCCGCAGCCGCTCGTTGGTCGCGTTGTCCAGCTCGAAGAGGTCGGCCAGGTCCGCGTCGTCGCCGGCGATCGCCGCCAGCACGGAATCCTCGCGCAACGCGAAGCGCGACGGAATCAGGCGCACGGTGTCGAACCGGCGGACGAGCGTCGTGCGCGGAAGCGCCGTCGTCATGCGCAGCCCGGCCCGGTCGCGCTCAAGCGCCGCCCCGCCTCGCGTCGAGCAGCCTGCGTACCGTCTGCATCGCGAGCAGCCCGCCGGCGATCATGTACTCGAGCGGCGAGCGGCCGCCGAACAGTGCATTGCGGTTCGGCAGGCGCACCCATTCGTCGGCGAGTTCGTCGCCGTAGAGGATGTGCAGCGCCTTGTAGATGCCGACCAGGTAGGAGATGCGGACGATCCGGTCGACGTCGAGCGTTCGCTCGGGCTTCTTCTTCCACTCGTAGTACGCGCTGCTCGAGACGCCGCCGAGCAGTTCGCGGGCATCGTCGTCGCGCAGCTTCCAGCGTTCGGCGATCGCGAAGAAGCCGCGCAGCGCCGCCGGCGACAGGCGCTCGCGTTCGGCGCGCGCGCTCAGGTCGACGAAGGACGGCGGGTCGAAGCGGCTGGCCGGGTAGCTGTGTGCCGCTCGCCGCGACGCGGAGGAAGCAGCCATATCACTCTCCATTTCAGGAGAGTATGCGGTCCGTTTCCGTGTATTGCAACCGGGAGCGCCGGCCGATCGGCGACGCTAGTCCGCGACGCGGATCGGCCGGGGGCGCGTGAGCTCCTCGGGCCGCATCAGCCGGTCGAGCTGCGCCTGCGTCATCAGTCCGCGTTCGAGGACGATCCGGTAGACGCTCCCGCCGGTGGCGTCGGCCTCGGCGGCTACCGCGGTGGCGTTCGCGTAGCCGATGTACGGGTTCAGCGCGGTGACGATGCCGATCGAGTTCTCGACCATCTCGCGCAGCCGCTCGCGGTTCGCCCTGATGCCGCGCACGCACCGCTCGGTGAGCGTCACGCAACCGTTGTGCAGGTGCTTGATGCTCTTGAACAGGCTGTGCGCGATGATCGGCTCGAAGGCGTTCAGCTGCAGCTGCCCGGCCTCGGCGGCGAAGGTGACCGTGACGTCGTTGCCGATCACCTCGTAGGCGATCTGGTTGATGACCTCCGGGATCACCGGATTGACCTTGCCCGGCATGATCGAAGAGCCCGCCTGCATCGCAGGCAGGTCGATCTCGTTGAGCCCGGCGCGCGGACCCGACGACAGCAGCCGCAGGTCGCTGCAGGTCTTCGACAGCTTCACCGCCACGCGCTTGAGGACACCCGACAGCTGCACGAACGCGCCGCAGTCCTGCGTCGCCTCGATCAGGTTCGGCGCGGTGACGAGCTCGATCCCGCTGATCTTCGACAGGCTGCTGCAGACCAGGCGCGCATAGTCGGGATGCGCGGTGATGCCGGTGCCGATCGCGGTGCCTCCCAGGTTGATCTCGCGGATGAGCGCCGCCGCCTCGCGCAGCCGTTCCTGGTCCTCGCCGAGCATCGTCGCGTAGGTGGAGAACTCCTGGCCGAGCGTCATCGGCACCGCGTCCTGCAACTGCGTGCGGCCCATCTTCAGCACGTCGGCGAACTCCTGCGCCTTTTCGTCGAAGGCGAGCCGCAACTGCTCCATCGCGTCGACGAGGCCGCCGATGCCGAACCACGCGGCGAGCTTGAGCGCGGTCGGATAGACGTCGTTGGTGCTCTGGCTCATGTTGACGTGCTCGATCGGGTGCAGCATCGCGTAGTCGCCTCGCGCGTGTCCCAGGAGCTCGAGCGCGCGATTCGCGATCACCTCGTTCGCGTTCATGTTCGTCGACGTGCCGGCTCCGCCCTGGATCACGTCGACGATGAACTGGTCGTGCAGCGCGCCGCCGAGGATCTCCTCGCAGGCGCCCTCGATCGCGCCGGCGCGCTGCGGATCGAGCAGCCCGAGCGCGTGGTTCGCCTGCGCGGCCGCCTGCTTGATCGCGGCGAGCGCGCGCACCAGCTCGGGGTAGATGGAGATGGGGGTGCCGGTGATCGGGAAGTTCTCGATCGCGCGCAGCGTGTGCACGCCGTAGTAGGCGTCCGCCGGAACGGCGCGTTCGCCCAGCAGGTCGTGTTCGATTCGCGTGGAAGTGTCGTTCATGGGGATTCGATTCGCACGACGGTGACGAGCACCGAGGCGTCGGCGAGCGCGTGGATGGAATGCGCCACGCCGCCGGACAGGTACATCAACTGGTGCGCGCGCAGCGTCTTCGCTTCGTTGTGCGCGAAGACCTCGACCTCGCCTTCGAGGCAATGCACGCTGATCGGGCCTTCGACCCGATGCTCGGGAACCGTCTTGCCGGCCGGGAGCACGAGGCGCATCACCTCGATGCGATCGTCGCGCACGATCGCGGTCGAAGGAACCTCGTCGATCGTGTCGCCCAGCGGCTGGATGTCGACGACCTCGCCCGAGGTCGCATGCTTCAGTGCCATCTGCGGGTCTCCTTCGGCCATCGGCCGGCGCCGCCGATCGCGGGAATGCTCAGCCCGGCTTGCCGTCGAGCCGTGGTCGCGTCAGCACCGGCCACGCGCGCACGACGTACAGGCCGAAGGCCGCCGTCCAGAGTATCGCAGAGGCCTGCACGAAGGCGACCAGGTGCGCCGGACTGGCGATGGGCCCGAACACGCGCACGAGCGCCGCGACGAACACGAGCACGTACATCGTCGCCTCGAAGCCGTCGGCGCGCAGCGCACGCGCGGTATGGCCGCGCGCGGTACGCGTCATCATGCCGAGCGTGAGCCCGCCGATCGCTCCGGCCGTGAGCGCATGCACGGCGACCGAGTGCCCGACGACGCCGGCGGCGACGCCCGCGCGCAGCAGCAGGTGCACGACGATCCACGCGTAGGCGACGTGCAGCACCCAGACGAGCGGAGTCGAGAACGTGCGCCACGGCTGCCACAGCGCCAGCCGCACGCCGTTGGCGATCGCCGCGATCGCCGCCACGAAGCCCGCCAGCGCCGCCGCCCACGGCAGCGCGTCGGCCGGCAGCAGGTCGACAACGAACAGCGCGATCACGCTGCCGAGCGAAAGCCTCTCGACGAGCGGGTTTCGCCGCGCATTCACCCCGGGGATCCCGTTGTTGGTGAACATCGGCACCACGCGTCCCGCCATCACGACCATGATGAACAGGACGAGATCGAGCGCCAGGCGCAGGCCGTGCAGCGGGTTGACCGCGATCAGGCCGTGCAATGCCGCGTGCACGCAGAGCGCGAACACGCCGAGCAGCGACAGCAGCCCGATGAAGAAGTAGTTGCGCCGGTTTCCGGATCGAACGATCGGGACGCCGATGGCGACCGCGACCGCGATCGGAAACGCCGCGTTCGCCAGGGCGGCGGCGAGCGGCCACGGCCCGAGGACGAGCACGCGGCCGAGCACCCAGAGCGCGGCGAGCGCCGCCAGCGGCGCACCGGTGGGCGTCGGCCGGTTCGTCCAGTTGCGCACCGCCGTGAGCAGGAATCCGGCGATCACGGCGACCGCGTAGCCGAACAGCATCTCGTGGCCGTGCCACATCGGCCCGGCGAGCAGCGCATGCTCGAAGCTTCCGCCGAACTGCAGCGCCCACAGCACGATATGCAGCGCGGCGAAGATCGCGGCGAGGAGATAGAACGGGCGGAAGCCCAGTTGCCACAGCGCAAAGGCAGGCACCGCGGGCGCGGCCGCCGGCGCCTCGCGCCCGGGTCGTTGCAGCGGAAGCTCCTTCATCGTCGTTCGCTCACCACGCTTCTCGTGTCAATAGAGGATGCGGCAGCGGATCGTGCCGTCGATCGAGCACAGCTCCTCGAGCGCGATCCGGCTCGCGTCGCTGTCGGTGTCGATGACGACGTAGCCGACGAGTGCGTTCGTCTGCAGGTACTGCGCCGAGATGTTGATGCCCGCGCGCGAGAAGCGATCGTTGATGTTCGCGATGATGCCGGGCACGTTGCGGTGCACGTGCAGCAGCCGCGACTTGCCGACGTGCTCGGGCAGCGAGACCTCGGGGAAGTTCACCGCCGAGACGGTCGAGCCGTTGTTGCTGTAGCGAAGGAGCTTCGCCGCCACCTCGCCGCCGATGTTCGCCTGCGCCTCCGAGGTGGAGCCTCCGATGTGCGGCGTGAGGATCACGTTGTCGAAGCGCATGAGCGGCGACTCGAAGACGCCGTCGTTGCCCTTCGGTTCGACCGGGAAGACGTCGATCGCCGCGCCGAGCAGGTGCCCGCTGTCGAGCGCGTCGGCGAGCGCGTCGATGACGACGACGTTGCCGCGCGACGCATTGATCAGGAACGACCCGGGCTTCATCGTCGCGATCTGCTTGGCGCCGATCATCTCGCGCGTCGACGCGTTCTGCGGCACGTGCAGCGTGACGACGTCGGCCAGCCGCAGCACTTCCTCGAGCGACGCCGCCTGGCGTGCGTTGCCCAGCGGCAGCTTGCTCTCGACGTCGTGGAAGACGACGCTCATCCCGAGCTGCTCGGCCAGCACGCCGATCTGCGTGCCGATGTGCCCGTAGCCCACGATGCCGAGCACCTTGCCGCGCACCTCCCAGGAGTTCGCGGCGCTCTTGTCCCAGCCGCCCCGGTGCAGCTTCGCGTTCTTCTGCGGTATGCCGCGCATCAGCATGATGATCTCGCCGAGCACGAGCTCGGCGACGCTGCGCGTGTTCGAGAACGGCGCATTGAACACCGGGATGCCGCGCAGCGCGGCGGCGTCGAGATCGACCTGGTTGGTGCCGATGCAGAAGCAGCCGACCGCCGCCAGCTTCGGCGCCTGCGCGAGGACCTCCTCGGTGAGGTGCGTGCGCGAGCGGATGCCGAGGAAGTGCGCCCCCTCGATCGCGCGCACGAGTTCGGGGCCCGACAGCGACTGCTTGTAGCTGTCGATGTTCGTGTAGCCGTCGTTGCGCAGCACGTCGAGGGCGGACGAATGGATGCCCTCGAGCAGGACGACCTTGAGCTTGTCCTTGGGAACCGAAAGACGCGGAGCGGTTTGGGTCATGGGTGGTGCGTGCCGGGAGGGTCGGCCGCGCGGGCCGTTCGACCGGCACGGGAAGGAAGCGGGAAAGCACGTTATTGTAGGGCCTGGCCCGATTCTCCCCGCTGCGGGGCCCAGGGACACCAGGATGTCGACGATCTTCGAGAAGCTGTACCGCGGCGAGCTGCCCTGCGCCCGCGTCTATGCCGACGAGCACGTCTTCGCGTTCATGGATGCAGGCCAGGTGAACGACGGCCACGTGATCGTCGCATCGGTGCAACCCTACGAGACGCTGATGGACGCCGACGAAGAGACGGCCACGGCGATGATGCGCGCCGCGCGACGCATCGCGATCGCCGTCGAACGCGAGTTCGGCGCCGACGGCGTGACGATCCTGCAGGCCAACCGCGTCGCCGGATGGCAGACGGTTGCGCACCTGCACCTGCACGTGCTGCCGCGGGTGGCGGGCGACGCGGTGACACTCGGCTGGCCGCGGCGCGATCCGCCGATCGAGCGACTGCGCGAGCTGGCGGCGCGCATCCGGCTCTGAGGACCCCGGTCCGGTTTTCAGCCCACGAAGCCGCGCAGCGCGCCGGTGCCCGCCGCGGCGGCCACCACGGCCCACGGCGGCCAGCGCAGCGCGACGAGCAAGGCGAACAGCGCAGCGGCGAACAGCGCGTCGAGCGGCCCGCGTATGGCGCTCGTGGACACCGGAGCGACCCACGCGGCGAACAGCACGCCGACCACGCCCGCGTTGACGCCGGCGATCGCGCCCCGCAGGACCGGCTGCGCACGCAGCGCATCCCACCACGGCAACGCGGCGACGAGCACCAGCATGCCGGGCAGGAAGATCGCGGCCAGGCACAGCGCGGCGGTCCACCAGGCGGCGAGCGCCGCAGCGCCCGTCGCCTGCGCCGCAGCGGCCGCGAGAGCGGCCTGCGATCCGCCCATCACGCTGCCCAGGTACGCGGCGAACGTGAACAGCGGCCCCGGCACCGCCTGCGCCGCACCGTAGCCCGCGACGAAGGACGCTTCGTCGACCCATCCCGGCACGACGACGCCGGCCTGCAGCAGCGGCAACACGACGTGGCCGCCGCCGAAGACCAGGGCGCCGGCTCGATAGAAAGCGGCGAACACCTCGAATCCGCGTTCCTGCGTGAGCGAGGCCGCGAGCGGCAGTGCCGCCAGCAAGCCGAGGAACAGCACCGCAGCGACCGCGCCCGCGCCCGTGGAAACGCGACGCCGGGGCTCGACGCGTAGCGGCGGGACGCC
>JBIQJM010000207.1:0-2417 GCA_044507525.1 Burkholderiales bacterium
CCCCTTGCACCCCATGCAAGTGCGCTACCAGGCTGCGCTACGTCCCGAAGGCGCGGATTATATCAGCCAAACGGGCATGCAAAGCTGGTCGCGCAGAGTCGAGGGATTGCTCGTCCACGAAGTCGATGGCGAGTTCGTGCTGCTGGACGTCCACGCCGATCGCGTCCATCAGCTCAACCGCACGGCGAGTGCGATCTGGCGCGAGCTCGACGCCGCGAGCGACGCGCAGGACATCGCGCGGCGGCTCGTCGACGAGTTCGAGGTCGAATGGGATTGTGCGTTGAACGACGTCCGGGGCGTCCTGGACCAGTTCGAGGCGTTGTCGCTGATCGTTCGCCGAACCCGCACCGGGTAGCGGCGAATCGATCGCGAAGGCAACGCGTTCGGGAGAAGCAGCAATGAGCCACACGAAATCCGCGCACGACGCGCAGCGCCGCAAGGCCGTCCGCAAGCTCGTCTACGTGGCCCCCGCGATTCTCAGCCTGCAGGCCGCACCCGCCTACGCGAAGGCGGGTTCCGAGAAGCCGCGCGAACCGCGGCCTCCGTCGAGGAAGCCTGGTCCTCCGCCGCGGGCGCGCCGCGGGCGCTGAGCAGCCGCTGCGCGGCGGCCGGTCGACGCTCGCCGCCGGGCTTGCGAAAAGAGCGCCGTGCTCCTCTCGGCCTACGGTACGCGCGTCCAGATCGATTCGGACGATCGCGCTTTCGGGCCGCTGCTGCAGGCACGGTACGGCGCATTGCGCGCGTGCCCTGCCGACGATCGTCCGGCGTTGCGCTACCGCTACCGGGCCGGTGCGCGAGGAAGCGGATGCGTGCTCGCGCCGACCGGCCGCGCGCTTCCCGTTCGCGATCGCCGGGAAGCCCTGCATTGCATCGATTCGGATCTCGTCGTTGCGCTGCAGCGGATGCGGTCCGATCTCCTGTTCGTGCACGCCGCGGCGCTCGCGCGCGCCGGTCGCGTCTGCCTGCTCGCGGCTGCATCGGGGACCGGCAAGTCGACGACCGCCTGGGGCCTGCTGCATCACGGTTTCTCCTATGCGAGCGACGAACTGAGCGCGGTCGACGTCGCGGAACTGCGCGTGCTCCCGTACCCGCGTGCGATCTGCCTGAAGCAGTCGCCGCCGGCGCCCTACGACGTTCCGCCTTCGGCGGTGCGCGCCGGCACGATGCTGTTCCTGCCGCCGCAGGCACTGCCGTCGCCGGTCGTCGGCGGCGCCCGGCCCCTGGCTGCGGTGTTCGTGCTCGAACGAAGCGCGCGCGCCGCCGACCCCGCAGCGCGCGCGCTCGGTGCCGCCGAGGCGGCGGCCCGGCTGTACGCGACGACGCTCAACGCGCTCGCGCACCCGGATCGAGGTCTCGCTTCGGTGCTTCGCCTGGCGCGCAGCGTGCCCTGCTTTCGCTTCTCGCTGGGAGCCCTCGACCGAAGCTGTGCGCTGATCCGCGAGGTCTTCGATTCGCTCGCGCCCGGCGAAGCCCGCGGATCGGCGCGCGGCAGCCCGGCCGCGAGGCTGCTGCGCGACTGAACCGACCGTCTTCGAGCCTGCTCGTGCGGAGCGCCGTCTCGTGAACCTGCGAAAGGAGTTCCTGCTCTTCTCCGTCGTGGGCGCGGGCGGAACGCTGGCGCACTACGCGGTGCTGATACTGCTGACCGGCATCCTGCAGATCAATGCGGTCGTCGGGTCGACGGCGGGCGCCTGCGTCGGCGCCTTGCTCAACTACCTGGGCAACCACCGCTACACTTTCCGGGCGAAGGATGCGCATCGCGAGGCGGTGCCGCGCTACGCGGCGACGGTGGCCTTCGGCTTCGTGCTCAATGCGGCCTGCATGGGCCTGCTCGCGTCGACGCTGCGCTGGCACTACCTCGCTGCACAGGTGACGACGAGCGCCCTCGTGCTGTTCTCGAACTTCGCGTTGAACCGGTTCTGGGTCTTCCGCAGGGGAATCACATGACGGCCACGAGCGATCACGACGACCGCAGCGCCCCGCGCGCAGCCGCGGCATTGCGGCCTTTCCATCTCGCCTTTCCGGTCCACGACCTGGCCGCCGCCCGCACGTTCTACGGCGGGCTGCTCGGGTGTCCGGAGGGACGCAGTTCCGACGAGTGGATCGATTTCGATCTCTACGGCCACCAGATCGTCGCGCACCTGGCGCCCGATCATCCGCGCGCGCAGTCGAGCAACGAGGTCGACGGCGACACGGTGCCCGTGCCGCATTTCGGCGTGGTGCTGTCGATCGACGACTGGAACGCGCTCGCCGGGCGGCTGCGGGCGGCGGGCACGCGTTTCGTGGTCGAACCGCACGTGCGCTTCCAGGGGCTGCCGGGCGAGCAGGCGACGATGTTCTTCGTCGATCCCTCCGGAAACGCGCTCGAGTTCAAGGCCTTTCGCGACCTCTCGTCGCTGTTCGCGAAGCAGTAGGCT
>JBIQJM010000073.1:0-16010 GCA_044507525.1 Burkholderiales bacterium
GATCGAGTCGAAGTCGATCTTCTTCGCGCGATCGAGTCCGCCGCCGACGATGCCCGGGAACGCGATGATCAGCGCGACCATCGCCAGCTGGATGACGACGAAGGGGATCGCGCCGCGGTAGATGTCGCCGATCGTGATCGGCGCGATGCGCCTGCCGGTCAGCTTGTCGATGTACGCGGTGGCCGGCGCGACGCTGCGCAGGTAGAACAGCGCGAAGCCGAAGGGCGGATGCATGAACGAGGTCTGCATGTTCACCGCCAGCAGCACGCCGAACCAGACCAGGTCGATGCCGAGCTTTTCCGCGACCGGTGCGAGCAGCGGGATCATGATGAACGCCAGCTCGAAGAAGTCGAGGAAGAACGCGAGCACGAAGATCAGCAGGTTGACGACGATCAGGAAGCCGATCTCGCCGCCGGGAAGGCTGGTGAGCAGGTGCTCGATCCAGCGTCCGCCGTCCAGGCCCTGGAACACGAGGTTGAAGGTCGTCGAACCGATCAGGATGAACATGACGAAGCTCGAGAGCTTTGCCGTCGTGTTCAGCGCCTGTCGTGTCAGGGACCAGCTCAGGCGCTTGCGCGAGATCGCCATCACGAGAGCGCCCACCGCGCCCATCGCGCCGCCTTCGGTGGGGGTGGCGACACCGAGGAAGATCGTGCCGAGCACGAGGAAGATCAGGGCGAGCGGCGGGATCAGCACGAAGGTGACGCGCTCGGCCATGCGCGACAGCAGGCGCAGTCCCGGCAGCCGGTCGATGACTGCCACGGCGAACGCGAACAGCACGCCGGCGCACAGCGAGATGATGATCGTCTCGTCGGTGGCCGCCTGCCTCGATGCGTCGCCGCCGAGGAAGCCGCGGATCGGATCGATCCAGTGGGCGACGGAGAGCCCGACTGCGAGCGACACCGCGAACAGCACGACGAGCGAGCGCATCCCGCTGCTGCCGTCGTTCTCCCGAATGGTGCGCGCGTCGGCGGGCAGCGCCGGTGCCGCAGCGGGCTTGAACGTGGCGATGATGGCCACGTAGGCCAGGTACAGACCGACGAGCATGAAGCCGGGCACGAACGCGCCCTTGTACATGTCGCCGACGCTGCGACCGAGCTGGTCGGCCATCACGATCAGCACCAGCGACGGCGGGATGATCTGCGCCAGCGTGCCGGAGGCGGCGATGGCGCCGGTGGCCAGCCGCCGGTCGTAGCCGTAGCGCAGCATGATCGGCAGCGAGATCAGGCCCATCGAGATCACCGACGCCGCGACCACGCCGGTGGTCGCCGCGAGCATCGCGCCGACGAGCACGACCGCGTAGGCGAGGCCGCCGCGAACGGGCCCGAAGAGCTGGCCGATCGTGTCGAGCAGGTCTTCGGCCATGCCGCTGCGCTCGAGGATCAGCCCCATGAACGTGAAGAACGGGACGGCCAGCAGCGTCTCGTTCGACATGATCCCGAAGATGCGCAGTGGCAACGCCTGGAACAGCAGCGGCGGCAGCAGTCCCAGCTCGATGCCGATCGCACCGAAGGCCATGCCGCAGGCCGCCAGCGCAAAGGCGACCGGGTAGCCGAACAGCAGGAAGAGGACGAGCGCGCCGAACATGATCGGCGCGATGTTCGTGGAGAAGAATTCGGTCACGGACGGATCACCGCGTTTCGTTCGGCGGCGGCGAAACGGCGTCGCCCGCGTGCTGCTCGCGGACGTACTCTGCGAGCTCTTCCTCCGCGCTCGGGGCGGGCGCGCGCGCAGCGGGATCGGGCGCGCGGCCGGCGAGGAAGGCGATGCGCTTGATCGTCTCGGACATCGCCTGCAGCGCGAGCAGCGTGAAGCCGACCGGAACGACGAGGTAGACCGGCCAGCGGATCAGCCCGCCGGCGTTCGACGACATCTCGCCCGAGACCCAGGCGCTCCAGAAGAACCGCCAGCTCAGGAAGATGATCAGCGTCGCGAAGGGCAGCAGGAAGACCAGCGAGCCGACGATGTCGACGATCGCGCGTCCGCGCGCCGACAGCCGCCCGCTGAGCACGTCGATGCGCACGTGCTCGTCGTTCAGCAGCGTGTAGCCGGCGGCGAGCACAAAGACCGCCGCGTACAGGTACCACTGGATCTCGAGCAGCGCATTCGAGCTCATGCTGAAGATCTTGCGCACGGTGGCGTTGCCGGCGCTGATCAGCGTCGATGCGAGCACCAGCCACAGCACGGTGCGCCCCACGCGGTCGTTCAGCGCATCGATCGCGCGCGCGAACGCGAGCAGCGAGTTCAACGGATCACCTCTGCGGTCCTCGGCCGTACACGAAAAGCGCGCCATTCTCCACCAGCGGACCGATGGCGCGCAATGCGGACTTCACGCGTATCCGCGCCGCGCGAGCGGCATCGCGCCCGCGCCGCGGGCCTGCGCCTCACTCCTGCGGCGGCGGGGCGGCCTCCTCGTCGACGAGCGGCGCGAGCGGAACCAGCGTCGCGAGGACCTTGTCGACGCGCTTGCCGTCCATGTCGACGACCTCGAAACGCCAGTTTTCCCAGACGACGGTGTCGCCCGTCTGCGGCATTCGCCCGAGCATCAGCATCAGCATGCCGCTCAACGCCTGGTAGCGTTCGCGCTCCTCCTCCGGCAGCGTGCGCAGCGAGAGGCGATCCTTCAGCTCCGGCGTCGGAATCAGGCCGTCGAGCAGCCACGAGCCGTCCTCCCGCTGGTACGCCCAGCTGTCGTCGATGTCGCCGGTGGCGAACTCGCCGGTGATCGCCTCGAGCAGGTCGTGCAGCGTGATCAGTCCCTGCACCTCGCCGTATTCGTCGATGACGAGCGCGATCTGCGTGTTCGAGCTGCGGAAGTTCTCGAGCAGCTCCATGCCGGTGAGCGTCTCCGGCACGTAGAGCATCTCCTGCAGGTTGGCCGCGAGGTCGATCCGTCCGCCGCGCAACGACTGCGCGAGCAGCTGCTTGGCATGCACGAAGCCGAGCACTTCGTCGAGTCCGCCCCGGCAGACCGGGAAACGCGAATGTTCGGACTCGGCGATCTTGGCCAGGTTCGGATCGAGGCCTTCGGAGACGTCGAGCCAGACGATGTCGGGCCGGGGCACCATCAGCGACGAGATCTGCCGATCGTCGAGCCGGAAGACGTTGCGCACCATCGCGTGCTCGCTGCGCTCGATGACGCCGGACTCCGAGCCCTCGGCGAGCATCGCGTGGATCTCCTCCTCGGTGACCGAAGGCGAGGTGATGCGGTGCGCCCCGAAGGCGCGCAGCAGCAGGTCGGTGGACCACGACAACAGCCGCACGAAGGGGCGTGTCAGCTTGGCAAGGATCGTCATCGCGCGTGCGACGTAGCGCGCGACGTTCTCGGGGTTGATCTGGCCGAGGCGCTTGGGCACGAGTTCGCCGACGACGATCGACACGTACGTGACGACGACGACGACGAGCGCGGTGGCGGCCCAGTCGGAGTACGGCTGTGCGGCGCCGAAGGTCTCCAGCCAGTCGGCGAAGGGGTCGGCCAGGGCTGCCTGGCCGACGATCCCGTTCAGGATGCCGATCGACGTGATCCCGATCTGGATCGTGGAGAGGAAGCGATTCGGGTCGGAGCCGAGCGCGAGGGCGAGCGACGCGCCGCGGTCGCCGTCCTCGGCGAGCTTCTGCAGGCGCGCCTTGCGCGCGGTGACCAGCGCGATCTCGGACATCGCGAACAGACCGTTCAGCACGATCAGTGCGAACAGGATGGCGATGTCCATCAGTTCGCGTGCACCGTTCGGTCAGGCGGGCGGATCGGGAAGCGGGCGCCGGTGCGGCGCCATCGAGGCTCGGATTCGTTCATTCAGTCAGGCGGGTGCACGAGGGGTTCGTCCCGACCTGCCCAGGCTGCAAGACGGACCGATTATAGCCGCGGCTCCGTGCGCCGAAAACGCCATCGGCGCAGCGGGTCGGGATCGGGGGTATCCCCAGAGAGCCGTGCCGGCTGCGGGCGGTATCATCGGGCACCACACGTACGGCGCAGGCCGACCGGGCGTCCGGCCCTCGTCGCGCCCGTCGAAGAACACTGGAGACGATATATGGTGAAGAGAGTCCTGCTCGCGATCCTGGCGGTCGCCGCGTTCGGTGTAGGCAGCTTCGCCGCCGCACAGACCACCCGGCTTTCCATCGGCACCGGCGGCACCGGCGGCGTGTACTACCCGATGGGGGGCGGCATGGCCGCCGTCCTGTCGAAGTACGTTCCCGGCTGGGAGGCCACCGCCGAGGTCACCGGCGCTTCGGTGGCCAACCTGCAGTTGATCGGCCAGGGCAAGCAGGACATCGGCTTCACGATGGCCGACGCCGCCTGGGATGCCGTCTCCGGCAACGCGAAGTTCAAGGACCGCAAGGTCGACGCGCGCACGCTGATGGTGCTCTATCCGAACAAGATGCACGTCGTCACGACCGCGGACAGCGGCATCGCCACCGTCGCCGACCTGAAAGGCAAACGCATCTCCACCGGCGAGCCGAACAGCGGCACCGAGGTGATGGCGATGCGGCTGCTCGAGGCCGCCGGCGTCGGCACCGATTTCCAGCGCGAGCGGCTTTCGGTCGCCGAAGGCGTCAACGCGATGAAGGACCGCAAGATCGACGCGCTGATCTGGGTCGGCGGCCTGCCCACCGCGGCGATCACCGACCTGGCGACGACGCCCAACATGCAGATCCGGCTGATCGATCACGCGCAGTACGCCGACGCGATGAACCGGAAATGGGGGCCGCTGTACGTCAAGGGCCAGATCCCCGCCGGCACCTACAAGGGCCAGGACGCGGACGTCGCCAACCTCGACGTCTGGAACCTGCTGGTCGCCGACCAGAAGATGAGCGACGAGATGGCGTACACCATCGTCAAGACGCTGTTCGAGAAGAAGGACGAGCTGGTCGCCGTGCACCGCGAGGCGAAGAACATCACGCTCGAGGCGCAGGGTTCGGGCTCGCCGATCCCGCTGCATCCGGGCGCGCGCAAGTACTACGAAGAGCGCGGCGTCAAGTTCGCCAACTGAGGCACCGGCCGGAATCCCGTCCGAAGCACTCGCGAGGCGCGCCGCCGGGGCGTTCCGGTGCGCGCCCTCGCCGGCGGTCGCCGATCGTGACGGCCGCGGGCGGCCGCCCGGTCGGGCGGCCGCTCCCGTTTCCCGCGCCTGGACCCGTCGATGACCGAGGACCCACACTCCACCGCCTCCGACCCCGCCGTGCGCGAAGAACGGCTGCACGCCGCCGAGCGCTTCGTGGAAGAGGAGGAGGGCGCGGTCAGCCGCTTCGGCGGCCCGCTGCAGCTGTTCGTCACCGTGGTGCTGGTGACGATGTCGCTGTTCCACCTGTACGCGGCCGCGTGGATCGTGCCGACGCTGACGCTTCGCCCGGTCCACGTCGGCTTCATGCTGCTGCTGGTGTTCCTGATCTACCCGGCGACGCCGCGGTTGCGCAACCGACTGATGTGGTACGACGTCGTGCTCGCGCTGGCGGGCGTCGCGACGATCGTGCACATCCTGGCCGGCGGCTACGATTTCTGGGATCGCAGCACCTTCCCCGAGCAGGCCGACCTGGTCTACGGGGTGCTGTTCGTCGTGCTCGTCCTCGAGGCCGCGCGCCGCACGACCGGCTGGATCATGCCGGCGGTCGTGCTCGTCTTCGTCGCCTATGCCTTCCTCGGCCCGTGGCTTCCCGGGCACTGGGCGCACCGCGGCTATGACGTCGGCAGCATGGTCGGCGTGATGTACATGTCGCTCGAGGGCATCTTCGGCACGGCGATCGACGTCTCGGCGACGCTGATCATCCTGTTCACGATCTTCGGTGCGTTCCTGCAGCACTCGGGCGCGGGCAAGTTCTTCCTCGACTTCAGCTTCTCGCTGCTCGGCGGCAGGCGTTCGGGTGCCGGGCGCACCGTCGTGCTGTCGTCGTTCCTGCTCGGCGGCCCTTCGGGCTCGGGCGTCGCCACTACGGTGACGATCGGCACGGTCGCCTGGCCGATGCTCGAGAAGGCGGGCTACGAGCGCAACGCCGCCGGGGGCCTGCTCGCCGCAGGCGGCCTGGGCGCGATCATCTCGCCGCCGGTGCTCGGCGCCGCCGCGTTCCTGATCGCCGAGTTCCTGAAGATCTCGTACCTGGACGTGCTGCGGATGGCGGTCATCCCGACCTGCCTCTACTACCTGTCGCTGTTCCTGATGGTGGAGATCGACGCGCGCAAGTACGGGTCGCGCGCGATGCTGGCGCCGCCGGCGATGAGCGCCGCACGGCTGGCCCGGCGGTACTGGTTCCACTTCCTCTCGCTCGTCGCGATCATCGGCTTCATGGTCTACGGCTTCTCGCCGTTGATGTCGGTGTTCTGGGCGACCGTCACCGCCTTCGTCGCGAGCTTCTGCACGCGCGAGACGGCCATGTGGCCGCGCAAGCTGGTCGCCGCGCTCTCCGACGGGTCGCGCCAGGCGCTGAACGTGGCCGCCACCTGCGCGGCGGCCGGCATCATCGTCGGCGTCGTCGGCAAGACCGGACTGGGACTGAAGTTCAGCTCGATCGTGATCGCCTACGCGGGCGGCAGCCTGATGCTCACCGCCATCTACACTTCGCTGATCGTCTGGATCATCGGGCTCGCGGTGCCGGTCACCGCGAGCTACATCATCTGCGCGGTGATCGCCGCGCCGGCGCTCACCAAGCTCGGCGTTCCCGACTACGCCGCGCACATGTTCATCTTCTATTACGCGGTGCTCTCCGAAGTCTCCCCGCCGACCGCGCTCTCTCCGTTCGCCGCCGCGGCGATCACCGACGGCGACCCCTATCGCACGACGCTGCAGTCGTGGAAATACACGCTGCCGGCGTTCCTGCTGCCGTTCGTGTTCGTGCTCGATCCGGCCGGTGCCGGCCTGCTGCTGACGCCGCCGCCGGGCGTCGAGTGGACGCGCGTGGCATGGATCGTGTTCACGGCCGCGGCCGGGATCGCGGCGCTGGCCGGCGGCGCGCAGAACTGGGTCTGGCTGCGCTGCCGGGCATGGGAGCGCATCGCGCTGGTCGCGGCGGGGCTGCTGCTCGTGTATCCGCATCCCGCGGCCGATGCCACCGGGCTCGCGCTGCTCGCGTTCGCCGTCGTCTCGCAGTGGCTGCGTACGCGTCGCGGCAGGGCCGCGCCCACCGCCGCCTGACGAGAATGGGTACCGCCGCCGGCGCGAGCGCCTTGCGTTCCATGTCGCCGCCGCGCCTGCCGGCGCGCAGCGGGATGCCCGTGCCTGCCAGCGATCGCCGCTACGCGGACAGGCGCCTGCGGTGAGCGGCAATCGCCGCGCGCACGCGTGCCGGTGCGGTGCCGCCCGGGTGGTCGCGCGAGGCCACCGAGCCGTCGAGCTCGAGCACACGGTACACGTCGTCGTCGACCAGCGGGCTGAAGCCGCGCAGTTCGTCGACGCTCAGGTCGGCGAGGTCGACGCCGCGCTCGGCGGCCGTGCGCACCGCGCGCGCCACCGCCTCGTGCGCGTCGCGAAAGGGCAGCCCGCGGCGAACGAGATAGTCGGCGAGGTCGGTGGCGGTGGAGAATCCCTCGGCGGCCGCCGCGCGCATGCGGTCGGCCCGCACGCGTACGCCCGCGACCAGGTCGGCGAAGATGCGCAGCGTGTCGTTCAGCGTGTCGACGGTGTCGAACAGCGGTTCCTTGTCTTCCTGGTTGTCCTTGTTGTAGGCGAGCGGCTGGCCCTTCATCAGCGTGAGCAGCGCGACCAGGTGTCCGTAGACGCGGCCGGTCTTTCCGCGGGCGAGCTCGGGGACGTCCGGGTTCTTCTTCTGCGGCATGATCGACGAGCCGGTGCAGAAGCGATCGGCGAGGTCGATGAAGCCGACGCGCGGCGACGTCCACAGCACCAGCTCCTCGGACAGCCGGGAGACGTGCATCATCGCGAGGCCGGCTGCGGCGCAGTACTCGATCGCGAAATCGCGGTCGGAGACGGCGTCGAGCGAGTTCTCGCACAGGCCGTCGAAGCCGAGCGTACGGGCGACCTGCTCCCGGTCGATCGGGTACGAGGTGCCCGCCAGCGCCGCGGCGCCCAGCGGCAGCCGGTTCGTGCGCGCACGCGCCTGGCCGAAGCGTTCGGCGTCGCGCGCGAACATCTCGACGTAGGCGAGCAGGTGGTGTCCGAAGGTGACCGGCTGCGCGACCTGCAGGTGGGTGAATCCGGGCAGGATCGTCCCGGCGTGCGGCTCGGCGAGGTCGAGCAGCGCCTGCTGCAGCGACGCGAGCAGCCGCAGCGTGTCGTCGATGGCGGCACGCAGCCACAGGCGCAGGTCGGTCGCGACCTGGTCGTTGCGCGAGCGCGCCGTATGCAGTCGCTTGCCCGGTTCGCCGACGAGCTCGGTGAGGCGCCGCTCGATGTTCAGGTGGACGTCCTCGAGGTCGACCGACCACTGGAACTCGCCGCGCTCGATCTCGCCGCGGATCGTCGCCATGCCGTCGCGGATCGCGCGCAGGTCGTCGGGGCCGATGAGGCCGACCGATTCCAGCATCGCGGCGTGCGCCAGCGAAGCCTCGATGTCGAAGGGCGCCAGGCGGCGGTCGAACCCTACCGACGCGGTGTAGCGTTTGACCAACTCGTCGACGGGTTCCGAGAAGCGCGCCGACCACGCTTCGGATTTTTTCGAAAGTTGATCTGTCATAATCCGCCGGCACGTAATGATCGAGCCGCGGAATTATACGAGCCGGGACATTCGTGCTGCTGTGGGGAGGTTGATGAGCGATCGCAGTCCGGCTCCGCGGGAGGCGGCCACACCGGACCTCACGCTGTCGTCCGGGGCCGCGGGTACCTCGATGGGCGACGTGGCCTTGCCGCCGCGGCGCCGTCTCACCGACGGCGCCGACTTCCCCGTCGTTCCCGATTGCTGCAACATGGGCACGGTCGTGCGCGTGCTCGTCCCGCTGAACTTCGGCGCGATGCTCGTGCTGTGGCTGGGGCAGGCGGGCGGCGAGCCGTCGTGGCAGGTGCTCGAGACGATGCTGCACGTGAACGCGACCGCGGCGGCGTCGCTGCTGCTGCTGTGCGCGGCGCGGCGCTTCGTCAACGGCGCCCGCAGGCCGGTGCAGTGGACGGTCGCGCTCGGCGTGCCGGCCCTGGTCGCGATCGCGGTCTCGCTGGTCGACGCCGGCCCGGCGCGCGACGCGACGGCCGATGCCTGGGTCGTCCTGCTCGTCCCCCGCGTGTTGTGCGCCGTCGCCGTGTCCTGGGCGGTGATCGAGTTCCTGCGGCTGCGCCAGCTCTCACTGCAGCCGTCGCAGGCCGAAGGCCGGCTGCAGGCGCTGCAGGCGCGCATCCGTCCGCATTTCCTCTTCAACAGCCTGAACACCGTGCTCGGACTGATGCGCAGCGATCCGCGCAAGGCCGAACGCACGCTCGAGAACCTCGCCGACCTGTTCCGCGTGTTCATGAAGGACAGCCGCGAGCTCGTTCCGCTCGACGACGAGGTGCTGCTGTGCAAGGAGTACCTCACGATCGAGAAGCTGCGGCTCGCCGACCGGCTCTCGGTTCGCTGGGAGCTCGACGACATGCCCGGGGACGCGCTGCTGCCGTCGCTGCTGCTGCAGCCGCTCGTCGAGAATGCCGTGCATCACGGCATCGAACCCAGCTCGGGCGTCGGCGAGATCGTGATCTCGATCTCGCGCTCGAGCGACCGCGTGCGCGTCGAGATCGTCAACCCGTTGCCGCCGGCGGCGCCGAAGCGGGAGGGCAATCACATGGCGCTGTCGAACGTGCGCGAGCGCCTCGACCTGACCTTCGACGTCGAAGGCCAGCTCGAGGCATCGCGAGCGGACGGGCGCTTTCGCGTGACCGTGCAGTTTCCCTATCGAAAAGAGAGAAGACGCCGAGATGTCAGACGTTCCTTCGATTCTGATCGTTGACGACGAACCCGTGGCGCGCTCGCGCACGCGCGAACTGCTCGCCGACCTCGCACCCGACTTCCCGCATCGCATCGTCGGCGAGGCACCGAACGCACCCGAGGCGCTGTCGCAGATCGAGGTCTCGCATCCGCAGATCGTCCTGCTCGACATCCAGATGCCGGGCATGACGGGCATCGAGCTCGCCCGGCACATCTCGGCGCGCGCGCAGTCGGATCCGCCGCGGCCGATGCCGTTGATCATCTTCGTCACCGCGCACGACGAGTTCGCCGTCGATGCCTTCGAGGTGCGCGCGATCGACTACCTGCTCAAGCCGGTGCGCGCCGAGCGGCTGCGCCAGGCGCTCGAGCGCGCGCTCACGCGCATCCCGCTCGAGCAGGCGCAGGCGATCGACCAGCTCGCCCGGGCGACGAACACGCGCCGCCGCCACCTGTCGGTACACGAGCGCGGCCGCGTGATCCTCGTTCCGCTCGAGCAGGTCGTCTACCTGAAGGCCGAGCTGAAGTACATCACCGTGCGCTCGAAGGAGCGCGAGTACCTGATCGAGGAGTCGCTGACCTCGCTCGAGGAGGAGTTCGGCGATCGCTTCGTGCGCATCCACCGCAACGCGCTGGTCGCGCGGCCGTCGATCGCCGGCTTCGAGCGCGTGATGCCGAACGGCGAGGCCGAGGGCGGCGATCCGTACTGGCAGGTGGTGCTGCGCGACATCCCGGAGCGACTGCCGGTCAGTCGGCGACAATGGTCGACGGTGAAGAACCTGGTTGCATGAAGTGAGATCGTTCCTCCCTGTGCGCGCGCGGCCCGCGTACCGCGCCGCGCGTCGCGCCACGCGCCGCGCCCCGACCGGCCTGCGGCGCCGGGCTCCCGCTGCGGCGGGTCTCGCATCGTGAGCGCCGAGAAAACATCCGCCGGCGCCGACGCACCCCGGCGGCTCGTCATCGCGTCGCGCGAGAGCCGCCTGGCGATGTGGCAGGCCGAGCACGTGCAGCGGCGCCTGC
This sequence comes from Burkholderiales bacterium, assembly GCA_044507525.1. GTDB lineage: Bacteria > Pseudomonadota > Gammaproteobacteria > Burkholderiales > Burkholderiaceae_E > Zeimonas. The sequence goes on from JBIQJM010000073.1 coordinate 10,852, forward strand.
GCGCCTGCTACCCGCAATGCGAGGTCGAGATCCTCGGCATGACGACCGAGGGCGACCGTCGGCTCGACCGCGCGCTCGCCGAGATCGGCGGCAAGGGTCTGTTCACGAAGGAACTCGAGCTGGCGCTGCTCGACGGACGCGCCGATCTCGCGGTGCATTCGTTGAAGGACGTGCCGATGGAGATCGGCGCACCTTTCGCGCTCGCCGCCGTGCTCGCGCGCGAGGATCCGCGCGACGCCTTCGTCTCGACCCGCTTCGGCTCTCTCGACGCCATGCCGGCCGGCGCGCGCGTCGGTACCTCGAGCCTGCGGCGCGCCGCGCAGATCCGCAACCGCTTCCCGGCGCTCGAGGTGCTGCCGCTGCGCGGCAACGTCGTCACGCGCATCGCGCGCCTCGACGAGGGCCGCTACGACGCGATCGTGCTCGCCGCCGCCGGGCTGAAGCGGCTGGGTCTCGCCGACCGCATCCGCGCGATCGTCGAGCCGACGCTGTGCGTGCCGGCCGCGGGGCAGGGGGCGCTCACGATCGAGACGCTCGCCGCGCGCGACGACCTCGTGCGCTGGCTCGCGCCGCTCGCCGATGCGCGAACGACGGTCGAGGTGCAGGCCGAGCGCACCGTCTCGCGCCTGCTCGGAGGCAGCTGTCGCGTTCCGCTCGCCGCCTGGTGCGTGTCGACGCCGTCCGGCGGGCTGAAGCTCGTCGCGCGCGTGGCGTCGGAAGACGGCCGCGGGCTGGCCGAGGCGATCGTCGAATGCAACGAAAGCGGCGAGGAGGCGGCGGTGCGACTCGGCGAGCGCGCCGCCGGCTCGCTGCTGGAGCAGGGCGCCGCGCAGTGGCTCGCGTCGTCCTGACGCAACCGGCGCCGCGTGTCGAGGCGCTCGCCGCTCGCCTGCAGGGCCTCGGCCACGAAGCGCTCGCGATCGCCCTGAGCCGCATCGTCGAGCCGGGCGACGACCGCGCACTGCGCGACGCCGTCGAGCGGCTGGCGCAGTACGACTGGGCGATCCTCGTCAGCCCCAGCGCCGTGCAGGCGGCCGCGGCGCTCTCGCCCGACTGGCCGGCGGGCACCGGCGTCGCGGTCGTCGGCCCGGGAAGCCGCGCGGCGCTCGCCGGCGCCGCGTTCCGACGGGCGCCCTCGCGCGTGCTCTCGCCCGAGGCGCCACCCTTCGACGGTGAAGCGCTCTCCGGACTGCCGCCGCTCGACACCCCGTCGGGGCTTCGCGTGCTCGTGCTGCGCGGCGAGAGCGGATCGGAGGGGTGGATCGGGCGTCTGCGTGCAGGCGGCGCGCAGGTCGACGTCGTCGCCGCGTATCGGCACGAGGCGCGCGAACCGGCCGCTGACGCGCTCGCCACGCTGCGCGAATGGCTCGGCGACGAGGCAAGGCCCGTGCACTTCGTCGTCACGCAGACGGCCACCGTCGCGCGGCTCGATGCCGTTCTCGCCGAGGCGGGCCTGCAGCAGCGAGCCAGGCGCGCGACCGTGCTGACGATTCACGCGCGGATCGCCGCTGCCCTGCGCGAGGCCGGCTGGCGCGACGTACGGCAGGTCGATCCCGGTGAACCCGCGCTGATGCTCGCGCTAGAATCCGCTTCCGATTCATCGAAGCACCATGGTGTCTGAGCGCGAAAGCGAAACGCAGGCCGTTGCGCAAGCCCACGCTTCCGGGGCGGCTGCCGGGAGCGCGCGTTCGCCGGGCTCGCGTCTTTCCCGGCTGCGCGCTCCGTGGATGCGTCAGGGCGCGTGGTGGATCTCGATCGCCGCGCTGGCGGTCGCGCTGCTCTCCTTCCTGCTCGTCGTTCCGCGCATCGGGTCGCTGCAGTCGGAGGCGACGCGCCGCCTGCAGGCGATCGAGCAGCAGCTCGCCGGGTTGCAGTCGGCCGACGAGCCGATGCGCGCCGAACTGCGCGAGTTGCGCGACCGCGTCGCCGTCCTCGAGCGCCGCGAACTCGATGCCGCCGGGCTGCAGGCGCAGATCGAGAGGCTCTATCGCAACCTCGCGCAGGACTCCACCGACGTACTGCTCGCCGAGGTCGAATCCTCGCTCGTGCTCGCCAGCCAGCAACTCGCGCTCGGCGTCGGCGCGTCGGCAGCGCTCGCGGCGCTGCAGGAGATCGAGTCGCGCCTCGCGCGGCACGACGACCCGAGCCTGCAGCCGCTGCGTGCGTCGCTGCTGCACGACATCGAGCGCGTGAAGGCCTATCCGGCGGCCGATGTCGCTTCGCTGTCGCTGCGCCTCGATGCGCTGATGAAGTCGATCGACCGTTTCCCGCTGCTGTCGTCGGTCGCGGAATCCCGCCGCGATCCCGCCGCCGCGCCGAGCCCCGGGCTGGGCGCGCTGCGCGACGAGTTCGAGCAGCTGTTCCGCGTGCGCCGCGTCGACCGGCCGGAGGCGATGCTGGTCGCGCCGGACCAGGCGTATTTCCTGCGCGAGAACCTGCGCCTGCTGCTGCTCAACGCGCGCCTGTCGCTGCTCTCGCGCAACGAGCCGCTGTTCCGCAGCGACGTCGAGCGCGCGATGGACTGGCTGCGTTCGTACTTCGTCGACGACGACCGCGCGGTGGCCGCGGCGCTCGCGCAGCTGCGCCAGCTGCTCGGCACCCGCATCATGCTCGAGCCGCCCACGCTCGCCGACAGCGTCTCGGCGGTGCGCGCCGCGCGCGCCGCGCGCACGACGCGCGAGAGCGCACGCTGAAACCGAGATGCGACGGATCGTCTGGGCACTGCTGATCGTCTCCGCCGCCGTGGGGCTGGCGATGCTGATGCGCCTGAACCACGGCAACGTCGCGGTGCTGTGGCCGCCGTATCGCATCGACGTCTCGGTGAACCTGGCGGTGCTCGTCCTGCTGTTCGCGTTCATCGCGCTGCACTGGCTGCTGGTCGCGTTGTCGAGCGCGTGGCGCCTGCCGACGCGGGTGCGCGAATACCGCGAGCGGCGCCGCCGCGAAACCGCGCTCGCGTCGCTGCGCGACGGGCTGTTCGCGTTGTTCGAGGGCCGCTACGGTCGCGCGGAACGCCTCGCGCAGCACGCGCTCGTCGACACGTCGCTCGCCGGTGCGGCCTCGCTGGTCGCCGCGCGCGCCGCGCATCGCATGCAGGAAGCCGAGCGGCGCGACCGCTGGCTGGAGTCGGCGCGCGAAGAGCCGGGCGCATGGCACGCGCAGCTGATGACGAGCGCCGAACTCGCGCTCGACGAGCAGCGGCCCGAAGACGCGCTCGCCGCGATCGAGACCTTGCGCGGCGGCGGCCCGCGTTCGCTGCACGCGATGCGCCTGTCGTTGCGCGCCTTCGAGATGTCGGAAGACTGGGCCTCGCTGCTGCAGACGCTGCGCGAGCTCGAGAAGCGCGACGCGCTGCATCCGGCGGCGATCCGCGGGCTGAGGATCCGCGCGTATCGCGCGCTGTTCTCGGCGCCGCATGCCGACGCGGGATACGTGCAGCGGCTCTACGCCTCGCTCACGCCGGCCGACCTCGCCGTCGACGAGGTCGTCGAAGCGGCGTCGCGGGCCTTCGCGCGCGTCGACCTCGCCGACCAGGCGGCGCGCGCGATCGAACGCGCGCTCGATGCGCGCTTCGCCGATTCGCTGGTGTCGCTGTACGCCGAGCTCGACGCGGTCCCGGCGCGCGAGCGGCTCGCCAATGCCGAGCGCTGGCGGGCGCGCTACGGCGACGACGCGGTGCTGCTGTCCACGCTCGGCCGCCTGTGCGCCGCCGGCGAGCTCTGGGGCAAGGCCGAGGAGTTCCTGCTGCTCGCCGCGCACGCGGGCCCGGGCCCGCATGCCCACCTGATGCTCGCTCGGCTGTACGAGGCGATGGGGCGCGTCGACGACGCCAATCGGCGTTACCGGCTGGCGGCGCTCGGGCGCGACGAAGCGGGGACGCCCCTCGCTTCGTGAATCCGGAGCCGCCGTCCGCACGCCCGCTGCTGTGACGCCGGGCGCTTCCGACGATAATGGCGCGCCTTCCCCTCCATCGTCCTTCGTCGCCATGCCCATCCCCCTGATCCCCGGCCTGATCGCCGCCGCCGCGCTCGCCGTGCTCACCGGCTGCGACAGCGGCGCCACGGGATCGACGAGCGCTGCCGCTGCAGCCACGCCGCCGCCCACCGAGGTGGGCGTGCTCGAGATGCAGCCGAGCCGCGTGCCGATCGTGCTCGAGGCCGTCGCGCGCACCGAGGGATCGCGCGAGGTCGAGGTGCGCGCCCGCGTCTCGGGCATCCTCGAGCGCCAGCTGTTCCGCGAGGGCGAGACGATCCGTGCGGGTGCACCGATGTTTCGCATCGAGCGCGCGCCCTTCGAGATCGCGCTGGCGCAGGCGCGCGCGGTGCTCGCGCAGGAGCAGGCCAGGCTCGACCGCGCGAGCATCGAGGCGGCGCGCCTGAAGCCGCTGGTCGACAGCCGCGCGGTCAGCGAGCGGGAATACGACGACGCGGTGTCCGACCGGCAGCAGGCGCGCGCGGCGCTGCAGCTCGCGCAGGCGCGGGTCCGCGAGGCCGAGCTGAACCTCTCGTACACGACGCTGAACGCGCCGATCTCGGGCATCACAGGGCGTGCGCTGCGCTCCGAGGGCAGCCTCGTGCAGGCCGGTACCGAGAGCAGCCTGCTGACCACGGTCACCCGGGCCGATCCGATCTGGGTGCGCTTCGCGCTGTCCGAACCGGAGTACCTGCAGTTGCGCGAAGCGGGCGAGCGCGCTTCGACCGTGCGGGTGGCGCTGCCCGACGGCAGCGTCCACGAGCGCGCGGGCACGCTGAACTTCACCGGCTCGTCGATCGACGAGAAGCTCGGCACGGTCCAGTTGCGCGCCGAGTTCGCGAACCCCGCGCTCGAGCTGCTGCCCGGCCAGTTCGTCAAGGCCCTGGTGCAGGTCGGCGAGCGGGAGGCCTTCCTCGTGCCGCAGGCCGCCGTGCAGCAGAACGAGCGCGGCCGCTTCGTCTGGATCGTCGACGCATCGAACCGGGTCGAGCAGCGCTTCGTGCAGACCGCCGGCTGGAGCGGGCACGACTGGGTCGTTCGCGAGGGCCTCGAGGCAGGCGATCGCGTGGCGATCGACAACGTACTGCGCCTTCGTCCCGGTGCGCAGGTGGCACCGCGCGCCGGCGTGCCGCATTGAGGTGAACGCCATTCTCTTCTCGAGCCTGGCGCGCTCGCGGCAGCCGGCA
>JBIQJM010000074.1:0-15748 GCA_044507525.1 Burkholderiales bacterium
TGTGAGCGGCCGGACCGGTCCGTCCGCTCAGTACGTTTCCTGCACCGCGCCGGGCACCGCGCCCGCCTCCTCCCGCCGCAGCAGCCGCTCGGTCGGTGCACGACCGAACTTCAGGAAGAGCACCGGCGTCAACAGCGTATCGAGCAGCGTCGAGCTGACGAGCCCGCCGAAGATGACGACCGCGACCGGGTGCAGGATTTCCTTGCCCGGCGCGTCCGCAGCCAGCAGCAGCGGCGTGAGCGCGAACGCGGCGACGAGCGCCGTCATCAACACGGGCGTCAGGCGCTCGAGCGAGCCCCGAATCACCATCGCCTCACCGAAGCGCTCGCCCTCGAGCTTGCACAGGTTCAGGTAGTGACTGACCTTGAGGATCCCGTTGCGCGACGCGATGCCCGCCAGCGTGATGAAGCCGACCATCGAGGCGACCGACAGCGTCAGGCCCGCGAGCCACATGGCCACCACGCTGCCGATGAGCGCCAACGGGATGTTCGCCATGATGACGGCCGCCAGCGTCGCCGACCGGTAGCGCGAGTACAGGACGAGGAACACCATCGCGAGCGACACCAGCGACAAGGCCGCGATGAGGCGCGTTGCCTCCTCCTGGGCCTGGAACTGGCCTTCGAGCCGGAGGAAGCCGTCCGCCGGCAGCACCTGCCCGGCGACGGTGCGGCGAACGTCGTCGATGATGCGATTCATGTCCGAGCCGTCGGTGTTCGCGTAGACGACGATGCGCCTGCGCCCGTTCTCGCGACCGATCTGGTTCGGGCCGTCGCTTTCCTCCACGCTGGCGATGGCCGATACGGGGATGCGCCCGGCCGGGGTGTCGATGAGCGTGCGCGACAGGTCCCGGGGCCCGCGCGCATCGTCGGGCAGGCGCAGCACGAGGTCGTAGCGCCGCGCCCCGTCGACGAGCTGTGCGGCCTGCGCGCCGTCCGTCAACGCCTGCAGCACACGCAGCGCCTCGCCGGGTGCCAGGCCGGCCTGCGCGGCCTTGCGGTGGTCGATCCGTACCGTGATCTGCGGAATCAACACCTGCTTCTCGACGGCAAGGTCGACCAGGCCCGGCACTTCCGACAGCGCCTGGCGCAGTCGCTCGGCCGACCCGCGCAGCGCATCCAGGTCGTCGCCGAAGATCTTCACCGCAAGCTGCGCGCGCACGCCCGACAGCAGGTGGTCCAGTCGATGCGCGATGGGCTGCCCGACCGAGACCTGCGCCGGCAGCACCGCGAGCCTGTCGCGGATGTCGGCCATGACCTCGTCGCGGTCGCGCTCGCTGCGCGCGAGGTCCACCTCGATCTCGGTCGAATGCACGCCTTCGGCGTGCTCGTCGAGCTCGGCGCGCCCGGTGCGGCGGCCCACCTGCCGGACCTCGGGGACCTCCAACAGCAAGGTCTCGGCAAGCGCGCCCAGCCGGTTGGCCTCGGCGAGCGAGGTGCCGGGATTCAGCAGCACGCCCACCACCATCGAGCCTTCGTTGAAGGCCGGCAGGAATGCGCGCGGAAAGAACGGCACGCTGGCCGCCGCGACCGCCACGGCGAGGACGGCGGCGCCCATCAGCAGGCCGCTGCGGCGAAACGACCAGGCCAGCAGCCTCGCGTCCCAGCGTTTCAACGCTGCCACGAGCGGGCTGTCGCCACGATCGAGGCGCTTCATCCGCGGAAGCAGGTACGACGACAGCACGGGCGTCACCGTCATCGACACCAGCATCGACGCCAGGATCGAGACGATGTAGGCGATTCCCAGGGGCGTGAACAAGCGCCCCTCGATGCCCGGCAGTGCGAAGAGCGGCACGAAGACCAGCACGACGATGGCGGTCGCGTAGACGATGCCCGAGCGCACTTCGACGCTCGCCCGGCGCACGACCTCGAGCACCGGCAACGGCTGGGCGAGCCCGCGGTTCTGTCGCAGCCTTCGCAGGATGTTCTCCACGTCGACCACGGCGTCGTCGACGAGCTCCCCGATGGCGATGGCGAGCCCGCCGAGCGTCATCACGTTGATGGACTGCCCCAGCAGCGCGAAGACGAGCGCGGTGACCGCCAGCGAGAGCGGAATGGCGAGCAGGGAGATGAGCGTCGTGCGCGCCGACAGCAGGAAGGCGAAGAGCACGATGGCCACCATGACGGCGCCGTCGCGCAGCGCCTCGCTCACGTTGCCGATCGATGCCTGGATGAAGTCCGCCTGACGGAACAGCACCTTCGGCTCGCTCAACCCGGTCGGACGTCCGGGAGCGAGTTCGACCAACGCCTGCTCGATGTCGCGCGTCACGCGCACGGTGTCCGCGGACGGCTGCTTCTGGACGCTGACGACGACCGCGGGGCGGCCGCCGTAGCCGCCGTCGCCGCGCTTCATGGCCGCCGCGTACTTCACCGACGCGACCTGCTCGAGCAGGACCGGGCGGCCCGCGTTCCAGGCAACCGCCAGGCCGCGCAGGTCCTCCACCCGATTGGTGCGAGCGAGATGCCGAATGAGATATTCGCGACCGTTCAGGTCGACGAAACCGCCCCCGGCGTTGGTCGCGAAGCCGCGAAGCGCGGACTCCACCTGGCTCAGCGACACGCCGAACCGCGCCATGCGGGCGCTGTCGGGCTCCACGCGCAGTTGCCGCACGTCGCCCCCGATGGGGATGACCTGCGAGACGCCGGCCACCGACAGCAGGCGCGGTCGCAGCACGAAGTCGGCATACTCGCGCGCCTGCATCGGGGTGGCTGCGGAGTCGCTGCGCAGCGGCAGCGCGAGCAGCATGACCTCGCCCATGATGGACGACACCGGTCCCATCGCCGGGTTCACGCCCTCGGGCAACTGCTGGCGAACGAGCGCGAGGCGTTCGGCCACGAGTTGCCGGTTGCGGTAGATGTCCGTTCCCCAGTCGAACTCGGCCCATACGATCGACAGTCCGACGCCCGAGGCCGAGCGCACCCGGCTCACGCCCGGCATGCCGTTCAGCGCGGTCTCCAGAGGGAAGGTGACGAGCTGCTCCACCTCCTCGGGCGCCATCCCGCCGGCTTCCGTCATCACGGTGACCAGCGGCTTGTTCAGGTCGGGGAAGACGTCCACCGGCGTGCGCCACGCGGTGATGGCTCCATGAACCATCAGCAGCGCGGCGAATGCGAGAACGAGGAGCCTGTTGCGCAGGCTGAAGCGGACGATCCAGTCGAACATCGGCGCCCCCGTCCCTAGCGAATCTGGGCGAGCAGCGGCGCGCCCTGCACGACGACGCGGCTGCCCGCCTGCAGGCCTTCCGTGACGACGACCGTCGTCGCGTCCAGCACCCGAAACTGCACCGGTTGCGGGGCATAGCGCTCGGCGCCGGTCTTCAGCCAGACCACCGCTTCGTTGGCGCTGCTGCGGGTGACCGCCTGCGTGGGCAGCACGACGCCCTCGACGTTCTCGTCCAGCGCAAGGACGACGCTCACCGGCTGCCCGATCGCGAGCGGCAGCGCGTCCGTGCCCGCGGCGCGAAACGTGAGCGGAAGTGCGCCGTCGCGCAACGACCGCGCCGCACCCAGGAACTCGAGCGTCGCTTCGGGCACGCCCTCGAGCGATGCGGAGCGCACGCGCGCGCCGATCTTCACGTCGGAGCTCGTCGCCTCCACCAGTACGCGGGTCGGATCGACGACCTCGAAGAGCACGTCCCTGGGCTCCACGACCTGGCCGGCGACCACGTTCGCACGAGCGACGACACCCGAGAGCGGCGCCACGAGCGCCTCGGTGGCATCGAGGCCCGCGTGCAGCTCCTTCTCGCGCGCGGCCAGGCTCTCGAGCGCGGCACGGGCGGCCTCGATGTCCTTGCGCGCGACGGTGCCTTCGAGCGACTCGAGGCGCTGCAAGCGCTGTTGCGCGAGCCGGCGATCGCTCTTCAGTTGCGCGAGCTGCGCGCGCTGGCTCGCCATCTCCGGCGGCGTTGCGCTGTAGGCGACGTAGCCGAGCACTTCACCCTTGCGAACCTGCTGGCCGGCCACCGGCAGGCCGGCCCGCCCCGGCTGCACCCGGCCGCCCACGACCGTTTGAACGAGGCCGCCCGCGTTCGGGTCCATCCGCACCCAGCCGGGCAACTCGACGGTCACGGCCGCCTCCGACCGCCGCGCGACGACGGTACGGATCCCGAGCCGCCGCTGCGCGAGCATCGGCATCGCGACGCTGCCGTCCGGCAGCCGCGACAGCCGGTCCGTCGCGACGAAGAGGGGCGCCGGCGCGTCCGGATGTTCGCCGTCGGGTCCGTGCGCGCCCGGACCGGCGTGAACCGTGAAGGCCGCGGTGACGAGCACCGACGTGAGCAGTCTCTTCATCGCGCACCTGCCTTGCGCCGGGTCTCCAGTCGCCCGCGCAGATACCACGCGCCCGGCGCCAAGGTCCCGCCGGCCCCGACTGCCAGCAGCGCGAGCAAGGCAATGGGCGCCGGATCCTCGTTCGCCTGCGCCTGCTGCGCAGCGGCCACCGTGAGCGCGCCTTGCAGCAGGTCGGCGTCGTCGCCGGCCAGCAAGGTCACGATCAGCGGGTGTGTGCCCGGGCGCGACAGCGCCTGCAGGAGCCCCTCGTCGCGCACGACGTAGATGCCCGGGTCGGCCTGGTACGACGCCCGGGCCTTGATGCCGCTCGACTCGATCTCGACGTCGGCCTGCAGCACCGGCTCGCCGCTTTCGTAGCGATGGATGAAGAGCGTCAACGAGTCGCCCTGCAGCCGCGCGACGAGTTCGAACGCGTCGCTCGCGGCTTCGAAGCCCGGGGTCGCCGATGCGCTCGCCGCCACGGGATGCGGCTCGTCGCCGTGCGGCTCGTCGCCGTGTGCCGACGCCCACGGGCTCGAGAGGCCGAGGAACAGCGCGAACAACGCGCTTCGCAGTCGACGGTCGAATGCCTCTGTCATGGTGTGACTCCAAGGGCTTGTTCCAGGCGCGCCCCCGCCTGGCCGAGTGCGGCCTGCTGGCGAAGCGACGACGCATGTGCGTCGGCGGCGGCGCCGAGCGCACGCAGCAGCTCGGGCAGCGGCGTCTCGCCGGCCTCGTAGGACTTGCGCAGGAGCTGCGCACGTTCGCGCAACAACTTCGTCCGCGCGGACGCGCTTTCGAGCTGGCGAAGCACGGCGTCGAACTCCGTTCGCGCGATGGCGAGCTCCGCCTGCAACTGCTGCTGCGTCCGATGCAGCGTTGCTTCGGCAAGCTCGAGCTCGGCGAGCGCCGCGGCCAACAGCGGTTCGTTGCGTTGCGGACCCGAGAACGGGACCCGGATCGCCAGGCCCACTGCGTTCGTCGCCGGCTCGCCCGCTCCGGGTGCTTCGCGCCGCACGCTGGCGACCAGCTCCGGGGCCTCGCGCGGCGAAGCCCGGACCAGCCGCACGTGCTCGCGCGCCAGTGCGACGCTTCCCCGCGCCAGCCGCAACTCGGGATGCCCCTCGGGGACCGCAGTGGCGTCCGTCGACTGCGTCTGCACGGCGACGGCAGGCAGAGTCGCGAGTCCGGTCAGCGCGGTCCAGCGCAATATCGCCGAGTCGGTAGCCGCCCGCGCTCGTCGTAGCCGAGCCGCCGCGTCCAGGCGTTGCGCTTCGGTGGCGAGCGAGTCCGCGCGGGGCAGGTCGCCCGCCGCCACGCGGCGCGCGACGTCCGCGGCCAGGGCGTCGAGTTCGTCCGCCTGCGCCCGCGCTGCTGCAGTCTCCGCGCGCTGCAGCTCCACCTCCCACAGCGCGGCCCGCACGCTGCCCGCCACCGCGTGCCGACCGGCCGCCGCAGCCGCCGACGCCGCGTCGGCCTGCGCCGCGGCGACCGCCAGGCTCGCCGTGCGCTGGCCCGGCAGCCATAGCGGCATCGCCACGCCGACCTCGGTTTCGTGCCCTCCGACGCCCCGCTCGCGCAGCCGCGAATAGCCCACCTCCAGCGCCGGGGGCGTGGGCCAGGTCGCCGAAGCAGCCACGTGCCGCGCCTGCGCATTTCGCGCCTGGCCGGCAGCCCGGGCGGAAAGCGCGCTGCGTCGCCAGGCGGCTTCGACCGCGTCGGCCAGCGTCGCGCCGGCGTGCAATGCGCGCCCGTCCGGCATGGGAGGGTGCAGGTCTCCCGGCCCCGCCGGCTGCGCGACGCAGGCGAACGCCCACGCGAAGCCGGCGGCCGCGCCGAAGAATTTCAGGCGCACGGCCGCCTCCTCAGGAACGGGGGTAACGCGCGAACACGGTGTGCTCCCCGTGCCTGCCGACCAGCAGCACCTCGTACGGGTCGTCGCGGCCCGGCACCTCCATCCCCGGTGCGCTCATCGGCATGCCCGGCACCGCCAGCCCCAGCGCGGAGGGCCGCTCGGCGAGCAGTCGCCGGATCTCGGCCGCCGGCACGTGTCCCTCGATCACGTAGTCGCCGACGGTCGCGGTGTGACAGCTGCCGTACTCCATCGGCATGCCCAGGCGACCGCGCGTGGCCGTGGTGTCCCGGACCACCGTGACCCTGACCGGAAAGCCGGCGGCCTCGAGATGCTCCGCCCAGACGCTGCAGCAGCCGCAGTACGGACTCTTGAACATCTCCACCGGCGGCAATGCCGACGAGCCCCACGCGGGCAGCGCCGGGACGATGCCGAGCGCGCCCACGAGCAGCAGAAGGTCGCGGCGCTTCATTGCACGACCACCGTGCCGACCATGCCGGCTTCGAAGTGGCCGGGCAGCAGGCAGCCGAAATCGAACTCGCCGACCCGGTTGAACTGCCATACGACCTCGCCGTCCTTCCCCGGCTCGACGTGCACCATGTGCGCGTCGCCGTGCGCCATGCCCGGGTGCATGCGCATCTCCTGCGCGTGCTTCTGCAGCTCCTCCCGGGTGCCGAGCACGAGTTCGTGCAGCACCGCGCCCTTGTTGCTGACGACGAACTTCACGGTTTCACCCCGCCGCACGGTGACCTGCGACGGCGTGAAGCGCATGTCGTCGGTCATGTCGAGCGCGACGGTGCGCGTGACGCGCTCCGGATTGCCCTGTCGACCGAAGGCGGTCTGCCGGACCTGCCCAGGGTCGTAGTGCGGAGCGTGGCCGTGGTCGTCGCCGGCATGGGCGAAGGCGGGGACTTGCAGCGCCACCAGTGCGGCGGCGAGCGTGAGTTTCAGGATCTTCATTGCTCGTCTCGATTCGAGTCCGGCGGGCAGGCGGCGCCCGCCAACCTGCCCGTGCGCAGGGCGCGCATGGGCGACGGAAGACCTCGCGTGGAGGTCGCGTCTAGCCGGTCAGGGGAATCGAGGAGGGCGGTCCGGGCCGTCGCCGAAGAAGCTCGCGACGTGGACGTGGTAGCCGGGGAAATCGGCTTGCGTGCCCGCCACCGGCTGCAGGGTGCTGCCGAACGCGGCGGTGGCCAGCGGAACGCTCGAGCAGGAAGCGGCGTTCATCTTGCAGAGGCTCGAGGCGTCGGTGGACTCGCCCGAGCTGCCGTCGTTCGCGCTGTGCGCCTCGTTCGAGGCATCGACGTGCAGCGCGTGGCCGGAGTGGCCGGCGTCGTGATGCCGGGCGGCGTGCTCCTGCGCGTGCCGCGCGCCTTCCTGCTGTCCGCAATGAACCGCCATCGCCAGGGCGCTGCGCAGGGGCAGCACCAGGGCGAGCAGCACGAGCAGCAGGATGCGAGCGGTCTTCACGGACGTGCAGCGTAGCACGCGCCGTCAGGCAAAGGGTTCGGGTGCAGCCGGCCCGTCCTTCCACCGGAAGGTCCGCAATCGCAGCGCGTTGGCAATGACGCTGACCGACGACAGCGCCATCGCGGCGGCGGCGAACACCGGGGACAGGACGATGCCGAAGCTCGGGTACAGCACACCCGCGGCAAGCGGGATGCCGGCGACGTTGTAGGCGAACGAGAAGAACAGGTTCTGCCGGATGTTCTTCATCGTCGCTTCGGACAGCGCGCGCGCCCGCGCGATGCCCGTCAGGTCGCCCTTGAGCAGCGTCACGCCGGCGCTTTCCATCGCCACGTCGGTCCCCGTGCCCATCGCGATGCCGACATCGGCGGCGGCCAGCGCCGGGGCGTCGTTCACGCCGTCTCCCGCCATCGCGACGACGCGCCCTTCGGACTTGAGCCGCTGCACGACCGCCGCCTTCTCCTCCGGCAGGACGTCGGCGATGACCTCGTCGATCCCGAGCTCGCGTCCCACCGCTTCGGCGGTCGTCTTGCCGTCACCGGTCAGCATGACCACGCGCACGCCTTCCTCGCGCAGCGTCGCGAGCGCTCGAGGCGTCGTCCGCTTGACGGGGTCGGCGATGCCGACGAAACCCGCTGCCCGCCCGTCGATGCCGACGAAGATGACGGTCGCGGCCTTCGCGCGCAGCTTTTCGGCTCCCGCCTGCAGCGGCGCGACGTCGATTCCGTGTTCGGCAACGAACTTCGCGCTGCCGCACACGACCTGCGCCCCGTCGACCTCGCCCACCACGCCCTTGCCCAGCGGCGAATCGAAATCGGTCACCGCCGAGAGCGCCAATCCGCGCGCCTGCGCGTCGGCAACGATGGCTGCCGCCAGCGGATGTTCGCTTGCCCGCTCGACGCTGGCCAGCTTCTGCAGCACCGCGTCGGCGTCGAAGCCCGGAGCCGGTTCGACGTGCACGACCTTCGGTCGGCCTTCGGTGAGCGTGCCCGTCTTGTCGACCACCAGCGTGTCGACCTTCTCCATGCGCTCGAGCGCCTCGGCATCGCGAATCAGCACCCCGTGCTGCGCGCCCTTGCCCACGCCGACCATGATGGACATCGGCGTGGCCAGCCCCAGCGCACAGGGACAGGCGATGATGAGCACGGCGACGGCGGCGATGAGCGCATAGGCGAATGCCGGACTCGGGCCCCACGCGAACCACGCGACGAAGGTGAGCATCGCGATGACGATGACGACCGGAACGAACCAGCCGGCCACCTGGTCGGCGACCCGTTGAATCGGCGCCCGGCTGCGCTGCGCGGCAGCCACCATGTGGACGATCTGCGAAAGCAGCGTGTCCGAGCCGACCTTCTCCGCCCGCATCACGAATCCGCCGGTGTCGTTCATCGTGCCTGCGGTGACCTTCGCGCCCGGCACCTTCGCGACCGGCACCGCTTCGCCCGTCACCATCGACTCGTCGATGGTCGTCCTGCCCTGCGTCACTACGCCGTCAACCGGAACCTTCTCTCCCGGACGCACGCGTAGCAGTTCGCCGACCAGCACGGACTCGAGGGGCACGGTCTCGTCGGTTCCATCCGCGCGAACCCGGATCGCGGTCTTCGGCGCCAGGTCGAGCAATGCACGAATCGCGCCGGAAGTCTTCTCGCGGGCCCGAAGCTCGAGCACCTGGCCGAGCAGCACCAGTACGGTGATGACGGCCGCCGCTTCGAAGTAGATCGGAACCGCCCCGTCCCCGGTCCGGAACTCGACCGGGAAGAGTCGTGGGGCGAGCGTGCCGACCATGCTGTAAAGCCACGCGGCACCCGTGCCCATCGCGATGAGCGTGAACATGTTCAGGCTTCGGTTCCTGACCGAAGCCCATCCGCGCACGAAGAACGGCCAGCCCGCCCACAGGACGACCGGCGTTGCGAACAGCAGTTGTATCCAGTTCGAGGTCTGCTGGCCGACCAGATGGTGCAGGTCGACCAGGTGAGCGCCCATCTCGAGGACGAACACCGGGATCGTCAACAGCAATCCCACCCGGAAGCGGCGCGTCATGTCGCGCAGTTCGGGGCTCTCGCCCTCTGCCGTCGCGACGACCGGTTCGAGCGCCATTCCGCAGATGGGGCAGTTGCCGGGCCCCATCTGGCGGATCTCCGGGTGCATCGGGCAGGTGTACTCGACGTCCGCGCTCGAATGGGGCATGCACTTCTCCAGGTCGAGGAGCAAGTATCGACCTTGCCATAGTGGGAAGGTCAACGCCGCTTCGACGGCGCAATGGCAGCCTCTACAATCGGCGCTCCACGCGCTCGCCCGGGCCGCAATGCCTTCGATCGAGACGACCTCCGCTTTCTTCCTCGTCGCCATCGTCCTCGGGCTGACGCCGGGTCCCGACAACCTCTTCGTCCTGATGCAGTCGGCGGTCAGCGGCAGGCGTGCGGGACTGCTCGTCGTCGCCGGTCTCTGCGTGGGGCTGTGCCTGCACACCACGGCCGTGGCGCTGGGCCTGGCGGCGGTCTTTTCCGCGTCGAAGACCGCCTTCACGGTGCTGAAACTGATCGGTGCCGCGTACCTGGCCTACCTGGCCTGGCAGGCCTTTCGTGCGCCCGCACGCAGCTGGGACGAGCGCGGCGCCGCCCCGGCGGCCGGGGGCGCCCTCTTCGTGCGGGGAATCGCGATGAACCTCACGAACCCGAAGGTGCTGCTCTTCTTTCTCGCGTTCCTGCCGCAGTTCGTCCGGCCGGGCGCCGGACCGGTCGCGCTGCAGATCGCATGGTTCGGCCTGTGGTTCATCGTCGCGACGATCCTCACCTTCGGCGCCATCGCGCTGCTCTCGGGAGCGATCGGCGAATGGCTTCGTCGCTCGGAGCGCGTCCAGCTGTACCTGAACCGCCTGTGCGGCCTGGTGTTCGCAGGGCTCGCCCTGCGGCTGTTGACCTCGAGCCGATAGCGCGACCTGCGCTGCGCTCGCGCGCAGCCGCCGTTCGGTGATCCGCATCGACATGCGAAACTCGGGGCAACCGGAAATCGAAATCATCGGATCCCGAGCGTTCACGCACTCCACCGCCATGTCCCAGCCGCACGCACCTGCCCCGTCCGCGCAGGCTCCGAACGTCGACCCCGCCGAGCTCGCCAAGTTCCAGGCGCTCGCCGCCCGCTGGTGGGACCCCGACTCGGAATTCCGCCCGCTGCACGAGATCAACCCGCTGCGACTCGACTGGATCGACACGCGCGCGGCCATTGCCGGCAAGCGCGTGCTCGACGTCGGTTGCGGCGGCGGCATCCTGTCCGAGGCGATGGCGCAGCGCGGGGCGCTCGTCAAGGGCATCGACCTCGGCGCCCGCGCGCTGCAGGTCGCCGACCTGCACTCGCTGGAGAGCGGCATCGCCGTCGACTACGAGCGCATCGCCGTCGAAGCGCTCGCGCAGCGCGAACCCGGCGCCTTCGACGTCGTCACCTGCATGGAGCTGCTCGAACACGTGCCCGACCCCGAGTCGGTCGTGCGCGCGTGCGCCACGCTCGTGCGTCCCGGCGGCTGGGTCTTCTTCTCGACGATCAACCGCAACCCGAAGGCATTCCTGCTCGCGATCGTCGGTGCCGAGTACGTGCTGGGGCTGCTGCCGCGCGGCACCCACGAATACGAGAAGTTCATCCGGCCGTCGGAGCTGGCCGGCGCGGCGCGCCGGTCGCGACTGCAGGCGCTGGAGGTCACCGGCCTCGCGTACAACCCGATCACGCGCCGCTACCGGCTCGACGCGAACGACCCGGACGTCAACTACATGATGGCCTGCCGGCGCGTCGACGCGACCGGCGAGGCCGCGCAGTGAGCGCGCGCGCCGGCGTGGTCGCGTCCGCGCGCCTCGTCGATGCGCCGCCGCAGGCGGTGTTCTTCGACCTCGACGGAACGCTCGCCGACACGGCCGCCGACCTCGTCGCGCCGGTGCAGGCGATGCGCGTCGAGCGAGGGCTTGCGCCGCTGCCTTTCGAGGTGCTGCGCCCCTACGCGTCGATGGGCGCACGCGGGCTGCTGTGGAAAGGGCTCGGCGTCGACCGCGACGCCGCCGGCTTCGAGACGCTGCGCGACGAGTTCCTGCAGCGCTACGAAGCGGCGATGAACGTGCACACCTGCCTGTTCCCGGGCGTCGCGGAAGTCCTCGACGCGCTCGATGCGCGCTCGATCCGCTGGGGCGTGGTCAGCAACAAGATCGAGCGGCTCGTACGTCCGATCCTCGCATCGCTCGGGGTGCTCGAACGCTCGGTCTGCGCGATCGGCGGCGACACGACCGCCTTCGCGAAACCGCACCCGGAACCGCTTCTGCACGGCGCACGGATCGCCGGCGCCGACGCCGCCGCCTGCGTCTACGTCGGCGACGACGAGCGCGACATCGTCGCCGGGCGCGCCGCCAACATGCGCACCGTCGCCGCCGCCTACGGCTTCTGCGGCGAGGAATCGCCGCCGCGCAGCTGGGGCGCCGATGCGCTGGTCGACGAACCGCGGGAGCTGTTGCTCCTGCTCGGCTTGCGCTGAGCGCAGGCTCTCACATGAAGCGATCCAGCAAGCGCCGACTCTGCGCATCGAGCGCCTCGACGTCGCGCACGAGGTAGTGCACGCCGTTCTCGTCGGCGATCAGCAGCATGTTGCGCGACAGCCGGCGGATCGCCTCCTCGCCGCGCAGCACGAACTGCGTCTCGCCGCGGTCGGTGCCGACGTACCACGTCGACGGCACGAAGAAGCTCGATACCGCCTGGATGCTGCGGATCTCGGGCACGAACTCGCGCGCGGCGAGTTCCTCCTCGATCAGCGCACGCCGGTGCGCATCGAGCGACGACAGGCGCTCGATCCAGACGCGTTCGCGTCCGTCGGGCCCGAGCAGCGAAACGCCTTCGCCGGGCGCCGAGATCGGAAAGGCGCGCACCGGCACGACGCCGACGTGCGCCGTGCCTTCCGGCTCGTACAGCACGAGCCGCCCGTAGTCGTCGCGCGACAGCGAGAAGGCCGGTGCATCGGCCTTCGCGTCGCGCTGCGGCGAGCCGGAGGCAGCGCCGTTCACACCGGGCTCTCCGCGACCAGCGCCTCGGCACGATCGTCGGCGTTGCCCGAGGGCTCGATCTCGGCCCGACGCTGCTGCGCGCGATAGAGATCGAAGTACGCACCCTCGTGCTTCATCAGCTCGTCGTGCGTGCCGGTCTCGACGACACGCCCGCGATCGAGCACGACGAGGCGATCGGCCTTGCGCAAGGTGCTCAGCCGGTGGGCGATCGCGATGGTGGTGCGTCCCTGCACGAGATTGTCGAGCGCCTTCTGGATCTCCTGTTCGGTCGCGGTGTCGACCGACGACGTCGCCTCGTCGAGGATGAGGATGCGCGGATCGATCAGCAGCGCGCGTGCGATCGAGACGCGCTGGCGTTCGCCGCCCGACAGCGCCTGGCCGCGTTCGCCGACCAGCGAGTCGTAGCCGTGCGGCAGCCGCAGGATGAATTCGTGCGCGTGCGCCGCGCGTGCGGCGGCGACGATCTCCTCGCGCGTGGCCTCGGGCTTTCCGTAAGCGATGTTCTCGGCGATGGTGCCGAAGAACAGGAACGGCTCCTGCAGCACCAGGCCGATGTGGCGACGGTACCCGGCGATGCGCAGCCGCCGGATGTCGACGCCGTCGACGCGGATCTCGCCGTCGGTGGGGTCGTAGAAGCGCAGGATCAGGTTCACCAGCGTGCTCTTGCCCGAGCCGCTGTGGCCGACCAGTCCGATCATCTCGCCCGGCGCGATGTCCAGGCTCAGGCCGCGCAGCACGGCCCGGTTGCCGTAGCGGAAGTCGACGGCGCGGATCTCGATGCGTCCGTTCACCTGCGGCAGCTGCACCGGGTTCGCCGCCTCGGGAACGCTCGACACGTGATCGAGGATCTCGAAGATGCGCTTCGCTCCGGCCGCCGCCTTCTGCGTGTGCGAGACGATGCGACTCATCGAATCGAGTCGCGTGTAGAAGCGGCCGATGTACGCGAGGAACGCGGTGAGCACGCCGACCGTGATGCGCCCGCGCGCGATCTGCCAGATGCCGAAAGCCCAGACGACCAGCAACCCGAACTCGGTGGCGAGCGTGACCGACGGCGAGAACAGCGACCACGTACGGTTCAGCCGGTCGTTGGCCAGGCGGTTGTGTTCGTTCGCGGCGCGGAAACGCTCCGCTTCGCGCCGTTCCTGCGCGAAGGCCTTGACGACACGGATGCCGGGGATGGTGTCGGCGAGCACGCTCGTCACCTCGGCCCAGATGCGGTCGAGCTTCTCGAAGCCGTGACGCAGCCGCTCGCGCACGAGGTGGATCAGCCAGACGATCAGCGGCAGCGGCATCAGCGTCACGAGCGCGAGCCACGGATCGATCGAAACCAGGATGGCCGCCGTCATCGCGATCATCAGTACGTCGGTCGCGAAGTCGAGCAGGTGCAGGGACAGGAAGACGTTGATGCGATCGGTCTCGCTGCCGATGCGCGCCATCAGGTCGCCGGTGCGCTTGCCGCCGAAGTACTGCAGCGACAGCTTCAGCAGATGCTCGTAGGTGGCGGTTCGCAGGTCGGCGCCGATGCGCTCGCTCACCAGCGCGAGCAGGTAGGTGCGCCCCCAGCCGAGCGCCCAGGCGAGAAGCGCGGCGACGAACAATCCGCCGAGGTACAGCGCCACCAGTTGCGTGTCGATCGGCACGCCGTTCTGGAAGGGAATCAGCACCTCGTCCATCAGCGGCATCGTCAGGTACGGCGGGACGAGCGTGAAGGCGGTCGACGCGAGCGTGAGCAGGAAGCCGGCGAGCAGGCGGCGCTTGTACGGCCGTGCGAAACGCCAGATCCGCAGGAGCTCCCAGGTCGACGGGCGCTCCTCGCGTGCCGGCGCGGATCCGGCGTCGGCCTCTTCCGCCGGCTCGCCCGCGAGCGCGACCTCGGGCGCCGCGTGCCGCAGCGCATCCGGTTCGCGCGCCGCGTTGCCGGGGCGCTGCAGCGCCGCCTCGAATCGCTCGGCGAATTTCTGTACGGCGGGCAGGTGCCCCAGCGTGAACCGCCAGGTCGCGACCCGGCGTTCGGCGTCGCACAGCCGCAAGGCGCCCACTCCGCCGTGGTCGGCGATCTCGAGCCGCGAGTCGACGACCAGCGGGAAGGACGCCGGCTCGCTTCCGTTCGCGGCGAAAGACCACAGCCGGCTCGCGGTCAACAGCAGCAACCCGCGGCCGTACTGCATCCGCGCGTCGAGGTCGAGCTCCACCCAGGCGAGCACGGCGAGCGCAGCAGCGTCGGGAGACTGGACAGCGATCTCGCGTCGCCATTCCGCAGGTAGCGCGTCGTCGACGAACCGGGCGGCGGACGGAATCGTGGGCATCGAAACCCGAGAGCTTACTGCAATCGACTCGTCACCCTACGGGTCGTCCCGTATGGCGGCCGGGCGCGAGACGTGCTTGGGCGTCAACCGGAACTACGCTGCGGCGTTGTACGCCTACCCACTTCCCGGATTCCTTCATGCTCTCTCCCCGCCCGCAGGGCAAAGCCGACCCCCGGTTGGACATCGTCATCACCGAAGTGCACTACATCCGCGGCCCCGGCCGGTGGACGTACCCCCCGGTGCTGGAGGCGGTCGTCGACATCGGCGGGCTCGAGGAATTCCCGTCCAACCGCATTCCCGGGCTGCCGCAGCGCCTCGAGCAGTGGCTTCCGGGGCTGGTCGAGCACCGCTGCAGCTACGGCGAACGCGGCGGTTTCCTGCGGCGCCTGCACGAGGGCACCTGGCCGGCGCACATCCTCGAGCACGTCGCCGTCGAGCTGCAGGTGCTCGCCGGCGCGCCGAACGCAGGTTTCGGACGCGCACGCGAGACGTCCACGCGGGGCGTGTACCGCGTCATCGTCTGCGCGTTCCAGGAGCAGACCGCGCGTGCGGCGCTGGCCGCCGCGCGCGACCTGGTCATGGCCGCGATCGAGGACCGCCCCTTCGACCTGCCCGGCACGGTCGCGGAGTTGCGGGCGTTGAACGACGAGCACTACCTCGGACCGAGCACCGAGTCGATCGTGCTCGCGGCGCAGGAGCGCGGCATCCCCTTCGTGCGGCTGAATGACGGCAACCTGGTGCAGCTCGGCTACGGCGCGGCCCAGCACCGCATCTGGACGGCCGAGACCGACCGCACGAGCGCGATCGCCGAAGGCATCTCGCGCG
>JBIQJM010000075.1:0-15736 GCA_044507525.1 Burkholderiales bacterium
CGCAAGCACTACCGCAAGCAGCAGGGCCATCGGCAGAACTACACCGAGCTCTTCATCGGGCGGATCGCCTCCGCGCTCGGCGAGACGCGCGCGGAGTTGGGCGCGGCTGCCGGCGAGGCCGCCCGCCCGGAGCCCGTCGAAGCCTCCGGCCAGTCGGCGGAATCGGCCACCGCGCAGGAGTAAACAGAGATGGCACAGAAGAAAGGCGGCGGCTCGACGCGAAACGGCCGCGATTCCCAGCCGAAGATGCTCGGCGTGAAGGCCTACGGCGGCGAGGCCGTCCGGGCCGGCGCGATCATCGTGCGCCAGCGCGGCACGCGCTTCCACCCGGGCGAGAACGTCGGCGTCGGCAAGGACTACACGCTGTTCGCGCTCGTCGACGGCCATGTGAAGTTCGGCGTGAAGGGGCCGCTGCGCCGCAGCACGGTCAGCGTCGAACCGCGGCAGTAACCGGCCCGGCACCCGCAACGCGGGGCCGGGGCGACCCGGCGCGCGCATGAAATTCATCGACGAAGCGCGCATCGAAGTGGCCGGCGGCGACGGCGGCGCCGGCGCGGTCTCGTTCCGGCGCGAGAAGTTCGTGCCGCGCGGCGGACCCGACGGCGGCGACGGCGGGCGCGGCGGCAGCGTGTGGGCGGTGGCCGACCGCAACATCAA
The DNA here is from genome assembly GCA_044507525.1 of Burkholderiales bacterium. Taxonomy (GTDB): domain Bacteria; phylum Pseudomonadota; class Gammaproteobacteria; order Burkholderiales; family Burkholderiaceae_E; genus Zeimonas. Next base: position 658 of record JBIQJM010000075.1, read on the forward strand.
CACGCTCGTCGACTACCGCTACCAGCGCAAGTTCCTCGCGAAGAACGGCGAGCGCGGACGCGGCGCCGACCAGTACGGCGCGGCGGCCGACGACATCCGCCTGCGCGTTCCGGTCGGCACGCAGGTCTTCGACGAAGACAGCGGCGAGATGATCGCCGACCTCGTCGAGCACGGCGAAGTGGCGCTGCTGGCGCGCGGCGGCGAGGGCGGCCTCGGAAACCTGCGCTTCAAGTCGAGCACGAACCGCGCGCCGCGCCAGTCGACGCCCGGGCAGGAGGGCGAGCATCGCAACCTGCGCCTCGAGCTGAAGGTGCTCGCCGACGTCGGCCTGCTCGGCATGCCGAACGCCGGCAAGTCCACCTTCATCGCGGCGGTGAGCAACGCCCGCCCGAAGATCGCCGACTATCCGTTCACCACGCTGCACCCGAATCTCGGCGTCGTGCGCGTCGGGCCCGAACGCAGCTTCGTGATCGCCGACATTCCCGGGCTGATCGAGGGTGCCGCCGAAGGGGCCGGGCTCGGGCACCAGTTCCTGCGCCACCTCCAGCGCACGCGGCTGCTGCTGCACCTGGTCGATCTCGCGCCCTTCGACCCGGAAGCCGACCCGGTGCGCGAGGCGCGCGCGATCGTCCGCGAGCTGCGTCGATACGACGAGTCGCTGGCCGCCAAACCGCGCTGGCTGGTACTGAACAAGATCGACATGATCGATGCCGGCGAACGGCAGAAGCGCATCGACTCCTTCGTCACCCGGTATCGGGGGCGGGGCCGCAACGCGATCCCCGTCGAGCGCGTATTCGCGATCTCTGCGCTCACGCGCGAAGGCTGCGAGCACCTGTGCCTGGCGGTCGCCGACTGGCTCGAGAAGACGAGGCCGAAGGAGAGCGCGGAACGCGACGTGCGATTCGACGCCGCGGACGACGCGCTCTCCGGGCGCGCCGATCCTGCCGCGCAGGAGCGCGGGAGCGGACATGGCTGAGGCGCCGTCGAAGCGGGCGCCGCGCCCGGCGGCGGTGCCGGTCGATCCGCACGCGGGCGCGGTGCGCGACGCACGTCGCATCGTCGTCAAGGTCGGCTCGTCGCTGGTCACCGACGACGGACGCGGGCTCGACGAGGCGGCGATCGCGCGCTGGGCGACGCAGATCGCGCGCCTGCGGGCGCTCGGCAAGGAGGTCGTGCTCGTCAGCTCGGGCGCGGTCGCCGAGGGGATGAAGCGGCTCGGCTGGAAGCGCCGGCCGAAGGCGATGCACGAACTGCAGGCCGCTGCCGCGGTCGGCCAGATGGGGCTCGCGCAGGCCTACGAGAGCGCCTTCCGCAGCTGCGGACTGCGCACGGCGCAGGTGCTGCTCACGCACGACGACCTCGCCGACCGCAAGCGGTACCTGAACGCGCGCGCGACGCTGCTCGCGCTGCTCGCGCTCGGCGTCGTCCCGATCATCAACGAGAACGACACCGTCGTCACCGACGAGATCAAGTTCGGCGACAACGACACGCTCGGCGCGCTCGTCACGAACCTGCTCGACGCCGAGGTCCTCGTGATCCTCACCGACCAGCGCGGGCTGTTCACGGCGGACCCGCGACACGACGAGCATGCGCGCCTGCTCGAGTGCGTCGTCGCCGGCGACGCCGCGCTCGAGACGATGGCGGGCGGCGCGGGCTCCGCGATCGGCCGCGGCGGGATGATCACGAAGGTGCTCGCGGCGCGCCGCGCCTCGGCGGGCGGCGCGCACACGGTAGTGGCTTCGGGGCGCGAGCCAGAGGTGCTCGTACGGCTGGCCGAAGGCGAGGCGATCGGCACGCGCTTCGTCGCGCAGACGCCGCGGCTCGCGGCGCGCAAGAAGTGGCTCGCCGACCACCTGCAGCTGCGCGGGTCGGTGCGGCTCGACGCGGGCGCGGCGCGCGCGCTGCTGCGCAAGGGCGGAAGCCTGCTGCCGATCGGCGTCGTCGAGGTCGTCGGCGACTTCGAGCGCGGCGAGGCGGTGGCCATCCTCGATCCGGACGGCCGCGAGATCGCGCGCGGGCTCTCGGGCTACTCGAGCTCGGAGGCGCGGCTGATCATGCGCAAGCCGTCGTCGGAGATCGCGCGCATTCTCGGGTTCGTCGAGGAACCCGAGCTGGTGCATCGCGATCACATGGTGCTGCGGGCCATCTCCGGCGGCGACGACGGTGCGACGAGCACGGCGGTCGGGACGCCGTCGCATTCGCCGAATTCGCCGAGCGCCTCGAGCTGATCCACCGGCACGACGCGCCGGTTCTCGCAGAAGAAGCGCACGCCTGCGCGGTTGCGCTGGTAGAGGCGGCGCGCGGCGGCGAGCGCCGCCTGCGGCGCATGCAGCATCGCCAGCGAGCATGCCTCGTGCGCCGGGGCTTCTTCGTCCTGCCGGGCCGGGGTGTCGATGCCCGTTTCGATCTCGAGCGTTTCCATTGCCTGTCTCCTCGTTCCAGGGGCACGGATCCAGCCTAGTGGCGCGTGCGCTGCGTTCTGCACGGCAGGGTGCGAACGACGGCGAACGAGGGACGAACGTCGCGCGCAGGCCGCGCAACGTTGCGCTTGCGCGACGAAACCGCGCTTCAGGCGACCAGCGGCGCGAACGCGTATCCGTCGCCGTGCCGCGTGATGCGACCGATCGCCGCGCCCGGCCAGTGGAAGCCGGCGACGATCCAGCCGGCGGCAGCCGCTTGGTCGAGCAGGCGTCGTCGGCTGCGACGCGCGGTTTCCGCGTCCATGTCGAAGCGCACTGCCCAGTCGGGGTGGCGCACGAACAGCGCGGCGACGTTCGCCAGGTCGCCGAGGTAGGCGAAACGGTGCCCGCCCGACTCGAAGCCGAAGCCGGTGTGCCCGGGCGTATGGCCGAAGGCAGGGATCGATCCGATGTCGCCGATCACCGCGCTGCCGGGTTCGAAGCGTCGCACCTGGGCGGCGATCGGGCCGAAGACCCGCCGGGTCGACTCGAAGCTTCCGCGCAGCGCGGCCGGCGCCGAACGCATCCGCGCATCGTCCATCCACCAGTCCCACTCGGGCTTCGGGACGTGGATCGCCGCGTTCGGGAACGCCAGCGCGCCGTCGGGGTCGCGCAGCCCGTTGATGTGGTCGCCGTGGAAATGCGTGATGAGCACCGCGTCGATCGACGCCGGGTCGATGCCGACCTCCCGCAGGCGGGCGACCAGCCGCCCCGCTGCGGGCGGACCGAAGCGGCCGTTGCCGGCGTCGAGCAATACGCGCCGGCCCCGCTGCTCGACGACGAAGGCGGTGAAGGGGATCGTCAGCGAGTCGGTGGCAAGCCCCGCCTCGGCGAGCGCCTGCTGCACCTGTGCCAGCGGGACGCCGCGCACGAAGCCGTCGTCGAGCGGCATCGTCGCGAAGCCGTCGCGCACGGCGGTCACGACCGCGGTGCCGATCTGCACGCGGGCGACGCCCTCCAGCAGCGGCGCTCCGCGAACGCCTTTCGGGCGGTAGGCGATCGCGCCGGGCAGGTCGCCCGGACCGAAATCGGCGCAGCCGCCGAGCCAGGGAAGGCCGGCGGCAGCGGCGACTGCGGCACTCGCACGAAGACAGGCGCGTCGGGCAGGGTTCATCCGGAATCTCCTCCGTTCTTCGATCAAGTCGGATTCTCGGCGAAGCGACCGCTCGAAGTCTGCATCCACCGACAACGGCCTGCGCCGGCGGGAACTGCCGGGTCGCCACGCCGAAAAGGGCGACAATCGGGGAACGGCCGACCATCGCGAGACCGGTCGGGCCGTCGCCGGCCGCCACGCCGCCACGCCGCCACTTTCGCCACTGCAACCGCCCGGTCCCGAAAAGATGCCCGAACCCGCCTTCCACGGAGTGTTTCCCTACCTCGTCTCGCCGGTCGACACCGATGGCAAGGTGCGCACCGAAGTGCTGGCGCGCCTGTGCGACGACCTGATCGGCGCCGGCGTGCACGGACTCGCCGCGCTCGGCTCGACCGGCGAGTTCGCCTACCTGAACTGGGAGCAGCAGTGCGAGGTCGTCGCGACCGTCGTCGAAGCGGCGGCCGCGCGCGTGCCGGTACTCGCCGGCGTCGCGGCGACGACGATCGTCGAGGCGCAGCGGCGCGCGCGGGCATTCGAGGGCATGGGGTGCGACGGCGTCATCGCGATTCTCGAAGCCTACTTTCCGATCGCCGACGACGGCGTGCACGCATACTTCGAATCGATCGCACGCGCGGTCGAGCTGCCGATCGTGCTCTACACGAACCCGAACTTCCAGCGTTCGGACCTGTCGCTGCCGGTGATCGAGCGCCTGAGCCGCATCCCGAACGTGCGCTACCTGAAGGACGCCTCGTCGAACACCGGCCGGCTGCTGTCGATCCTCGATCGCGTCGAGGGGCGGATGCAGGTGTTCGCCGCCTCGGCGCACATCCCCGCCTGTGTGATGCTGATCGGCGGCGTCGGCTGGATGGCCGGGCCGGCCTGCGTCGCGCCCCGGCAGAGCGTCGCGCTGTACGAGGCCTGCCGCGACGCCGACTGGAAGCGTGCGATGGACCTGCAGCGCCCGCTGTGGGCGCTGAACCAGGCCTTCGCACGCCACAACCTTGCCGCGTGCATCAAGGGCGGGCTCGAGTTGCAGGGCTATGACGTCGGCATGCCGCTGCCGCCGCAGGCGCCGCTGTCGGCGACCGGAGTCGAAGAGGTGCGCGCTGCGCTGCAGGCGATCGGCGCGCTGGCATCGACGGAGGTTTATCCCGCATGACGACGAACGAAGCGATCCGGATCGAACGCGACACTTTCGGACCGATCGAGGTTCCGGCAGATCGCCTGTGGGGCGCGCAGACGCAGCGCTCGTTGCAGTTCTTCGCGATCTCCACCGAGCGGATGCCCGACGAGCTCGTCGCGGCGCTGGCGCAGGTCAAGCGCGCGGCGGCCGTCGTCAACCGCGACCTCGGCCGGCTCGATGCGCAGAAGGCCGACGCGATCGTGCGCGCCGCCGACGAGGTGCTGAACGGCGATCACGCGCAGGAGTTTCCGTTGGCGGTCTGGCAGACCGGTTCGGGAACGCAGTCGAACATGAACGTCAACGAGGTGCTCGCGAATCGCGCATCGGAACTGCTCGGCGGCGAGCGCGGCCCGAAGCGTCTCGTGCATCCGAACGACGAGGTCAATCGCGGCCAGTCGTCCAACGACGTCGTCCCGACCGCGATCCACGTCGCCGTCGCGGTCGCGGTCGCGCAGCGGCTCGTGCCCTCGCTCGACGCGCTGCGCTCGACGCTCGACGCGAAGGCGCGCGAGTACGCCGGCATCGTGAAGATCGGGCGCACGCACCTGCAGGACGCCACGCCGCTGACGCTCGGGCAGGAGATGTCGGGCTGGGTCGCGCAGCTGGATCGCGCGCGCGAAGCGATCGTGCGCGCGCTGCCGGGCGTCTGCGAGCTGGCGATCGGCGGCACCGCGGTAGGCACCGGGCTGAACACGCACCCGGAGTTCGGCGCGCGCGTCTGCGAAGAGCTCGTGCGCCGGCTCTCGCTGCCGTTCACGCCGGCGCCGAACCGTTTCGCCGCGCTCGCCGGGCACGAACCGGTCGTCGCGCTGCACGGCGCGCTGCATGCGCTTGCCGCGGCTGCGACGAAGATCGCCAACGACGTGCGCTGGCTGGCGAGCGGACCGCGCTCGGGCCTGGGCGAGATCCGCATTCCCGAGAACGAACCCGGCAGCTCGATCATGCCGGGCAAGGTGAACCCGACGCAGTGCGAGGCGTTGACGATGATCGGTGCGCAGGTCGCCGGCAACGACGTCGCGATCGGCATCGGCGCCTCGTCGGGGAACTTCGAGCTCAATGTCTTCCAGCCCCTGGTCGCGCACAACGCGCTGCAGAGCCTGCGCCTGCTCGCCGACGGCCTCGCGAGCTTCGATCGCAACTGCGCGCGCGGCATCGAGCCGGTGGCCGAGCGCATCGAGGAGCTGCTCGAGCGCTCGCTGATGCTGGTGACGGCGCTCAACCCGCACATCGGCTACGAACGCTCCGCCGAGATCGCGAAGAAGGCGCACCGCGAGGGGACGACGTTGCGCGAGGCGGCGCTCGCGCTCGGTTACGTCGACGCGGCGCAGTTCGACGAATGGGTGCGCCCGCAGGACATGACGCACCCGAGCACTTGAATCCGCGCGTCGAAGGGCGCGGGCGCGGCGGCGGTCCGGACGCTGCACGGGACGCCGGCCGCGCACGCGAGGGCGACGGCGCGAACGCCGGTCGCGGCTCGCTGTCGATCCTGCGCGCGTTGTGGCCGTTCATGGCGCCGTATCGGGCGCGGGTCGCGGTCGCGGCGGTCGCGCTGCTGGTGGCGGCCGCCGCCACGCTCGTCGTCCCGCTCGCGTTTCGCCGCATGATCGACGTCGGATTCGCTTCGCCGGCGGGCATCGCCGACGGCGCGCTTCCCGCCGACGTGAACACCTGGTTCCTCGCGCTCTTCGGCGTCGCCGTCGTGCTCGCCTGCGGAACGGCATTGCGCTACTACAGCGTCTCGTGGCTCGGCGAGCGCGTCACCGCCGACCTGCGTCGCGCGGTGTATCGACAGGTGCTGCGCCAGGACGCGGCGTTCTTCGAGACGCTGAAGACCGGCGAGGTGCTCTCGCGGCTGAACACCGACACGACGCTGATCCAGACGCTGGTCGGCACGAGCGTCTCGCTCGGGCTGCGCAACGCGTTGCTGTTCGTCGGCGCACTCGCGATGCTGATCGTCACCAGCCCCGGGCTGGCGTCGATCATCGTCGGGCTGCTGCTCGCCGTGGTGTTGCCGATCCTCGTCTTCGGCCGCCGCGTGCGGCGGCTTTCGCGCGCGAGCCAGGATGCGCTCGCCGACACCAGCGCACTCGCGGGCGAGACGCTCGGCGCGATCCAGACCGTGCAGGCCTACGTGCGCGAGCCGCTCGAGTCGCAGCGTTTCGGCACGGCGACGGAGTCCGCCTTCGCCAGTGCGATCCGCCGGGTGCGCGCACGGGCGCTGCTCACCGCGCTGGCGATCGTCCTCGTGTTCGGTGCGATCGTCTTCGTGCTGTGGCTGGGCGCGCGCGCGGTGATCGACGAGCGGCTCACCGCGGGGCTGCTCACGCAGTTCATCCTCTACGCGGCGCTCGTCGCGGGAGCGACCGGGGCGATCGCCGAGGTGCTCGGCGACGTGCAGCGCGCGGTCGGCGCCACCGAGCGGCTGCTCGAGCTGCTCGAGGCGCAGCCGTCGATCCGCTCGCCGCGGCGACCGCTTCCGCTTCCCGAGCGCGCGGCCGGCGCGCAGTTGGCGATCGAGGATCTTTCCTTCCGCTATCCGTCGCGACCCGACGAGCCGGCGCTCGAGCACATCACGCTGGAGATCGCGCCCGGCGAGACGGTCGCGCTCGTCGGCCCTTCGGGTGCCGGGAAGACGACGCTGTTCCAGCTGCTGCTGCGCTTCCACGATCCGCAGTCGGGGTGCATCCGCATCGACGGCGTCGACCTGCGCGAGCTCGATCTGGCGCAACTGCGCGGCGCGATCGGCGTCGTCTCGCAGGACAGCATCGTCTTCTCGGCCGATGCGATGGAGAACATCCGCTACGGCCGGCTCGATGCGACCGACGCCGAGGTGATCGACGCGGCGAAGGCGGCGCATGCGCACGAGTTCATCGAACGCCTGCCCCAGGGCTATCGCACCTTCCTCGGCGAGCGCGGCGTGCGCCTTTCGGGTGGCCAGCGCCAGCGCATCGCGATCGCCCGCGCGCTGTTGCGCAACCCGCAGCTGCTGCTGCTCGACGAGGCGACGAGCGCGCTCGACGCCGAGAGCGAGCGCGCGGTGCAGGCGGCGCTCGAGCGGGCGATGCAGGGCCGCACGACGATCGTGATCGCGCATCGCCTGTCGACGGTGGTCGGCGCGGATCGCATCGTCGTGCTCGAGCGCGGACGCATCGTGGAGGTCGGGACGCATGCGCAGCTGGCCGAGCAGGGCGGCCTGTATGCGCGGCTCGCGGCGCTGCAGTTCGAGCCGTGAACGAAGGCCGCGCGCGGCAGACGGCGCGCGCCTTGGCGTGCAGCAGCCTCAGCGACCACCCGCCGGCTGCGCCCCGAACATTCCCGCGCCGAGGCGCACCGACCACGCCGCCGACTGCACCTGGACGACGTAGGCGACCGCGATCAGCAGCGCGGCATCGACGCCCGCCGCGCCGAAGGCGTTCATCGCGAGCGCGAGCGCGATCGACAGGTTGCGCATCACCGTTCCGTAGACGAGTGCGATCGCGTCGGCGCGCGGCAGCAGCGCCCGCCCGACGACGATGCCCAGCGCGTAGTTGAACGCGTAGAGGGCGAGCAGCGGCACCAGCACGTCGACCAGCAGCGCGGGGCGCGCGACGAGATCGCCTCCCTTGAGCGCCAGCGCGACGAAGACGACGCCGAGCACGCCGAGCGTGGAGAGCGGCGGAAAGCGCGGCGCCCACTCCTTCTGGAAGCGCTCGCGGCCGTGGCGGCGCACGAGCCACTCGCGCGTCGCCTGTCCGAGCAGCATCGGCAGCAGCACGACGAGCGCGATCTGCAGGAATACCGCGGCGAGATCGACGGGAACGACCGCGCCCATCAGCCATCGCAGGTAGAAGGGCGTCGCCAGCGAGCCGAGGACGAGGCCGACGACCGTCATCTTGATCGCCGCGGCGACGTTGCCCTTCGCGAAGCCGGTCCAGGCGATCGTCATGCCGCTGGTCGGCAGCAGCGCCGCGAGCACCAGGCCGAGCGCGAGGTAGGGCTGTTCGGCGAACCACAGGCGTCCGATCGCGAAAGCGACGAAGGGGATCACGCCGAAGTTGATCGCCTGCGCCATCCACTGCGCGCGCAGGTCGCCGCCCTCCAGCAGCTGGCGCAGCTGCAGGCCGACCATCATCGGGTAGACCATCAGCAGCGTCAGCGGCACGATCAGCGTGCGCAGCCAGCCGGTGGGCGCGACGAGGCCGTAGGCGAGCCCGAGCGCCATCGCGACCGGAATCGCGAGCGCGAGGTTGCGCGTCAGGCGGGCGAGCAGCTTCATGACGATCCGGCGGCGTCGACGGGCCGGGCGCTCAGCGTCCCAGTCGATGCAGTTGCGCGCGCAGTTCGTCGATCTCGGCGATCAGGTCGAGCGCGAGCGCCACGCCCGGCGGGTTGACCTCGAGGTCGCGCGCCAGGCTCATCGCGAGCCGCGCGCGGCGCAGCGACGAGCCGCTGAAGCGCCATTGCGCGCGCGGCGCGGCCGGGGTCCTTCGCCCGCCGGCGTACGCCGGCGCGGTCTCGCCGGCCGGCGCGATCGGCTCGATCACGCCCTCGACGATCAGCGCGGTGATCTGCTCCTCGTCGGCGCCGCACGCACGCGACAGCTCGACGAGCGTGAACTCGATCTGCTCCTCGACGACGGAGCCCTGGACCGGATTCGGGGATTCGTCGCTCATCGGGACTCCTACCTTCCTGCTCTCGGGTCGAAGTCGAAGGCCTTCGCCATCGCGCGCCAGGCCTCCTTCTGCGCATCGGTGTTCGCCGGCGGCAGCGCGATCGACACGACCGCGTACAGGTCGCCGGGCGGTTGCGACGGGATTCCCTTGCCGCGCAGGCGCAGCCGTCGACCGGCCGACGAGTTCGGCGGCACGGTCAGCTCGAGGCTGCCTTCGGGCGTGCGCACCGGCACGCTCGCACCGAGCGCCGCCTCCCACGGCGCGAGCGGCAGATCGACGTAGACGTCGCGCCCGTCGACGCGCCAGCGCGGGTCGTCGCGGAATTCGATCTCCAGGTACAGGTCGCCTGCCGGTCCGTTGCCGATGCCGGGTCCGCCCTGGCCGGCGAGCCGCAGGTGCTGGCCGGCGCGAATGCCGCGCGGGATGGTCACGTCGAGTTCGCGCTCCTGCGTGACGAGATGCCCGCTCGCGTCGATCGTCGGCATCGCCAGCCGGATCGCGCGCCGTGCGCCGCGGTACGCGTCCTCGACGTCGATCAGCACCTTGGCGTGATGATCCTGCCCCTGGCGCGGCATCGAATGCGCGCGCCGCTGCTGCGCCTGCGCCTGCCGCATCCGCGCGCCGAACAGCGTCTCGAAGAAGTCGCTGTAGTCGCCCGCCTGGCCGTCGAAGTCGCCGCCGCTGAACTCGAAGCCGGCGTCCCAGTTCGGCGGCGGCTGGAAGTCCTGCCCGGCGCGCCAGTTCGCGCCCATCCGGTCGTAGGCGGCGCGCTTCTCCGGGTCGCGCAGCACCTCGTTCGCTTCGCCGATTTCCTTGAAGCGCGCTTCGGCGTCGGCTTCCTTGCTGACGTCGGGGTGGTACTTGCGCGCGAGCTTGCGATAGGCGCGCTTGATGTCATCCTGCGTCGCGTTGCGGTCGACGCCGAGGATCTCGTAGTAGTCGCGGAATTTCATCTACACCACCGTGCCGGACGGCCTGCCGATCGTGGCAAGTGCGGATCGTACCGGCACGGCATCGTCGTGTTTCGTCTGCGGCCGTCGGGCGGAGCGGATCAGCTGCCGTCGTCGCGCGGAAGCGCCGCCTCGGGCATCGTGAGCAGCGCGCCGCGTTCGGCGTCGTCGGCGGGCGACTCGAGCCGCTGGTTGCGCGAGCGATGCCGCGTGCGCAGATACCGGCCCGCTTCGCCCGGTTGCGATGCCTCGCGCGACGGGCGCTCGCTGCGCACCGCAGGGCGGTCGTGGCGCGCCTGCGCGAACACCAGCCGTGCGAGTTCGTTGAGCGCCTGCACGTACACGCCGCGCTTGAATTCGATCACCGCGTCCAGCGGCACCCAATAGTCGTTCCAACGCCAGGCGTCGAACTCCGGGTGACTCGAGGCGCGCAGATCGATGTCGCTATCGCGGCCGACCAGTCGCACCAGGAACCAGATCTGCTTCTGGCCGCGGTAGTGGCCTCGCCATTCCCGACGCACCCAGTGCTCGGGCACCTCGTAGCGAAGCCAGTCGCGCGTGCGTCCGACGATGCGGACGTGGTGCGGATGCAGGCCCACTTCCTCGTGCAGTTCGCGGAACATCGCCTGCTCGGGCGACTCCCCGCGCTTGATGCCGCCTTGCGGAAACTGCCAGGAGTGCTCCCGTATCCGCTTCCCCCAGAAAACCCCGTTCCTCGAGTTGACCAGGATGATCCCGACGTTGGGGCGATAGCCGTCTCTGTCCAGCATGGCCACACCCCTCGATCTCTTACAATCGCTTCGATTATAGCCAGTGCTTCCCTGCGTCTGCTGCGTCGACGCCCGCGCTCGCCGGGCACCGCACTCTCCCGGATCCCCGAATGAAAGCCTCCCGATTCCACTTGTCGACGCAGAAGGAAGCGCCAGCCGACGCCGAGATCGTCAGTCACCGGCTGATGACCCGCGCCGGAATGATCCGCAAGGTCGCCGGCGGCATCTACACGTACATGCCGCTCGGACTGCGAATCGTCCGCAAGATCGAGGCGATCGTGCGCGAGGAGATGGACCGGGCGGGCGCGATCGAGCTGCTGATGCCCGTCGTCCAACCGGCCGAGTTGTGGATCGAGTCGGGTCGGTGGGACAAATACGGGCCGGAACTGCTGCGCGTGAAGGATCGCCACCAGCGCGACTTCATCGTGCAGCCCACCTCGGAAGAGGTCGTCACCGATATCGCGCGCAACGAGCTGCGCAGCTACAGGCAATTGCCGACGAACTTCTATCACATCCAGACGAAGTTCCGCGACGAGCGCAGGCCGCGCTTCGGCGTGATGCGCGGGCGCGAGTTCACGATGAAGGATGCCTACTCCTTCGACCGCGACCGCGACGCGGCGCTCGCCAGCTACCAGGCGATGTTCGATGCCTATCGCGCGATCTTCACGCGGATGGGTCTTCGGTTTCGCGCGGTCGCCGCCGACACCGGAGCGATCGGCGGTTCGGCCAGCCATGAGTTCCAGGTGATCGCCGACACCGGCGAGGACGCGATCGCCTGGTGCCCCGATTCCGACTACGCGGCGAACGTCGAACTCGCCGAGGCGCTGCCGCTGATCGAGCGGCGCGAAGCGCCGCGCGAGCCGCTCGCCAGGGTGCCCACGCCGTCGCGCGCGCGCTGCGAGGACGTCGCCGAGCTGCTCGGCATCCCGCTCGAGCGCACCGTGAAGTCGATCGTGCTCGCGATCGATCCGCGCTCCGACGCCGCGCACGGCGAGGCGCGCGTCGCGACCGTTCCCGCCGAGGCCCCGGCGGCGCCGGCGGCGGCTTGCGCCTCCGACCCGCAGATCTGGCTGCTGATGGTGCGCGGCGACCACGAGCTGAACGAGGTCAAGGCGAGCAAGGTGCCGGGCCTCGAGGGTTTCCGTTTCGCCACCGAGGCCGAGATCGTCGAGCATTTCGGCTCTCCCCCCGGCTACCTGGGCCCGATCGGCACGCGCAAGCCGGTGCGCATCGTCGCAGACCGCACCGTGGCGAACATGAGCGACTTCGTCTGCGGCGCGAACGAGGCCGATTTCCACCTCACCGGCGCCAACTGGGGTCGCGACCTCCCCGAGCCCGTCGTCGCCGACATCCGCAACGTGCGCGAAGGTGATCCCTCTCCCGACGGCAAGGGCGTGCTCGCGATCCAGCGCGGCATCGAGGTCGGGCACGTGTTCTTCCTCGGCACGCGCTACTCGGAAGCGATGAACGCGGTGTTCGTCGACGCCGACGGCCAGTCGAAGCCCTTCCAGATGGGCTGCTACGGCATCGGCATCACGCGCCTGCTCGGCGCCGCCATCGAGCAGAACCACGACGAGCGCGGCATCGTCTGGCCGCGCCCGATCGCTCCCTTCGAGGTCGTCGTCGTGCCGCTCGGCTACGGCCGCTCCGACGTCGTTCGCGCCACCGCCGACGCGCTGTACGAGCAGTTGCTCGCCGAAGGCGTCGACGTGCTGCTCGACGACCGCGACGAGCGGCCCGGCGCGATGTTCGCCGACTGGGAGCTGATCGGCGTCCCGGTGCGGGTCACGGTCGGCGAACGCGGCCTGAAGGAAGGCAAGGTCGAGGTGCTCGTGCGCCGCGCAATGCAGCTGGACCAGGTCCCCGTCGGCGATGCCCTGCCGGCCATCCGCCAGGCGCTTGCCGACTGATCCGCAGGGCGATTCAATCGCCTGCGAATGAAACGCGTCCTGATCCTGCTGCTGCTCACCTGCGCGCTGCTCGCCGCGCTCATCGCGTCGAAGCCGGCGCGTGCGGGTTCGCAGCAGTACGAGGCGCTCGGCGATTCGGTCCGCTCGGCGCTCGCCGCCGCGGTCCGCGAAGACCATGAAGCGCCGGAGCCGCAGTTCGCATCGCTGTCCGAGAAGGTCGACTGGCTCGCGTCGATGTCGTCGCGCCTTCCGCGCCGCTGGAAGCCCGAGTACCGGCAACGCATCGAGTTCCTGCACGCGGTTCGCTACGAAGCGCAGCGCGCGGGCCTCGATCCGCATCTCGTGCTCGGCCTGATCGAGGTCGAGAGCAACTTCCGCCGCTACGCGGTCTCGAGCGCCGGCGCCCGCGGCTACATGCAGGTGATGCCGTTCTGGACGCGGCTGATCGGCGACGCCGACCCGTCCAGGCTCTTCGACCTGCGCACGAACCTGCGCTACGGCTGCACGATCCTGCGGCACTACCTGGACGTCGAGCGCGGCGACCTCTTCCGTGCACTCGGCCGCTACAACGGCAGCCTCGGACGCGCGGAATACCCGAATGCGGTGCTGCGCGCGTGGAAGCGCTGGCAGTACAGTCCTGCGCCGCTGCCCGTCGACGGCGCACCGCAGGCCCCCGCCGAGCGCCTCACCGATCGCGGCCCGGAGCCCGGAGCGAAAGTGCTATAAACGGGGGCACCCCCGTCGCTCCGGAACCTACCGATGAATCTCGCCTCGAGCCTGCAGCAGTGGGCCGCGCGTGCGCCGACGAAACCGGCGATCCTGTTCGAAGGCCGCACGATCAGCTACGCGCAACTCGAAACCGAGGCCTCGCGCCTCGCGAACGCGATGCGCGCGAAGGGCATCGCCGCGGGCGACCGCGTCGCGCTGTACCTGCCGAACGTGCCCGAGTTCGCGACGACGTACTACGCGGCGCAGAAGATCGGCGCGATCCCCGTCGCGATCAACGCGATCTTCCGCACGGGCGAGGTCGAGTACCTGCTCAACGATTCGGCCGCGGTGCTGGTCTTCACCGTCGCCGAGCTCGTGCCCTTCGTTCCGCGCGGGTCGTGTCCGGCGTTGCGGCACGTCGTCGTCTGCGAGGGCGACGCCGTGGACGGCGTGCAGACGCTCGCGCAATGGTGCGCCGGGCAGCCGGAGCGTTTCGATCCGGTCGATCGCGCGGCCGACGACCCGGCGGCGCTGCTCTACTCGTCGGGTACCACCGGCTTCCCGAAGGGCGTCACGCTGTCGCAGTCGAACATCGCGAGCAACGTCGCCAGTGCGGCGAAGTACTCGGGCTATCGCGAAGACGACCGCCTGTGCACGTTCCTGCCGCTCTTCCACGTCTACGGCCAGAACTACATCCTGAACGCGGCGATCCTCGCCGGCGCAACCGTATGCCTGTTCCGCCGCTTCGTCCCCGACGTCGTGCTCGAGGCGATCGAGCGCGACCGCATCACGCTGTTCTTCGGGGTGCCGACGATCTTCATCGGCCTGCTCTCGATGGACCTGTCGAAGTACGACCTGTCGTCGATCCGCTACGAGATGTCGGCTGCGGCGACGATGCCCGAGGAGATCTCGCGCCGCTGGACCGAACGCTTCGGCCGCCGCGTCTACGAGGGCTACGGCCTCACCGAATGCTCGCCTTTCGCCTGCTACAACGACCTCGTCGAGCATCGTTTCGGCTCGGTGGGGCGCGCGGTCGAGGGCTTCACGCTGAAGATCTTCGACGAGAACGACCGCGAGCTTCCGCTCGGCGAGTGGGGCGAGATCTGCATCCGGGGTCCGGGCGTGATGCTCGGCTACTGGAACCGCCCGGAGGACACGGCGCAGACGCTGCGCGGCGGCTGGCTGCACTCGGGCGACATCGGACGCATGGACGCCGACGGGTACGTCTACATCGTCGATCGCGTCAAGGACATGATCAACGTGTCGGGCTTCAAGGTGTGGCCCGCCGAGCTCGAGCAATACCTGTACAAGCTGCCGCAGGTGCAGGAAGTGGCCGTCTACGGCATCCCGCATC
>JBIQJM010000208.1:0-2344 GCA_044507525.1 Burkholderiales bacterium
CCCAGACGATGTTCTGCGTCGGGTCCTTGATGTCGCACGTCTTGCAGTGCACGCAATTCTGCGCGTTGATCTGCAGTCGTTCGCCGCCGGCTTCGTCGCGCACGAACTCGTAGACGCCCGCCGGGCAGTAGCGCTGCTCGGGCCCGGCGTAGCGCGCCAGGTTGATCTGCACCGGCACCTTCGGATCCTTCAGCGTGAGGTGCACCGGCTGGTTCTCCTCGTGGTTGGTGTTCGAGATGAACACCGACGACAAGCGGTCGAACGTGATCTTTCCGTCGGGCTTCGGATAGGCGATCGGCTTCGATTCGGCCGCCGGCAGCAGGTACTCGTTGTCCGGTCGCTTCGTGTGCAGCGTGAACGGCGCCTTGCCGCGGAATACCGTCTGGTCGATGCCGACGAGCAGCGTCCCGGTCCACAGTCCCTTGCTCATCGCCGGCTTGAAATTGCGCGCCCGATGCAGCTCCTCGCGCAGCCACGACCGCTCGAACGCGTCGCGATAGCCGACGAGCTCGTCTGCCGAGCGTCCCGCCGCGATCGCGTCGAAGGCCGCTTCGGCGGCGAGCATCCCGCTCTTGATCGCGGCGTGGCTGCCCTTGATCCGCGACGCGTTCAGGAAGCCGGCGTCGCAGCCGATCAGGCATCCGCCGGCGAAGGTGAACCGGGGCAGCGAGTTGATGCCGCCGGCGGTGATCGAGCGCGCTCCGTACGCCAGGCGCTTGCCGCCCTCGAGCAGGGAACGAATTGCCGGGTGCAGCTTGTAACGTTGGAACTCTTCGTACGGCGAGAGGTACGGATTGCGGTAATTCAGACCGACGACGTAGCCGATCGCGATCTTGTTGTCCCGCCAGTGGTACAGGAAGGAGCCGCCGTACGTGTCGTTGTCCAGCGGCCAGCCCGCCGTGTGGACGACGAGCCCGGGCTCGAACTTCGACGGCTCGACCTCCCACAGCTCCTTGATGCCGATCGCGTAGCTCTGCGGGTCGCGTCCTTCGTCGAGCCGGTAGCGCGCGATCAGCTGTCGCCCGAGGTGGCCGCGCGAGCCTTCGGCGAAGAACGTGTACTTGCCGTGCAGCTCCATCCCGGGCTGGAAGTTCGCCGTCGGCTCGCCGTCGCGGCCCACGCCCATGTTCCCGGTGGCGACGCCCTTGACCGCGTCGCCTTCGTCGTAGAGCACTTCGGCGGCGGCGAAGCCCGGGTACACCTCGACGCCCAGCGCCTCGGCCTGCGCGCCGAGCCAGCGCACGAACTCGCCCAGGCTCACCACGTAGTTGCCGTGGTTGCGGAAGCACCCGGGCAGCATCCAGCCGGGAACGCCCCGCGCGCCCTTCTCGGAGAGGAACAGGAAGCGGTCTTCCTTCACCTCGGTCTGCAGCGGCGCACCGCGATCGCGCCAGTCGGGAAACAGCTCCTGCAGCGCGCGCGGGTCCATCACCGCACCCGACAGGATGTGCGCGCCGACCTCCGAGCCCTTCTCGACGACGCACACGCCGATCTCGGTGCCCCGCTCGGCCGCGAGCTGCTTGAGCCGGATCGCGGCGGAAAGCCCGGCAGGGCCCGCGCCGACGATCACGACGTCGAACTCCATCGACTCGCGCTCGATTTCCATCTTCGTGTGCTCTCCTGTGCGCCGGACGCCGCCGCCCGGCGTGTCGCTGCGGATTGTCCCGGAAAGGGTCGGGCGCATGCAAACGGCACCGTCCGAGGCGGCCGGTCGATCGGCTACCATGCCCGCACGCTTGTCGCCGCTTTTCACGTTTCGCGGGAGAACCGTTCGTGCCCACCCGATTCGACCTGGAAGGAAGAACCGCGCTCGTCACCGGCGCCTCGAGCGGCCTGGGCGCGCGCTTCGCGCAGGTGCTCGCGGACAACGGCGCGCGCGTCGTGCTCGCATCGCGGCGCGTCGAGCGGCTGAAGGAGCTGCGTGCGCAGATCGAGGCGGCGGGCGGCGATGCGCACGTCGTCGAGCTGGACGTCACCGACCTCGCGAGCATCCGCCACGCGGTGGAGCAGGCCGAAATGCAGGCCGGCGCGATCGACATCCTGGTGAACAACTCGGGCGTGAGCACCACGCAGCGCCTGGTCGACGTCACGCCCGACGACTACGACTTCGTCTTCGACACCAACACGCGCGGAGCCTTCTTCGTCGCGCAGCAGGTCGCGGTGCGGATGATCGCGCGGGCGAAGGAAGATCCGCAGCGCGGCGCGCGCATCATCAACATCGCGTCGATGGCCGCGCTTCGCGTGCTCGCGCAGATCGGCGTCTATTGCATGAGCAAGGCCGCGGTCGTGCAGATGACGAAGGCGATGGCGCTCGAGTGGGGGCGCTACGGCATCAACGTCAACG
>JBIQJM010000076.1:0-15418 GCA_044507525.1 Burkholderiales bacterium
CACGCGCATCGACCAGACGATCGCGATGAGCGCGCTCTTCGTCGCGCACCACATGAAGGTGAAGGCCGTCGTGTCGCTCACGCAGTCGGGCTCGACCGCGCTATGGATGTCGCGCATCGATTCCGGCGTGCCGATCTATGCGCTCACGCCCGAGGAACGCAGCCGGCGCCGCATGTGCCTGTATCGCGAGGTGCACCCGATCGTGATGGCCTACCACGCGGTCGAGCGCGAAGCGCTGCTGCTCGAGGCCGAGGAGCGCCTGCTCGAAGCCGGGATCGTCGAGAAGGGCGACCTGATCGCGCTGACGATCGGCGAGCCGATCGGCAAGTCGGGGGGAACCAACACGCTGAAGATCGTGCGGGTCGGCGAGCACGGGAGGTAGCGTTCAGGCCTTCGCGGGTGCGGTGTAACGCCGTTCGACGATCTCGCGCATCTGCGCCCGGGTCTGCGCGGCGTCCTGCCCGTCCTGCAGGCCCTCGGCTTCGTCGGCGAGGTGGTCGTCCTTGATGGCTTCGCGAAACCATCGGGCGTAGTCGCCGCGATGGAGGTGGAACAGCCAGGTCGCGTCGTCGACGCCGTCGGCGAGTTGCAGGAAGAGGATCAGGTTCTGTGCGCGCAGGTTCAGCGCGCCGTCGGGACCGCGGAAATAGAAGCTCCTGTCCTCGCCCAGCTCGCCTTCGGCGTACTTGCGCGTATGGCGCTTGTGGCCCTGTTTCGGCCGATCGGGCCGCAGCCAGCGCGGCGCGCGGTCGCGATCGCGCTGCCAGAACAGCACCGACTCCCGTGCATCGCCTTCCGGCACCGGCGGCGTCTCGATGCCGATCGTCTCGCAGAAGCTTCGCAGGACGTCAGGGGCCTGCGGGCCCACGCCGATCACGGTCCGGACGCTTTCGAGCGCCTGCGCCGACATCTGGTCGGGGTGGACCGTCACGTAGAGGGTCGCGGAGAGCTCGGCGGGCAGCGAGGCGGCGGCGAGATCCGACGCGCCGGGCAGCATGTGGTGCGCTTCGTCGATCAGCAGCCAATGCGGGCGGGCGCACTGACCGCGCAGGTCGCCGATGCGGGCGATGATCTCCCGGAAGAAGGCCGGCCGATCGCGCATCTCGAGCCCCAGCATGTTGACCACCAGCGGGGCCGCGTCCGGCTGCCGCAGGAAGTCGATCACTTCGTTCCCGAGGGGCGGGTTGGTGGCGTCTCCGAGCACGACCGCGCCCAGGAGGTCGTCGTAGTCGCCTTCCGGATCGAGCACGCAGAGCTGGAAGCCCTGCGCCGCGAGCTTCTCCACGATCGCGGTCGCCAGCGTCGACTTGCCGATGCCGGAGGATCCGGCGATGAGCACCGCGCCGCCGTCGACCGTCAACGCGGCTTCGTCGTCGTCGCCCAGCGTGATGCGCCGCCGATGCGCGGCCGCCGCCAGCGGGCGCGAGTCTTCCGAGAGAATGGCGGCGATCGCCTCGACGACGCCCGCGCCGTGGTCGCCGCGCGTGACGAGGTCGGCCGTCTTCTTGACCGAATCCAGCGCGTTGGCCACGGCGATCGCGCAGCCGCAGGCGGTGAGGAAGGCGTGGTCGTTCTCGGCGTCGCCGATCGCCGCCACGTTGAGCGGCGACAGGCCGAGCTCCAGCAGCCCGGCCGCGAGCCCCGTCGCCTTGTTGACGCCCGGCGGCAGGACCATCACGGCGCCCTTGTTGAAGATGATCTGCCACTCGAGCCCCAGTTCGCGGATGCATTCGAGCACCGCGCTCTCGTGGGGCTCCCAGGTGGCGACGATCCCGCGACCGACGGACAGCGGTTCCACGCCGCGCGCCTGCAGTGCAGCGACCAGCTCGGCCGGCGGCTCGTCCGCGACCGGGCGTTCCTGCTGCGTCTGCGGCCAGTAGAGCAAGGCGCCGTTCTCGGCCACCACGAGATCGAAGAGCTCCAGCCGGTCGAAAACGCGCTTCAGGTCGGGCAGCTCCCTCCCGGTGACCATGAGCAGCTTGCGTCCGCTGTCGCGCAGGCGCTCGAGCGCGTCGATCGTGGCCTCGTCAACCGTTCCGTGATGGGCGAGCGTTCCGTCGTAGTCGGTGGCGAAGGCGATCAGGTACATGTCGGTGCCGTTGTGCCGGGGGATGCCGGAACAGGCAGCACGCCTTGTGCCATGGGTGGCGGCAATGCGCGGCACGCGTGACGCATGCCGCACGCCGGCGCAGGCGATCCGCGGGGCCCGCGGACGCGTGGGCGATAATCGCTCTTCGAGGGAACTTCGCGCAGCCTCCACGGCGCCCGGTGCCGCCCGCGGCCTGGGGGCTGCGCCAAGTTCCACTTTGGAGGTCGTCATGCCCCTGGTTTCGATGCGTCAGCTGCTCGATCACGCGGCCGAGAACGGGTACGGAATCCCGGCGTTCAACGTCAACAACCTCGAGCAGGTGCAGGCCATCATGTCGGCCGCGGCGGAGGTCGACGCGCCCGTCATCATGCAGGCCTCGGCCGGCGCCCGGAAATACGCCGGCGAGACCTTCCTGCGCCACCTGATCGAGGCGGCCGTCGAGAGTTATCCGAGCGTCCCCGTGGTGATGCACCAGGACCACGGGCAGTCGCCGGCCGTCTGCCTGCAGGCGATCCGCCTCGGCTTCTCGTCGGTGATGATGGACGGCTCGCTGCAGGAGGACGGCAAGACGATCGCCTCCTACGACTACAACGTCGACGTGACCAAGCGCGTCGTCGACATGGCGCACACGGTCGGCGTCACCGTCGAGGGCGAGCTCGGCTGCCTGGGGTCGCTCGAGACGATGAAGGGCGACAAGGAAGACGGGCACGGCGCCGAGGGAACGATGACGCGCGAACAGCTGCTCACCGATCCCGAGCAGGCCGCCGACTTCGTGAAGAAGACGCAGGTCGACGCGCTGGCGATCGCGATCGGCACCTCGCACGGGGCGTACAAGTTCTCTCGCAAGCCCACCGGCGACATCCTCGCCATCGAGCGCATCAAGGAGATCCACCGCCGCATCCCGAACACGCACCTCGTGATGCACGGCTCGTCCTCGGTGCCGCAGGAGCTGCTGGCCGAGATCCGCGAGTTCGGCGGCGACATGAAGGAGACCTACGGCGTTCCGGTCGAGGAGATCCAGGAGGCGATCAAGTTCGGCGTGCGCAAGATCAACATCGACACCGACATCCGTCTCGCGATGACCGGGGCCATCCGCCGGTTCTTCGCCGAGCAGCCGTCGAAGTTCGATCCGCGCGAGTACCTCAAGCCGGCGAATGCGGCCGCGAAGAAAGTGTGTCTCGCGCGCTATCGCGAGTTCGGCTGCGAGGGGCAGGCGAGCCGCATCAAGCCGATCGCGATGTCGGTGATGATCGACCGGTACAGGAAGGGCGAGCTCGCGCAGGTCGTGCGCTGACGGCCGAGACGGCGTCACTGCGCGTCTTCGATCGTCTCCCCCAGCGCGTTGTCGACGACGAGCGGCGTGTCGAAGAACTGCCGCGTCGGCGAGCTGCCGTATTTCTCGAGGATGCGCCGGCGCCACTCGTCGCCGTGCGCGGCGTCGGCCGCGGCCCGGCTCTTCCAGAGGTACAGCGCTCCCGTGCGCGCATTCTCCGCGTCGTAGAGGAAAGTCTTTCGGATCAGTTCGGCGTTGCGGCGCCAGGCCGGCGCCGCTTCGCGCATGCCTTGCACCACTTCCTCCCGGCGCATGCCGGGCGGCAGGTCGAACCAGACGAGTTCGCTGATCATCGATCGGTCTCCTTCGCGAGCCGGGCCCTGCTCGCTCACCATGCGCTGACCGCCATCTTCGTCGCCAGCAGGTACAGCAGGCACGCGAACACGCGTTTCAGCGTGGCGACGGGAAGGGCGTGTGCCTTGCGCGCGCCCCATCGTGCGGTCAGCATGCTCGCGAGCACCAGCGCGACGAGCGCCGGGACGTAGACGAAGCCGAGCGCGGCCGACGGCAGGCTGTCGTTGCCCCAGCCGCCGGCGACGTAGCCGATCGTGCCGACCAGCGCGACCGGCAGTCCGATCGCCGCGGCGGTCCCGATCGCGCGGTGCATCGACACTCCGCAGAAAAGCATGAACGGGATCGTGAGGAAGGCGCCGCCCGCCGAGACGAGTCCGCAGACGACGCCGATCGCGTAGGCGATGGAGAAGGTGGGAAGGGCGCCGGGCATCGTGCGTGCGGCCTTCGGCTTGCGCCCGACGAGGATCTGCGTCGCGCCGGCGAACACGATGACCGCGAAGGCGAGGGCGAGCGTGCGTTGCGCGATCCACCCGGCGGCCAGCGTCGACGACAGCGCGCCGACCAGCATGCCGGGCGCGATGCGCCGCACGATGCTCCAGTCGACCGCGGCGAGGCGGTGATGCTCGCGCACGCTGGCGCTCGACGTGAAGAGCACCGATGCCATGCCGGTGCCGAGCGCGAGATGCACGGTGTAGTCGGGCGCGAGTGCCTGCAGCCCGAACAGGGTCGCCAGGATCGGCACCAGCGTCATGCCGCCGCCGATGCCGAGCAGGCCCGCGAGAAAGCCGACGACGGCACCGGCGACGACGTAGGCGGCGATCCAGGTCATCGGGGGCTTCGGCTTCGACGGGTGGGCATGGTGTCGTTCGTGCAGGCGGGCGGGCGCCTCTATCATGAAGGATCGCGCCCGCGGATGGCCGGGCGCAGGGAGAGACGATGCCGAAGTTCGCAGCGAACCTGTCCTGGCTGTACACGGAACTGCCGTTCTTCGATCGCTTCGCGGCGGCGGCGCGCGACGGCTTTCGCGCGGTCGAGTTCCTGTTCCCGTACGAGCACTCGGCCGTCGAGATCCGGTCGGCGCTGCTCGCCAACGGGCTCGAGCAGGTGCTGTTCAACGCGCCGCCGGGCGAGGCGCGTTCCGGCGAGCGCGGGCTCGCGAGCCTGCCCGAGCGCGTCGAGGCGTTCCACGCGTCGATCGACCAGGCGCTCGAGTACGCGTCGGTGCTCCGCTGCCCGCGGCTGCACGTGATGGCCGGTGTCGTGCGCGACGAGTCGCGGCGCGCCGAGCAGCGCGCCACCTACGTACGCAACCTGAGGTGGGCCTGCCGCCGCCTGGCGTCCGCGGGCGTCTCGGTCATGATCGAGCCGATCAATCCGCGCGACGTGCCCGGCTACCTGCTCGTCACGCAGGCGGACGCGCACGCCGTCGTCGCCGAGGTCGGCGAGCCGAACCTGCAGGTCCAGATGGATCTCTACCACTGCCAGATCGTCGAAGGAGACGTCGCCACGAAGATCCGGCGTCATCTCCCCGGGGTCGGCCACATCCAGATCGCCGGCGTTCCCGAGCGCAGCGAACCCGACGTCGGCGAACTGCACTACCCGTACCTTTTCGCGCTGCTCGACGAACTCGCCTACGACGGCTGGATCGGCTGCGAATACCGCCCACGCGACGGAACGCGCAACGGACTCGGCTGGATGCGGCGCTGCGCCGCCTGAGGTTGCGGCGCGATCGGGCAGAATGGCGCTTTTCCGCCCACGACCCGATGCCGATCGTTCATCGCTCGACGCTGCACTCGCTGCCGCTCGTCTCGCGCGGCAAGGTGCGCGACAACTACGCGGTCGGAGACGACCGACTGCTGATCGTCACGACCGATCGGCTGTCGGCCTTCGACGTCGTGCTGTCCGAACCGATCCCCGACAAGGGGCGCGTGCTGAACCGGATGGCGCTGTTCTGGTTCGATCGTCTCGCCGACGTCGTGCCCAACCACCTCACCGGCATCGATCCGGAATCGGTCGTGCAGGCCGACGAGCGCGAGCAGGTGCGCGGACGCTCCATGGTCGTCAAGCGCCTGCGGCCGATCCTGGTCGAGGCGGTGGTGCGCGGCTACCTGATCGGGTCCGGCTGGAAGGACTACCAGGCGAGCGGCGCGGTGTGCGGCATCGCGTTGCCGGCCGGCCTTCGCATCGCCGATCGCCTCCCAGAGCCGATCTTCACGCCCGCGGCGAAGGCCGAGCAGGGCGAGCACGACGAGAACATCTCCTTCGACGAGATGGCGGCGCGCATCGGCGCCGCGCTCGCGGCACGCATCCGCGACGTCAGTCTCGAGCTGTACCGGCGCGCGGCCGACTACGCCGCTTCGCGCGGCATCCTCGTCGCCGACACGAAGTTCGAGTTCGGCCTGGACGACGACGGTACGCTGCACCTGATGGACGAAGTGCTCACCGCCGATTCGTCGCGCTTCTGGCCGGCGGACTCCTGGCGGCCGGGCGAGTCGCCGCCTTCGTTCGACAAGCAGTACGTGCGCGACTATCTCGAGAGCGTCCCCGGCTGGGACAAGAAGCCGCCCGCTCCGCGCCTGCCGCCGCAGGTGGTCGAGCAGACCGCCGAGCGCTATCGCGAGGCGCTGCGCCGCATCGCGGGCGAGGAGCTGCCGCCCGACGGGCCCGCCGCGGCCGATACGCCGCCCGGCGGCGAACGTTGATCCACCAACCATCGGCGAGCGACGAACGATGAGCGAGCTTTCCGTCGGAAACGAGCCGGCGGCTCCCGCAGCAGCCGCTACCGGCGATGCGCTCGTCGGCATCGTGATGGGTTCGGGCAGCGACTGGAACGTGATGCAGCACGCCGCCGCGGTGCTGCGCGAGTTCGACGTGCCTTGCGAGACGCGCGTCGTCTCGGCGCATCGCATGCCCGACGAGATGTTCGACTATGCGGAGCAGGCGCGCGAACGCGGACTGCGGGCGATCATCGCCGGTGCGGGCGGTGCGGCGCACCTGCCCGGGATGCTGGCGGCGAAGACGATCGTCCCCGTGCTCGGCGTTCCGGTTCCGTCGAAGTACCTGCGCGGCGAAGACTCGCTGCTGTCGATCGTGCAGATGCCGCGCGGCATCCCGGTGGCCACCTTCGCGATCGGCGAGGCGGGCGCGGCGAACGCCGCGCTGTGCGCGGTGGCGATGCTCGCCGTCCACGACGCGGCGCTCGCTGCGCGGCTGCAGGCGTTCCGCGCCGCGCAGCGCGAATCGGCGCGCAGCACCTCGCTTCCCCCGGCATAGGCTCCGCGGCGATGGGTGATCCGGTTTCCGCGGGAGTCGGCGCGCCGGCGGCTTCGAGCCCGTTCCGCAGGCCGGATGCGCCGCTCGCGCCGGGGAGCTGGCTCGGCGTGCTCGGCGGCGGACAGCTCGGCCGCATGTTCTGCATGGCCGCGCAAAGCCTCGGCTACCGCGTCTGCGTGCTCGATCCGGGCAAAGACAGTCCGGCGGGTTCGATCGCCGAGCGCCACCTGCGCGCCGACTACGTCGACGAAGCGGCGCTCGCCGAGCTGGGCGCGCGCTGCGCGGCGGTGACGACGGAGTTCGAGAACGTTCCGGCGCTCGCGTTGCAGCGGCTCGCCGCCCGCACGATCGTCGCGCCCTGCGCATCGAGCGTCGCGATCGCGCAGGATCGCATCGCCGAGAAGGATTTCGTTCGCTCGGCGGGCCTGCCGACGGCACCGTATCGCGCGCTGCGCACGATCGACGACCTGCGCGAGCTGCCCGATGCGATGTTTCCCGGCATCGTCAAGGTCGCCCGACTGGGCTATGACGGCAAGGGCCAGGTGCCGGTCGCCGATGCCGAAGAGGCACGCCGCGCCTTCGTTGCACTCGGTTCGGTGCCCTGCGTGCTCGAACGGCGCGTCGCGCTCGAAGAGGAGGTGTCGGTGCTGCTCGCGCGCGGCTTCGACGGTGCCAGCATCGCCTGGCCCGTCGCGGGCAACGTGCACCGCGACGGCATCCTGGCGCGCACGACCTTCCCCGCGCCGATCGACGCGGCGCTCGCGCAGCGCGCCGTCGACGCGGCGCGGCGCATCGCCGATGCGCTCGACTACGTCGGCGTGCTCTGCGTCGAACTCTTCGTGCTCGCCGACGAGACGCTGCTCGTCAACGAGATCGCCCCGCGGCCGCACAACTCCGGCCACGCGTCGATCGATGCCTGCGTGACGAGCCAGTTCGAGCAGCAGGCTCGCGTGCTCGCCGGCTGGCCGCTCGGCGATACGCGCCTGCTCGCACCGGCGGTGATGATCAACCTGC
Organism: Burkholderiales bacterium; assembly: GCA_044507525.1. Classification (GTDB taxonomy): domain Bacteria; phylum Pseudomonadota; class Gammaproteobacteria; order Burkholderiales; family Burkholderiaceae_E; genus Zeimonas. The sequence continues at coordinate 8,004 of JBIQJM010000076.1, forward strand.
TGGGCGACGCCTGGTACGGGGCCGCTTCGGAGACGGTGCGCGAGCCCGACTGGTCGGCCGTTCTGCGGCAGCCGTCCGCCAAGCTGCATCTGTACGGCAAGCGCGAGGCGCGGCGCGGCCGCAAGATGGGGCACGTGACGGTGCTGGGCGCGTCGACCCACGAAGCCGCGCGCGTTGCCGACGCGATCGAGGACGCACTCGGCATCCGCGGCACGAGCGCTTCGTGATGGAGGTCCGCAGCGCCGACGCCGCGTCGATCGAGGAGGCCGCCCGGCGCCTGGCGCGCGGCGAGCTCGTCGTCTTCCCGACGGAGACGGTCTACGGCCTCGGCGCCGACGCGGCCAATGCCGATGCGGTGGCCGAGTTGTACCGGATCAAGCAGCGCCCGCCGGGGCATCCGCTGATCGTGCACGTGCTCGACGACGCGTCGGCGCGGCTGTGGGCCGAGTGGCCGCAGCGTGCGCAGCGGCTCGCCGAGGCATTCTGGCCCGGCCCGCTCACGCTGATCCTGAAGCGCGCACCGGAAGCACCCGCGTGGGCCTGCGGCGCAGAGTCGACGATCGGCCTGCGCGCGCCGGCGCATCCGGTGGCACGCGCGCTGCTGCGGGCGTTCGTGCGGCTCGGCGGCCGCGGAATCGCGGCGCCTTCGGCGAACCGCTTCGGACGCGTCAGCCCGACGCGCGCCGCGCACGTCGTCGACGACCTCGGCGAGGAAGCTCCGCTGATCCTCGACGGCGGCGCCTGTGAAGTCGGCGTCGAATCGACGATCGTCGACCTGAGCCGCGGCCGGCCGGTGCTGCTGCGGCCCGGCGGCATCGCGGTCGCACGGCTCGCGGCGGTGCTCGGCGAGGAAGTGCTGGAACGCGACGCCGGCGCGCCGCGCGCGTCCGGCACGCTCGACGCGCACTACGCGCCGGCGACGCCGGTGGAGGTGGTCGACGCCGACGACGTCGCGGCGCGCGTCGCGCACTGGCATCGCGAGGGCCGGCGCGTCGCGCTGTGGTCCCGCTCGGTCGCGTCGTCGATCGCCGACCTGAGCCTGGAGATGCCCGACGACGCGCGCTCGACCGCGCACGTGCTGTACGACACGTTGCGGCGGCTCGATCGGGCCGGTTGCGACCGGATCGTCATCGAAGCCGTGCCGCGCACGCCCGAATGGCGTGCGGTGCAGGATCGATTGCGGCGGGCGGCCGCCTGAGTCACCGATCCAGCGGCTGCACGAGCAGAACGGGCCTGCGCGTGCCGCGCAGCAGCGTCTGCGCGGTGGAGCCGAGCAGCACGGCGCCGAGTCCGGTGCGCCCGATGGTTCCCACGCAGACGAGGTCGGCGGCTTCGCGTTCGATCGTCTCGAGCAGCGCGCGTTCGGGCCGGTCGCTCTCGATCAGCTCGAGGCGCACCGGGTTGTCCTTCGCGCCCTTCGCGTCGGAAGCGAGCGCTTCGAGCGCCTGCCGTCGCTCGGCGACGACCGCCGCGTGCTCCTGCGCGAAGCTCGGGTACGTCGATCGCCCGTACCGGCCGTTGCGCATCAGGTTCGGGCTGACGACGTGGACGACGACGACCTCCGCGGCTTCGGGCGCGAGCGCGAGCGCATGCGCGACGGCACGGTTGCCGACCGCGGACAGGTCGGTGGCCGCGACGATGCGCCGGATGATCGGCGGCAGCGTCGAGATCGGCGCGATGGCGCCGCCCGGCACGACGAGCACGTTCGTCGTCGAGTCGCGCAGCAGATCGAGGGCGACCGATCCGGTGAACAGCCGCTCGACGGCGTTGCGCTGGTTCGATCCGACGAGCAGCAGGTCGGCCTGCTCGCGCTCGGCGAGGCGCGCGAGCCGCGCGGCCGGGTCGCCTTCGTGCGCCGACACGACGACCTCGACCGGGACCGACGGCAGCGCCCGTGCGATCCGCTTGGCGATCTCGTCCCGAAGATGCTGCTGCGTGCGTTCGGCGTCGTCGAACAGGCCGAGGCGGGCCGCTTCGTGGCGCGGATCCCCGACGTAGGCTGCGATCGGCTGGCATGCGCCGAGTGCCGCGAGGCGCCCGGCGAACAGCACGGCAGCATCGGCCTGCGGCGTGAAGTCGTAGGCGACGAGCACGCGCAGCGCGCGTTCGCCGCGCAGCCACGCGAGCAGCGGCGAGGCGTCGCGCAGCACGAGCATCGGCGTCTCGGTGGCGCGCAGCACGCGTTCGCAGGTCTTGCCCAGGCGTACGCCCGGCCCATCGCGCCGTCCGACCGCCGGCAGCACGACGAGGCCCGCGCTGCGCCGCTTCGCCTCGGCGACGATCGCCTCGTCGGGCCAGCCCGCCGGCAAGGCCGTATCGACCTTCGCGCCGAGCTCGCGCAGGCGGTCGGCCGCCGCGGCCAGCCGCTCGCGCGCGTTCTGCTCGATGGCGTCGAGCGCCGGCGCCGGGCCGAGCAGCGTGCCGCGCGTGTCGAGTACGTGCACGAGGCTCAGCTCGCCGGCGGTGCGCTGCGCAAGCAATGCCCCGAGCGTGGCCGCCTCGTCGGCGCGATCGCTGAAGTCGGTCCCGCACAGAACCTGCATGCCTGTCTCCGTGTCGACGCAGCCAGCGATTGTAGGCTGCCCGCGGCACGCTCGCGCCGCGCCGCGCCGCGCCGCGCGGCGCGGTGCGGTCCGGTGCGGCGGCGCTCAGTTCCGGGGCAGGTCTCCGGAGGACTCCCGCGCGGCGATCGTGCGGCAGAAGGCAGCCACCGCGGCGGCGACTGCATCGGGGCAGTCGCGATGCAGCCGGTGGCCGCAGCCGGGCAGCTTCAGCAGCTGCGTCGCCTGCGGCCGCAATTCGGAGATGCGGTCGAGCTGGCGCATCGTTCCGTACTGGTCGTCCTCGCCCTGGATCGCGAGGATCGGACAGCGGATCGCGGCGACTTCCTTCTCGATCGTCCACGACGCGAAGGCGTCGGACAGCCATACTTCGGTCCAGTAGCGGAACGCGCCGTCGACGTCGGCGTGATGGCGGGCGAGCCGCTCGCGCAGGCCCGGTGCTTCGTAGCGTCGCGCGACTTCGGCGATCGCATCGGTGCAGACGGGTTCGACGAACAGGTGCGGCGCGAGCGCGACGACGGCCGCGTCGGCCTCGGGAAACGTTCCCGCGTGGATCAGCGCGATCGACGCCCCGTCGCTGTGTCCGACCAGGACGGGCCGCTCGATGCGAAGCGTGCGCAGCAGCTCGGGCAGCACGTCGATCGCCTCTTCGTGCATGAAGCGCGCCGTACGCGGTTCGACGAGGGGGTCGGAGCGCCCGTATCCGAGCCGCGAGTAGACGACGCCGGGCAAGCCGGTGCTCGCGCAGATCCGATCGGGGAAGTCGCGCCAGTCGGAGACGCTGCCGAGCCCCTCGTGCAGGAAGACGAGCGAGGGGGAACGCGCAGCGGGATCGCCGATCGCGCGGCACTCGAGTCGCCGCCCGCCGACGGTGACGTGAAGATAATGCTCGTTACGGCTCGATGCCATGAGTTATATTGCAGGTTTGTGACAGCCCAAGGCTGCATGTTGCATGGCCTCGATGGCGAGCGGCAAGCCGGACGACGAGAACGCGTTCCTCGAAGCGCTGGGAAGGCGCGTGCGCGATCGCCGTGACGAAGCGCGCCTGACGCGAAAGCGCCTGGCGGAGCTGTCGGGGCTGTCCGAGCGCTATCTCGCGCAACTGGAGTCCGGCGACGGCAACATCTCGATCCTGCTGATCCGCCGCGTCGCGGAGGCGCTCGGCTGTCCGCTCGAGCACCTGATCGCCGACCGTTCCTTCGACCCCGAGATCGTCGGCGCGGTCGAGCTGCTGCGCGCGCTGCGGCCGGAGCAGCGCCACGAGGCCGTGCAGCTGATGCAGCAGCGCTTCGGCGAGTCGAGCCGCGAGCGCGCGCGCCGCATCGCGCTGGTGGGCCTGCGCGGCGCCGGCAAGTCGACGCTGGGCGCGCAGCTCGCGGCGCGGCTGCGCGTGCCCTTCTACGAGCTCGACCAGCAGATCGAGCGCGAGCTCGGCGCATCGCTCGGCAGCATCTTCTCGATGTACGGGCAGGACACCTTTCGCGAAGCCGAGGCGCGCGTGCTCGACCGGCTCACGCGTGCGCACAAGCGTTGCGTGATCGCCGCCGGCGGCTCGCTCGTGCTGGAGCCAAGCACCTACGAGCTGCTGCGCGAGCGCTGCTTCACGGTCTGGCTGCGCGCCTCTCCCGAAGACCACATGGATCGCGTGATCGCGCAGGGCGACCTGCGGCCGATCCGCGGCCGCGAGCACGCGATGGCCGAGCTGCGCACCATTCTCAAGCAGCGCGAGCGGCTCTACGCGCTCGCCGATGCCGTCGTCGACACCAGCGGCGCCGACGAGGCGCAAAGCCTCGAGCGGCTGCTCGACCTGGTCTCGGAGACGACCCCCGCGCAGCTCCCGCAGGAGCGCGCGGGATGACGGCGCCATGACGAACGCCTGCGCCCGGTGCGGTTGAACGGCTGCACCGGAGCGCGATAATCGACCGACGAACCTGGAGGGAAGCCGCCGTGGCCGAGATCTCGACTGCCGATCATTCCGTGAGCCCGCCTCGCATCCGCGTTCCGCGCAGCTACAACGCCGCGTACGACCTGCTCGAGCGCAACCTGGCGGCCGGGCGCGGGGAACGGATCGCCTACATCGACGATCGCGGCTCGTGCAGCTATGCCGAGCTGGCGAAGCGGGTGAACCGCTTCGCCTCTTCGCTCGCCACGCTCGGCGTGCGCCGCGAGGAGCGCGTGCTGCTGTGCATGCTCGACACCGCCGACTGGCCGGTGGCCTTCCTCGGCGCGATCAAGGCGGGCGTCGTGCCGGTGGCCGTGAACACGCTGCTGCGCCCGCAGGACTACGACTACATGCTGCGCGATTCGCGCGCGACCGCGTTGCTCGTTTCGCAGGCGCTGCTGCCGTCGTTCGAGGACATCGTCGATGCGATCCCGACGCTGCGTTCGATCGTCGTCTCGTCGGCGCCCGGCGCGCAGGCGCCGGCTGCCGCCGGCGGCAGGCGGGTCGACTTCGATGCGCTGCTGCAGGCCGGCAGCGAGGATTTCGAGTGTGCCGCCACCGTCGCCGACGAGCCCTGCTTCTGGCTGTATTCGTCGGGCTCGACGGGTTCGCCGAAAGGGACCGTGCACGTGCATTCGAGCCTGATCGAGACGGCGGAGCTGTACGGACGCCCGGTGCTCGGCATCCGCGAGGACGACCTCGTGTTCAGCGCGGCGAAGCTGTTCTTCGCCTACGGGCTGGGCAACGGGCTGACCTTTCCGATGTCGGTCGGCGCGACCACCGTGCTGATGGCCGAGCGGCCGACGCCCGAGGCGGTGTTCCAGCGTCTCACCGGCGAAGCGCCGGCGGCGCTCGCGGCGGCCGGCAAGCGCCCGAGCATCTTCTACGGAGTGCCGACGCTGTATGCGGGCATGCTCGCCAACGACGCCTTCCCGGCCCGTTCGCAGATGTCCTTGCGCGTCGCCACCTCCGCCGGCGAAGCCCTGCCCGAGCGGATCGGCACGGCGTTCACCGAGCGCACCGGCGTCGAGATCCTCGACGGCATCGGTTCGACCGAGATGCTCCACATCTTCCTGTCGAACCAGAGCGGCTCGGTGCGCTACGGAACCACCGGGAAGCCGGTGCCGGGCTACACGCTGAAGCTGATCGGCGACGAGGGCGTCGAAGTCGCCGACGGCGAGGTCGGCGACCTGTACATCAGCGGGCCCTCGGCGGCCGCGCTGTACTGGAACCAGCGCGAGAAGACGCGCGATACCTTCCAGGGCGTCTGGACGCGCAGCGGCGACAAGTACCAGCGCGACGCCGACGGCTACTACACCTATGCGGGCCGCTCCGACGACATGATGAAGGTGAGCGGCCAGTACGTCTCGCCCTTCGAGGTCGAGTCGGCGGTCGCCTCGCATCCCATGGTGCTGGAGGCGGCGGTCGTCGGCTCGCAGGATGCCGACGGGCTGCTCAAGCCGAGGGCTTTCGTCGTGCTGAAGGAGCCGTCGCGCGCCACCGATGCGCTGGCGAACGAGATCAAGGCGCACGTGAAGGACCGGCTCGCGCCGTTCAAGTACCCGCGCTGGGTGGAGTTCGTCGACGAGCTGCCGAAGACGGCGACCGGCAAGATCCAGCGCTATCGGCTGCGCGACCGCGAGGGCTTCACCGGCTGAGCGGCCGAGACCGGAACGGCGCCTGCAGACCGCGCGACACGCCGCGAGGGCGGGCCGAGCGAGGAGGGTTCGCGATGCGCACCGACCCGCGGTTTGCTTCGCTGCGGATCGTCGATCACCCGTTGGTCCAGCACAAGCTCACGCACATGCGCGATCGGGAGACCTCGACGCGCACCTTCCGCGAGCTGCTGCGCGAGATCACGCTGCTGATGGGCTACGAGATCACGCGCGAGCTCCCGCTGACGACACGACGCGTGCACACGCCGCTGGCCACGATCGACGCGCCGGTGATCGCCGGCCGCAAGGTCGGGCTCGTGCCGATCCTTCGTGCCGGGCTCGGCATGGTCGACGGGCTGCTCGAACTGATCCCGTCGGCACGGGTCGGCCACGTCGGCCTGTACCGCGGCGCCGACCGCCTGCCCGTCGAGTACTACGTGCGCCTGCCCGAGGTCGCGGGCCGGCTGTTCATCGTCTGCGATCCGATGATCGCCACCGGCCATTCCGCGGCGCACGCCGTGCAGGTGCTGCTCGACCGCGGCGTGCCGGTCGAGGCCGTGCGCTTTCTCGCGCTCGTCGCCGCGCCCGAAGGCATGAACGTGTTCTGCGCGCGGCATCCCGGCGTGCCGGTCTACGTCGCGGCGCTGGACGAGCGGCTCGACGCCGACGCATACATCGTGCCGGGGCTCGGCGACGCGGGCGACCGGCTGTTCGGAACCAAACATTGATCGATCGACGAGGAACGAAGCCGATGCGCGTATTCGAGAACCTGGCCGAACTGGCGAACTGCGTGGGCGAGGAAATCGCCGTCAGCGACTGGATCGACGTCACGCAGGAGCGCATCGACGCTTTCGCGCACGCCACCGGCGACCATCAGTGGATCCACGTCGACGCGGAGCGCGCGGCCAAGGGTCCCTTCGGCGGCACCATCGCGCACGGCTACCTGACGCTGTCGATGCTGCCGATGTTCATGGAGAGCGCGATCGAGTTGCGCGGCGTGCGCATGAGCGTGAACTACGGGCTGAACCGGGTTCGCTTCCCGGCGCCGGTGCCCGCGGGCAGTCGGCTGCGGGCGCGGTTTCGGGTGGCGTCGGTCGAGGACATCGGTAACGGCGGGCTGCAGATCGTGACCGAGGCGACGATCGAGCGCGAGGGTGGCGACAAGCCGGTGTGCATCGCGGAGACGGTGGCGCGGCGCTACGCGTAGGCGTCGTGCGCGCGTTGCGTCGGCGCGCGGCGCGAAGCGCAAGGGCTCGG
>JBIQJM010000077.1:0-15406 GCA_044507525.1 Burkholderiales bacterium
GCGCAGGGCGACGGAGCCCGCCCGGCGGCGGCCGCGAAGAAGGCGACGCGCACGACCGCCCGCGCCGCTGCCGGCGCCGCCCCCCCGGCAGCGACGAGGAAGTCCGCAGTCGGCAAGACCGCCAGGAAAGCGGCCGCCAAGTCCGCCTCTCCCGCCACCGCTCGTACGCGACGCACCTGAAGGATCGGGTCGGCTGCCGCCGGCGCGCGCTTTACCTCTCGCCCGATTCGACAGTACACTGAGTAAATGCTCGAGATCGACTACCGCGCGCTCAAGCCCGGGCACCTGATCCGGCGGGCGCAGCAGATCGCGGTCGCCCTCTTCATGGAGGAGTGCGCCGGCTTCGACCTCACGCCGGTGCAATACGCGGCGCTCGCCGCGCTCGCCGCGAACCCGGAACTCGACGCGACGCGCCTGTCGCACCTGATCGCGCTCGACCGCTCGACGATCGGCAGCGTGCTCGAACGGCTGGAGGCGAAGACGCTGGTCGAACGCCGGCCCAGCGCCGAGGACCGCCGCGTCAAGCGCCTGCGCATCCGCCCGGAGGGACGCCGGCTGCTCGCCGACGTCGAGCAGGCGGTCGAACGCGCGCAGCGGCGCATCGTCGCGCCGCTGGACGCAGAGGAGCAGCGCACCTTCCTGCGGCTGCTCGCGCGGCTGGTCGAAGCCAACAACGAACTGTCGCGGGCGCCGGCGCGTCCGCGAAGCGAATCGCTCGCCGCGCAAGGAGCGCAAGCATGAAAGAAGCGAAAGTGGTGATCGTCGGAGGAGGGATCGGCGGGCTCGCCGCCGCGCTCGTGCTCGCGCGCGACGGCTACCGGGTCGAGGTGCTCGAGCAGTCGGACGCGTTCCGCGAGATCGGCGCCGGCATCCAGATCGGACCGAACGCATTCCGCATGTTCGATCGGCTCGGCCTGACCGGGCAGATCGACCACGTCGCGTATTACCCGCGCGAACTGCGGATGAACGACGTGCGCACCGGCGAGCTCGTCGCCGAGGTGCCCGTGTCGGCGACAGCGAAGACGACCTACGGCTTTCCGTACGGCGTCATCTACCGGGTCGACCTGCACAACGTCTTCCTCGACGCGTGCCGCGCGCTGCCGAACGTCGTGCTGCACACGCACGCGAAGGTCGAACGCATCGAGCAGGATGCCGAAGGCGCGACCGCGCACCTGGCCGACGGACGCAGCGTGCGCGCGGACGCGCTGATCGGCGCCGACGGGCTGTGGAGCGCCGTGCGCAAGGAGATCGTCGGCGACGGGGCCCCGCGTGTCTCGGGACACGTCGCGTACCGGGCGGTGCTGCCGATCGAGAAGGTGCCCGGGCACCTGTTCAGCCCCGACGTCGTGCTGTGGGGCGGCGAGAAGACGCACCTGGTCCATTACCCGCTGCGCCGCGGCGAGCTCTACAACCTCGTCGCCGTCTTCCACAGCGATCGCTACGAGGAAGGGTGGAACACCTTCGGCGATCCCGAGGAACTCGTGCAGCGCTTCGCCCAGGCCACGGAGCCGGTGCGCGAGCTGCTGTCGATGATCGAGACCTGGAAGATGTGGGTGCTGTGCGACCGGGAGCCGGTGAAGAACTGGACGAAGGGACGCATGACGCTGCTCGGCGACGCCGCGCACCCGATGCTGCAATACCTGGCGCAGGGCGCGTGCATGGCGATCGAGGACGCCGCGGTACTCGGCGCGGCGCTGCGCCGCAACGCCGGCGACTTCGCGCGCGCCTTCGACGAATACCAGCGCACGCGCTACCTGCGCACCGCGCGCGTACAGCTCACCGCGCGCTTCTACGGCGACATCTACCACGCCACCGGCGTCACCCGGGAGCTGCGCAACCAGCTCTTCCAGTCGGGCGCCGAGAGCGCCGGCTTCGCGGGGCTGTCGTGGCTGTACCGCGGCGTCGAGCCCGAGGCAGCGCCGGCCTGAAGGAGGCAGTCATGAACGCAGGAGTCACCGGGAACCGCGTGCGCGAGGAGCGTGCGCGCCTGTACGCCGAGATGCGTCCGGCGAATCTCGCGCCGCTGTGGGAATCGCTGCACGCGCTCGTGCCGAAGAGCCCGGCGTCGCCCTGCGTGCCGGCGCTGTGGCGCTACGACGACGTGCGCCCCTTTCTCACGCGGGCGGGCGAGGCGATCACCGCCGAGGAAGCGGTGCGCCGCGTGCTGATCCTCGAGAACCCGGGGATCCCGGGAGAGTCGGCGATCACGCAGTCGCTGTACGCCGGACTGCAGCTGATCCTGCCGGGCGAGATCGCGCCCAGCCACCGCCATGTCGCCACCGCGCTGCGCTTCGTCGTCGAGGGTGCGGGCGCGTTCACCGCGGTGAACGGCGAACGCACGACGATGCACCCGGGCGACTTCATCATCACGCCGAGCTGGACCTTCCACGACCACGGAAACGAGTCGGACGTCCCCGTGGTCTGGCTCGACGGGCTCGACATCCCGACCGTGCGACTGCTCGACGCCGGCTTCGCCGAGGACTTCGACGCGAAGCAGCAGCCGGTGCAGCGCAGCGAGGGAACGAACCTCGCGCGCTTCGGCGAGAACCTCGCGCCGATGCCGGGCGAGGCCGGCGCCCGGCCGCACGGCGCGACCTCGCCGCTCTTCGCGTATCCGTATGCGCGCTCGCGCGCCGCGCTCGAGCGGCTGCGCCGCGACCTGCCGGTCGATCCCTGGCACGCGACGAAGATGCGCTACGTCAACCCGGCCACCGGCGGCTGGCCGATGCCGACCATCGGCGCCTTCCTGCAGTGGCTGCCCGCCGGCTTCGACGGCAGGCCGTGGCGCCAGACGGACGGGATCGTCTTCAGCGTCGTCGAAGGACGCGGGCGCGCGACGATCGAAGGCCCCGGCGAGTCGACGCCGACCGTGTTCGACTTCGGCCCGCGCGATCATTTCGTCGTACCGTCGTGGCATTCGTGCCGGCTGTCGGCGAGCGAGGAAACCGTGCTCTTCAGCTTCTCGGACCGCCCGATCCACGAAGCGCTCGCGATGCATCGCGAAGAGAAGCTCGACGCCGGACCGGGCGCGCACTAGCAACCGCCGGAGTCGAGCCGTCGACCCACCGGTCGGTCGAACCACGAAGGAGAAGACCTTGAACTACGTCGTACCGGCCCCCCGAACGGTGTCGCTGCCCGTCGTCGGAAGCGACGCGCGCTTTCCCGTGCGTCGCGTCTACTGCGTCGGCCGCAACTACGTCGCGCACGCGCAGGAGATGGGCTTCACCGGTCGCGAGCCGCCCTTCTTCTTCCTGAAGCCGCCCGACGCCGTCGTGCCCGTGCCGGAGGGCGAATCGATCGAGATCGACTACCCGACGCTGACGAAGGACCTGCATCACGAGATCGAGCTCGTCGTCGCGATCGGCGAGGGCGGCAGGCAGATCCGCGCCGCCGACGCGATGCGCCACGTCTACGGCTACGCGGTCGGTCTCGACATGACGCGACGCGACCTGCAGACCGAGATGAAGAAGCAGGGCCGCCCCTGGTGCATCGGCAAGGCCTTCGACCAGTCGGCGCCGATCGGCGCGATCGTGCCGGCAGCGTCCGCCGGCGACATCGCCCGCGCGCGCATCGCGCTCGAGGTGAACGGCGAGACGCGCCAGCAGAGCGACGTCTCGCAGCTGATCTGGAACATCGGCGAGATCCTCGAGCACCTGTCGAAGGCGTGGGAGCTCGCGCCGGGAGACCTCGTCATGACGGGGACGCCGGAGGGGGTGGCGGCGGTCGTGCGCGGGGATCGGATGAAGGGAACGGTGGACGGGCTGCCTTCGATCGAGGTCCGGATCCGGGGTTGATCCAGGTGCCTGCGCCGCGACCCGACGCCCGGCGACCCGCTCATCCGCCCGCCGCGCTACCATCGTCCGCGAGATGCGCAGCGCCCTGGTATTCGACGTCGACTGGGTCTTCGGCTACGGCTCGCTCGTCTGGAATCCGGAGATCGAGTTCGAGCAGGCCGAGCTCGCGCGCCTGCACGGCTGGCATCGTTCCTTCTGCGTGAACTCGACGCGCTATCGGGGCACGGCCGACGAGCCCGGCGTCGTGCTCGGCCTCGATCGGGGCGGCAGCTGCGTCGGCATCGCCTACCGCCTGCGCTTCGAGAGCCGCGAAGACGCGATCCGCCAGCTGTACGAGCGAGAGATCCCCGACTGGGAAGCGCGCGTGTACCGGCCGCTCGTGGCCGAAGTGCGGCTGGACGGCAAGCGCAGCGTGCGTGCGCTCACCTTCGCGGCCGACCGCGCGCGGCCGACCTACGCGCGGCTTCCCGAAGAAGAGATCCTGCGCAGGCTGCAGTTGTGCCGCGGACACCGCGGCGCCAACCGCGAATACGCGGTGAACACCTGGCGCGCGCTCGAGTCGCGCGGCGTGCGCGACGCCCGCCTCGCGCGACTCGTGCGGCGATTGCTCGAGAACGAAGCGGGCAACGACGGCGAAGACCCGCCCGTCGGCGACGGGTCCGGCGTGCCGACGCCTCCGGACCGCTTCGGCGCCCGCGGCGACGCGAGCGGCCTGCACGGCCTGCGCGCTCAGGCGGACGCGGAGACCGCCCCTTCCACTTCGTGAAGCCGCGAATGCCGCGGCACCCCCGCCATCAGGAACTCCATCTGGTCGGCCAGGATGCGCCGGTTGCGCAGGATGAACGCTTCGTGCAGGTTCGGCACGTAGGGCACGTACAGCAGCGGCATGTGCGCCTGCTCCGGAGTGCGGTTGCCCTTGCGCAGGTTGCAGGGCTTGCAGGCGCTGACGAGGTTGGTCCAGGTGTCGCGCCCGCCCCGGCTCTGCGGCTTGACGTGCTCGCAGGTGAGCTCGCTCGGCCGGAAGCGCCCGCCGCAGTACGCGCAGACGAAGCGATCGCGCGCGAAGAGCATCTCCCGGGTGAGCGCCGGCACGTGGTGGTATCGCGCACGGCGTGACGCATCGCCGCGCACGGCGACGATCGAGCGCAGCGTGAGCATCGAGCGCAGGCCGGTGGCGCGGCTGGTCCCGCCGTGCAGCGTGAACGCATGCCGGCCGAGGTCCCAGACGACCTGCTCCTTGTAGTAGTAGCCGACGGCGTCCTCGATGCCGATCCAGCGGCGCGGCGTGCCGCTCGAATCGAGCACGAGAATGCTCACCGCGGCAGTACGCGATTCCATCGCGGCTTTCGACCTCCTTCGTCCCCCCGGGACCCTGCTCATTGTGCAGCACGCAAGCAGCGCGCGCTCGCCTGGCGCCGATTCCCTGGAGTCGCGCCGACTGTGGTATACTTACAACAGGCTGCGGTCCCGACGAGCCGACGCGGGTCCGCGTCCGGCAAAGGCCGCCGCAGCCGTCCGTTCCGAGGTGTCCCCATGTCGATCCGTGCTTCCACGCACGGAGACAACGCAAGGCGCCGATTCAGCACCCCCTTCCTTGCGTTTCTCCGCAACCGCGAATCCCGCAACCAGTTCCTCTACGCCTGCGCGCAGGCCGCCGCACCGATCGCGCTCGTGCTCGGCCTGGTGATGGCCGGCTCCGAAATGCGCGAGGCGGCCGTGCTGGCCGCCGCGTCGGCGCCGCCGACCACCGTCGCCGCCTCCGTCTCCGGCGCCGTCCCGTAGCGGTTGCGCGCGCCGCCCGGGTCGCGACCTCGGACGAGCCTGCCGAAAGGCCCGTTTCGTCCTCTCTTTGCGTCCTCGCGCGGCGCCTGACCCATAATCGGCCTTCCCACGAGAAGGGAGCACTTCGATGTCGAACACAAGAATGCTGGTGGCCGCGGCCGTTTCGGCGCTCGCCGTGTTGTCCGGCTGCGCCGCGCCGTCGACGGCGGGGCATACCTTCACCGCGAGCGAGGCGCGTCGCCCGATGCAGGTACAGATGGGCGTGATCCAGGCGATCCGCGAGGTGCGCCTCGAGCGCGACCAGCCGACCAACGTCGGCGCCGGCACCGGCGCAGTCGTCGGCGGCGTCGCCGGTTCGAACGTCGGCGGCGGCAGCGGGCGCATCGTCGGCGGCGTGCTCGGCGCGGTGGCGGGCGGCGTGCTCGGCAGCCACGCCGAGCAGTCGCTGAGCAACCGGGCGGCGCTCGAGATCACCGTCCGCACCGACGCCGGCGAGACCTTCGCCGTCGTCCAGGAAGCCGGCGGCGAGCAGTTCGCCCCCGGGCAGCGCGTTCGCATCATCACCGATCCGGCGCGCGGCACCACGCGCGTATCGCAGTGACCGGACCAGGCGGAAGACGGCGATGATCGAGACCACGCTCGAACGATTCCAGGCCGACGTCCTCGATACGTCGATGCGCACGCCGGTGGTGCTCGATTTCTGGGCGCCCTGGTGCGGTCCGTGCAAGACGCTCGGCCCGATGCTCGAGCGGCTGGAGCAGCAGTACGGCGGTCGCTTCGTGCTCGTGAAGGTCGACACCGACGCGCAGCCCGAGCTCGCGAGCCACTTCCGCATCCGCTCGATCCCGACGGTCTTCGGCATCGTCAACGGCCAGCCGGTCGACCAGTTCCAGGGCGTCGTCCCGGAGACGCAGCTGCGCGAGTTCATCGACCGGCTGCTGCCGAACCCGGGCGACATGGAGGTCGAGCAGGCCTTGCAGGCGATCGAGCGCGGCGAGGTCGACGTCGCCGAGGAGCACCTGAAGAAGGCGATCGCGATCGACGCGGAGAACGACAACGCGCGACTGATGTACGCGCAACTGCTGCTGCAGCAGAAGGACCCCGGTGCGGCGAACGCGCAGCTGGAGCTCGTCTCCGATGCGGCACGGCAGGACCCGCAGGTGCTCGCACTGGTCGAGCGCGCCCGGCGCGAGCTGCAGGAGGGGCTCGAGCCGCCTCCGGACGCGCTGCTCGATCGCGTGGCGAACGACCCGGGCGACCTGCAGGCGCGCCTGGAGCTCGCGCAACACTACATGGAGCAGAAGCACTGGGCGCCGGCCTTCGAGCAGCTGCTCGAGATCGTCCGTCGCGACCGTTCCTTCGGCGACGACGTCGGACGCAGGACGATGATCGAGGGCTTCGAGAAGGCGGCTGCGCAGCCGCAGGTCGTGTCGGAATGGAGGCGCCGTCTGAGCTCGGTGCTCTTCTAGCGAGACAGGAGGACGAGATGGGGCGTTGGATCGAAGTGATCGCCGAGGACGGGCACCGGCTTCCCGCCTGGGAGGCCGTGCCGGAGAAGCCCGCGCGCGGCGCCGTCGTCGTCGTCCAGGAGATCTTCGGCGTCAACAGCCACATCCGCTCGATCGCCGACGGATTCGCCGCCGACGGCTATCACGCGATCGCGCCGGCGCTCTTCCAGCGCGTGCAGCCCGATTTCGAGACCGGCTACGGCGAGGACGACATCAAGCTCGGCCGCGCGCTCGCGCAGAAGGCGGGCGTCGACGACGTGATGAAGGACCTCGCCGCCGCAGTGAAGCTGGCCGCAGGTGCGGGCGCCGGCGGCGCGCAGGCAGGCGGCGCGGGTGCGGCCGGCCGTGTCGGCATCGTCGGCTACTGCTGGGGCGGCACGATGTCGTGGGTCGCGTCGTCGCGCGTCGACGGACTCGCGTGCGCGGTCGTCTACTACGGCGGCCGCATCGACGCCTTCACGGGCGAGACGCCGAAATGCCCCGTGCTGTGCCATTTCGGCGAGCACGACAGGACGCCGTCCCCGGAGCAGGCGAAAACGGTGCTCGCCGCGCACCCGGGCGTGGAGGCGCACTTCTACGACGCCGGCCACGGCTTCAACTGCGACCAGCGCGGCTCCTACGACGCCGACGCGTCGAAGCTCGCGCGCCGGCGCACGCTCGCGTTCTTCGCGAAGCACCTCGGCTGAACGCGCGGGACCGAAGCGACTCAAGCCGCCGGCGTTCCTTCGTCGGCGGACCGGGCGGCCTCGCGTTCGCGAAGCTCGGTCTTGACGACCTTGCCGTAGTGGTTCTTCGGCAGGCTGTCGACGAAACGGTACGCGCGCGGACGCTTGAAGCGCGCGATGTTCTCGAGGCAGTGCGCGTCGAGCTCGGCTTCGCTCACCGGAGCATGCGCAACGACGTAGGCGACGACCATCTCGCCCCACTCGGCGTGCGGAACGCCGATGACGCTCGCCTCGGCGACCCGCGGATGGCGCAGCAGCGCTTCCTCGACTTCGCGCGGATAGACGTTGGTGCCGCCGCTGATGATGAGGTCCTTGCTGCGATCGAGCAGCGTGAGGAAGCCGTCGTCATCGAGACGTCCGATGTCGCCGGTGCGCAGCCAGCCGTCGCGGATCGTCTCGGCGGTGGCGTGCGGGCGGCCCCAATAGCCTTTCATGACGACCTCGCCGCGCACGCAGACTTCGCCGGGTTCGCCGACGGCGAGCGGCGTTCCGTCGCGCGCGTGGATCGCGACCTCGACCATCGGTTGCGCGAAGCCGACCGAGGCGAGCCGCTCGCGCCAGCGCGGATGCGCGCGATCCTCGATGACGTGCTTCGGCAGCACGGTGATGGTCATCGGGCTCTCGCCCTGGCCGTAGATCTGCGCCAGGTGGGGACCGAGCACTTCGCGCGCATCGAGCAGGTCGGCGAGGTACATCGGACCGCCGCCGTAGACGATCGTGGCGAGCCCGTCGATCGGTGCCGGCTGGCGACGCGCCCAGTCGACGAGCCGGCGCACCATCGTCGGTGCCGCGAAGAACGATACGTTGCGCCAGTGCGCGGCGAGCGCGGCGATCTCGGCGCCGTCGAATCCGCCCGACGCCGGCACGACGTTGACGCCGCCGCGCAGCACGTACGGCAGGTGGTAGAGGCCCGATCCGTGCGACAGCGGCGCCGGATGCAGGCAGCCGTCGCCGGGCGCCACCGGCTGCACCTCGGCCAGGTAGCCCATCGTCGCCCAGCGCAGGTTGCGCGACGTGAGCCGCACGCCCTTCGGCTTGCCGGTCGTGCCGCTCGTGTAGAAGAGCCAGGCGTCGTCGTCCTCGCCGCGCGCCGCCGGCAGCATCGGCGCGAGCGAAGGGTCGTCGAGGAAGGCGTGGCGGTCGATGACGCGGCACGCGCCGGGCACGAAGCCGGCGAGCGCATCGGCGTGGCTCGGGTCGACGAAGCACAGCGTGGCCGCGCAGTCGGACAGCATGAACGCAGCCTCGCGGCCGTGCAGCCGGGCATTGATCGGAACGGCGACCAGGCCCGCCCACCAGACGCTCCACAGCAGCCGCAGGTAGTCGGGATGGTTGTTCATGAACAGCCCGACGCGATCGCCCGGCTGCAGGCCCTGCTCGCACAGCCAGCGCGCGCCGCGCGCGGCGGCCTGCGCGAACTGCGCATAGGTGGCCACGGGGTTGCGGCCGTGTGCCAGCGCCGGCCGATCGCCGAAGACGGCAGCGCTGCGCTCGAGCCAGAGCGCCAGGTTCATCGTCGCCTCCCGCTGCGGGGGCACGGCGGAGCCGGATGGAGCCCGCCACGGTCCTCGGCACGCGTACCATCGAAGATTCTGCCATGCAGGTAACCGCGATGCACCCGACGGTCGAACAGGTCGCCGCCGAGCACGATGAACTGCGCCGCTGGCGGCGCGATCTCCATGCGCACCCGGAGCTCGGTTTCGAGGAGACGCGCACCGCGCAACTGGTCGCCGAGCGACTCGAGTCCTTCGGCATCGAAGTGCATCGCGGCGTCGGCCGCACCGGCGTCGTCGGCGTGCTGCGCAACGGACGATCGCCGCGCACGATCGGGCTGCGCGCAGACATGGACGCGTTGCCGATCGCCGAGGCGAACGATTTCGAGCACCGCTCCCGCCACCCCGGACGCATGCACGCCTGCGGCCACGACGGGCACACGACGATGCTGCTGGGCGCGGCGCGCCGGCTCGCCGGCACGCGCCGGTTCGACGGCACCGTCCACTTCATCTTCCAGCCCGCCGAGGAAGGGCTCGGCGGCGCGCGGGCGATGCTCGACGACGGCCTGTTCGAACGCTTTCCCTGCGAGTCGATCTTCGGCATGCACAACCGGCCGAGCCTGGAAGTCGGCCGCTTCGCGGTGCGCTCCGGCCCGATGATGGCCGGCGGCGCCTTCTTCGACATCGAGATCGAAGGCGTCGGCACGCACGGCGCGCGGCCGGAAGCCGGCGTCGATCCGGTGATGGTCGCCGTGCACGTCGCGGCCGCCGCGCAGACGATCGTCTCGCGCAACGTCGCGCCGGTACAGACGGCCGTGCTTTCGATCACGCAGATCCACGCGGGCGACGCGTACAACGTGATCCCGCAGCGGGCGCATCTCGCCGGCACCGCACGCGCCTTCTCGCAGGAGACGATGCTGCGCATCGAGCGCCGGCTGCGCGAAGTCGCCGAAGGGATCGCCTCCGCGATGGGCGCGAGGGCGCGGCTCGACTTCCGCATCCCCTTCGCGCCGACGGTCAACGACGCCGCGCAGGCGGAGTTCGCGGCGTCGGTGTGCGCGGAGCTCGTCGGCGCCGAGCGCGTCGATCGAGACCCGCCGCTGATCATGGCTTCGGAAGACTTCTCGGCGATGCTCGAACGCGTGCCCGGCTGCTACCTGAACATCGGCAACGGCGGCGCCGAGGGCGGTTGCGAGGTGCACAACCCGTCGTACGACTTCGACGACCGCGCGTTGCCCTATGGCGTCGCCTTCTTCGTACGCGCCGTCGAACGAAAGCTGGATTCCCGCTGAAACACCGAACCGCGCCGACGATGCCCGAACCCACCGACGCCCGCGCGACGGACCCGAGCACGCGCGATGCGCCGGCGCGACGACTGCGCGCGTGGCCCTTCGTGTTGCTGGCGCTGCTCGTCGCGCTCGCCGTCGGCTGGTGGTGGCACGAACGCGGACGCGATGCGCCCGACGCGTCGCCGGCACCCGGGAACGCGTCGCCCGGGGCCAGCCGCGGCGCGAGTCCCTTCGGCGACGCGATGCGGCCGTTGCCGGTCACCGTCGCGGTCGCCGAGCGCGCCGACGTGCCGATCGCGCTCGACGCGCTCGGCACCGTCACCTCGCTGCGCACGGTCACGGTGCGCCCGCAGGTCGACGGCCAGCTGCTGCGCGTCCCGTTCCGCGAAGGCCAGCTCGTCGAGAAGGGGGAGCTGCTCGCCGAGATCGACCCGCGTCCGTTCGAGGTGCAGCTGGCACAGGCGCAGGGCCAGCTTGCACGCGACCGCGCCCTGCTCGAGAACGCGAAGGTCGACCTCGAGCGCTACCGGATGCTCGTGAAGCAGGATGCGGCGAGCGCGCAGCAGCTCGACACGCAGGCGGCGCTGGTTCGCCAGTACGAAGGCGCGCTGAAGACCGACCAGGCGCAGGTCGACAACGCGCGGCTGCAGCTGGGCTACACGCGCATCACCGCGCCCTTCGCCGGACGCCTCGGCATGCGGCTGGTCGACGCCGGCAACCTCGTGCGCGCGGGCGACGCCACCGGCATCGTCACGATCACGCAGGTCCGGCCGATCGGCGTCACGTTCTCGGTGGCCGAGAAGGACCTCGCGCCGATCCTCGAGCGCTATCGCAGCGGCCGCGAAATGACGGTGCAGGCGCTCGACCGCGACCTGCGCGAAGTGCTCGCGACGGGCCGGCTCACGACGGTCGACAACCAGATCGACACCGCCACCGGCACGCTGAGGATGCGCGCCGAGTTCGCCAACGACGACGGTGCGCTGTTCCCCAACCAGTTCGTCAACGTCCGGGTGCGCGTCGACACCCTCGAGGGCGCCGTCGTGATCCCGGGCGCCGCCGTGCAGCGCGGCTCGCCGGGCACCTACGTCTACGTCGTGCGCGAGGGCGGCACGGTGGCGCTGCGGCGGGTCTCGCTCGGGCCCTCCGACGGACAGCGCATCGTCGTGCGCGAAGGCGTCGCGGCGGGAGAGCGCGTCGTCGTCGACGGCGTCGACAACCTGCGCGACGGCGCGCGCGTCGAGCCGATCGACAAGGAAGCGGCCGAGCGCGCGGCGACGCAACCCGGCGAGCCGCGTCGACGCCCCGACGCGCGTTCCTGAGCGAAGGCCCGAGGCGGGAGCACCGTCCGTGCTGAACCGGACCACCGCGAGCGAATGAATCCCTCGCGCCCGTTCATCCTGCGCCCGGTGGCGACCTCGCTGCTGATGGTCGCGATCCTGCTCGCGGGCCTCGTCGGCTACCGGATGCTGCCGCTGTCGGCGCTGCCCGAGGTCGACTACCCGACGATCCAGGTGACGACGCTGTATCCGGGCGCGAGTCCCGACGTGATGGCGTCGTCGGTCACCGCGCCGCTGGAGCGACAGTTCGGCCAGATGCCGGGCCTGAAGCAGATGTCGTCGACCAGCTCGGGCGGCGCGTCGGTGGTGACGCTGCAGTTCGATCTCGCGCTCGCGCTCGACGTCGCCGAGCAGCAGGTGCAGGCGGCGATCAACGCAGCGATGACGATGCTGCCGAGCGACCTGCCTGCGCCGCCGGTGTACAGCAAGGTCAACCCGGCCGACGCGCCGGTGATCACCCTCGGCATCACGTCGAAGACGATTCCGCTCACCCGCCTGCAGGATCTCGTCGAGACGCGCATCGCGCAGAAGATCTCGCAGCTGGCCGGCGTCGGCCTCGTCACGATCACCGGCGGGCAGCGCCCGGCGGTGCGCGTGCGCGTCGACCCGCGGGCGCTCGCGGCGGCCGGCCTGGGCGTCGAGGACGTGCGCACGGCGATCACCAACGCGAACTCGAACCAGGCCAAGGGCAGCTTCGACGGCCCGGAACGGTCGGCGACGATCGACGCGAACGACCAGATCCGCGCGCTCGACGGCTATCGCGAGCTGGTGCTCGCGTACCGGGAAGGCGCGCCGCTGCGGCTCGCCGACGTCGCGACGATCGACGAGGGCGCCGAGAACACGCAGCTGGCCGCCTGGGCGAACGACGAACCGGCGATCGTGCTGAACATCCAGCGCCAGCCCGGCTCGAACGTCATCGAGGTCGCCGACCGCATCCACGCGCTGCTGCCCTCGCTGCGCGCGTCGCTGCCCGGGGCGGCCGAGCTGCAGGTGCTCACCGATCGCACGGTGACGATCCGCGCGTCGGTGCGTGCGGTGCAGTTCGAGCTGATGCTCGCCATCGCGCTCGTCGTGATGGTGATCTTCCTGTTCCTGCGCAGCGTGCCGGCGACGATCATCCCTGCGGTGGCGGTCCCGCTGTCGCTGGTCGGCACCTTCGGCGTGATGTACCTCGCCGGCTTCTCGCTGAACAACCTCACGCTGATGGCGTTGACCATCGCCACCGGCTTCGTCGTCGACGACGCGATCGTGATGATCGAGAACGTCGCGCGCTTCCGCGAGGAAGGCGAGACGCCGCTCGAAGCCGCGCTGAAGGGATCGAAGCAGATCGCGTTCACGATCGTCTCGCTGACCGTGTCGCTGATCGCCGTGCTGATCCCGCTGCTGTTCATGCGCGAGGTGGTCGGGCGGCTGTTTCGCGAGTTCGCGATCACGCTCGCGGTCGCGATCCTGATCTCGGCGGTCGTGTCGCTGACTCTCACGCCGATGATGTGCGCGCGGCTGCTGCGCGAACCGAAGCGCGGCGGCGCGCGCGAGGACGCAGGCCCGCACGCCGACCGTCCGGGCTGGTTCGACCGGCTCGTCGCCGGCTACGGCCGCTGGCTCGCCTGGGTGCTCGATCACCAGCCGGCCACCCTCGTCGTCACGGCAGGCACGCTCGTGCTCACCATCGTGCTCTACGTGCTGATCCCCAAGGGCTTCTTCCCGGTGCAGGACACCGGGCTCATCCAGGGAATTTCCGAGGCGCGGCAATCGATCTCGTTCCCGGCGATGGCCGAGCGGCAGCGAGCGCTCGGGCGCGCGATCCTCGAGGACCCGGCGGTGCAGAGCCTGACCTCGTTCATCGGCGTCGACGGCGCGAATCCGACGTTGAACACCGGGCGCATGCTGATCAACCTGAAGCCGCTCGCCGAACGCGACGGCGATGCGGTCGAAGTGATCCGGCGGCTGCAGCGGCGCGTCGCGGACGTGCAGGGCATCGCGCTGTACATGCAGCCGGTGCAGGACCTGACGATCGAGGACCGCCTGGCGCGCACGCAGTTCCAGTTCACGGTGGAGGACCCCGACCCCGACCGGCTGGCGCTGTGGGTGCCGCGCCTCGTCGAGCGGCTGCGCACGCTGCCCGAGCTCGCCGACGTCGCGAGCGACCTGCAGGACCGCGGGCTGCAGGCCTTCGTCGAGATCGATCGCGACGCCGCGGCCCGGCTCGGCGTGACGATGCTGGCGATCGACCAGGCGTTGTACACCGCCTTCGGCCAGCGCCAGGTGTCGACGATCTTCACGCAGGCGAACCAGTACCGCGTCGTGCTCGAGGTCGATCCCCGGTACGCGACGAACCCGGAGTCGATCGGAACGATCCGCGTCGGCGGCCGCGACGGCACGATGGTGCCGCTGTCGAGCCTAGTGCGCATCGTCGAACGCCCGACGATGCTCGCGATCCACCACCTCGGGCAGTTTCCGGCGGCGACGATCTCGTTCAACCTCGCGCCGGGTGCCTCGCTCGGCGACGCCGTCGACGCGGTGCGCGCCGCCGAGAGCGCGCTCGGGCTGCCGCCGAGCATGCAGACCAGCTTCCAGGGCGCGGCGCTCGCCTTCCAGGCCTCGCTCGACAGCACGGTGCTGCTGATCGTCGCCGCGCTCGTCACGATGTACATCGTGCTCGGCGTGCTCTACGAGAGCTACGTGCACCCGATCACGATCCTCTCGACGCTGCCGTCGGCCGGCGTCGGCGCGCTGCTCGCGCTGATGCTCTCGGGCAGCGACCTGGGCATCGTCGCCGTGATCGGCATCGTGCTGCTGATCGGCATCGTCAAGAAGAACGCGATCCTGATGATCGACTTCGCGCTCGACGCCGAACGCATCGAGGGCAAGCCGCCGCGCGAAGCGATCTACCAGGCGGCGCTGCTGCGCTTCCGCCCGATCCTGATGACGACGATGGCCGCGCTGCTTTCGGCGCTGCCGCTGATGCTCGGCACCGGCGTCGGCTCGGAGCTGCGCCATCCGCTCGGCGTCACGATGGTCGGCGGGCTGCTGCTCAGCCAGGTGCTCACGCTGTTCACGACGCCGGTCGTCTACCTCGCCTTCGACCGCTCCGCGCGCTGGTTCTCCGCGCGGCGGCGGGCCGCGTGATGGGCTTCTTCGAGACCTTCGTGCGCCGCCCGGTGGCGACGACGCTGCTGACGCTGGCCATCGTGCTCGCCGGGCTGGCCGCGCTGCGCATGCTGCCGGTCGCGCCGCTGCCGCAGGTCGACTACCCGACGATCTCGGTCTCGGCGTCGCTGCCCGGCGCGAGCCCCGAGACGATGGCGGCCACCGTCGCCACGCCGCTGGAGCGCGCGCTCGGCAAGATCGCCGGCGTCACCGAGATGACCTCGCGCAGCTCGCTCGGCAGCACGCGCGTGGTGCTGCAGTTCGACCTCGATCGCAGCATCGAGTCGGCCGCGGTCGACGTGCAGGCGGCGATCAACGCGGCGCGCGC
>JBIQJM010000078.1:0-15082 GCA_044507525.1 Burkholderiales bacterium
GGGAACTTCAAGGCGCTGTTCGAGTCGATGGAACGCGACCAGCTGCGCCGCGGGGTGATCGACGCGGGCGGGTGAAAGGAGAAAGGGCCCGGAGATCGCTCTCCGGGCCCTTGGCTTCTCGTCGAATCTGGCGCGCCCGGCAGGATTCGAACCCACGACCCCCTGGTTCGTAGCCAGGTACTCTATCCAACTGAGCTACGGGCGCGAAGCGCGAGATTCTAGCACGACGCGAGGGATGCTCCAGGGCGACGAACCTGCGCCGTGCGATTGCCTGCGCCCTCAGTCCTTCGCGTTCGGGAAGAAGAGCTGCTCGCCGTTCAGCTGGAAGGCGGCGATCGTCTGCTGGCCCCGCTCGCCGACCAGCCAGTCGATGAACTTCGTTCCCGCTTGCTTGTTCACCTGCGGGTGCTTCTCCGGGTTCACCAGCATCACGCCGTACTGGTTGAACAGGCGCTTGTCGCCCTGCACGAGGATGTCGAGGTCGCCGCGGTTCTTGAACGACAGCCAGGTGCCGCGGTCGGTGAGCGCGTAGGCGTTCATTCCGGAGGCGGTGTTCAGCGTCGGTCCCATTCCCGAGCCCGTTTCCTTGTACCACTGCCCCTTGCCGGCGTCGACGTCGACGCCGGCGGCCTTCCAGAAGCGCAGCTCCGCGGCGTGCGTGCCGCTGCGGTCGCCGCGCGACGCGAAGGGCGCCTTCGCCTCGGCGATCCGGCGCATCGCCTCGAGGATGTCCTTGCCGCCGGCGATCTTCACCGGATCGGCCTTCGGACCGACGAGGACGAAGTCGTTGTACATGACTCGGCGGTGGTCCACGCCGTAGCCTTCCGAAACGAACTTTTCCTCCGCGGCCGCGTCGTGCACGAAGACGACGTCGGCGTCGCCGCGGCGGCCGATGTCGAGCGCCTGGCCGGTGCCCACCGCGACGACCTTCACCTGGATGCCCGT
Source organism: Burkholderiales bacterium (assembly GCA_044507525.1). Lineage (GTDB taxonomy): Bacteria > Pseudomonadota > Gammaproteobacteria > Burkholderiales > Burkholderiaceae_E > Zeimonas. The sequence goes on from JBIQJM010000078.1 coordinate 946, forward strand.
GTCCTTCTCGAAGGCGGGCAGCAGGTGCTTGAAGAGTCCCGACTGCTCGGTCGACGTCGTCGAGGCGACCGTGATCGCCGTCGATTGGGCGTTCGCGACCGGCGGCGCGAAGAGCACGGCGGCGAGCAGCAGCGCGCCGATCGACGTCATTCGGGTGAAGGAAGATGCCATGGCAAGGCTCCTTGCAGGTATTGACGGGCTTCGGGAGTGCGGGGCTTCGCGAAGAACTCGGCGGCCGGCTGGCGTTCGAGCAGCCGGCCGCGATGCAGGAACACGACCTCGTCGGCCAGGCGCGAAACCTGTCCGAGGTTGTGCGAGGTGAGCAGCACGCGGGTGCCGCTCGCGCGCACGTCGCGCAGGAGCCGTTCGACGTGCTCGGTGGCCGTCGGATCGAGGCTCGCCGTCGGCTCGTCGAGCAGCAGCAGGCGCGGCTTCATCAGCCATGCGCGGGCGATCGCCAGGCGCTGGCGCTCGCCGCCGGACAGCTTCAGCGCCGGCGCCTTCGCCAGCTCGTGCAGGCCCACGCGTTCGAGCATCTCCAGCGCACGCGCGCGGCGCGCGCGCCGGTCGCCGGCGAGGCCCGGCACGACCAGCAGGTTCTCGAGCGCCGAGCCGCGGAACATCGACGAGTGCTGGAAGACGAGCGCCTGGCCGGCGAAGGCGAGGTCGCCCGCCGGACGCACGCGGCCTTCGAAGCGCACTTCGCCTTCGTCGGGCGCGAGCAGGCCGTGGATCGTCCGCAGCAGCACGCTCTTGCCGGCGCCGTTGGGCCCGATGAGCGCGCAGATGCCCGCGTCCTTCCAGTCGAAGTCGACGCGATCGAGGATCGTGCGGTTCCCGGGCCGGAAGACGACGCCGCGCAGGGCCACCAGCGGCGGATGCAGCTCCGGCGCCTCGCGGTGGCCCGTGCCGCTGCCGTGCGGCGGCGATTCGCCGCGGCCCGGCGCTTCGCCGAGGGCGTCGCGCACGACCGGAGCCGGCGGCGACGTGCGCCATCGCGCCGCCTTCATCGACGATGCCCGCCACGGGGCGCCCGGCGCGCGCAAGTCAGCTTCCATGGCGTCGCATCGCCCAGCCGCGCGTCACGCTCGCCAGCGCGTTCAGCGCGAGCACCAGCGTCATCAGTACCATCCCCAGCGCAACGGCCAGCGCGAGGTCTCCCTTGCTCGTCTCGAGCGCGATCGCGGTCGTCATCACGCGCGTGAAGCCGTCGATGTTGCCGCCGACGATCATCACGGCGCCGACCTCGGACATCGCGCGCCCGAGCCCTGCGAGCACGGCGGCGACGACCGAGAAGCGGCAGTCCCACAGCAGCACGCGCACCCGGGCAACGAGCGGCAGGCGCAGCGAGCGCAGCGTTTCGCCGTGTTCGCGCCATGCGTCCTCGATCGTCTGGCGCGTGAGCGCGGCGATCAGCGGCGTGGTGAGGAAGGCCTGCGCGACGATCATCGCCGCCGGCGTGAACAGCAGGCCGAACACGCCGAAGGGGCCGCTGCGCGACAGCGAGAGATAGACGATCAGGCCGACCAGCACCGCCGGCAGGCCCATCATCGCGTTGAGCACCGTGACCACCACGGTGCGCCCCGGAAAGCGCACGACGGCGACGAGGGCGCCCAGCGGCAGCCCGATCAGCGATGCGATCGCCACCGCCGTCAGGCTCACGCGCAGCGACAGAAGGACGATCTCGAGAACGTCGCCCTCGAAGCTGCGCAGCAACTCGTCGATCGGCACGTCGAACATCGAAGCAGTTTAGGTGTAGCCTTCTTCGGCGAGTGATTCGGAAATACATTGCATATGCGACTGCCGTTGCAGCGTGCATCGCTCGAGGTCTCGACCACCGTCCGGCTGCCGATCGGCGACGAGACGCTCGACGTCGTCGAGCTCGCTCGGCTGCTGGGGGCGCTGGCGCAGGCGCCGCGCATGGCCAGCGCGGCGCACGCGCTCGGCGTCTCGTACCGGGGCGCCTGGGGCAAGCTGGTGCGCGCCGAGCGGCTGCTCGGCGTGCCGCTGGTCGAACGCGTGAAAGGGCACGGCAGCCGCCTCACGCCGGCGGGCGAGGCACTCGCGCACGCCGGCCGGCGCTTCGAACGGCAGGCCGAACGCAGCCTCGATGCGCCGATGCGGGCGCTGCACGGAGCGATCGCTCCGCTCGTCGCCGCGCGCGGGTCGCCGATGCGCGTCGCGGCCAGCCACGACCTGCTGCTGCAGGCGGTGCTGGCCGGCGACGGCGCGCAACGCTGGAGCGTGCGCTTCGTCGGTTCCGAGCAGGCGCTGGAAGCGCTCGAGCGCGGCGAGGCCGACCTCGCCGGATTCCACCTGCCCGAGCCGCTGCCGGCGGCGCGCGAACGACCGTCCGTCTTCGGCGACGCGCGCTGCTTCGTCGAGCCGGTGGTGCGGCGTGAACAGGGACTGATCGTCGCGCACGGCAACCCGAAGCGGATCCGCGACGTCGCCGATCTCGCGCGCACCGGGGTGCGCTTCGTGAACCGCCAGCGCGGCGCGGGAACCCGCGCCTGGTTCGACCGGCTGCTGCGCGAGCGCGGATTGCGACCGGCCGAGATCGCCGGCTACGAGCGCGAGGAGTTCACGCATTTCGCGGTGGCCGCATCGGTGGCGGCCGGCCTGGCCGACGCCGGATTCGGCCTGCGCGCCGCGGCGGAGCAGCTCGACCTCGGCTTCGTGCCGATGGGGATCGAGCGCTATTTCCTCGCCGGGGCGCGCGTGCTGCGCGAGCAGCCGCCCGTGCGCGCGCTCGTGCGCGCGATGCGCGCACGCGCGGCGGATACGCCGGGTTACGCGCGCAGCCGCGGGTAGCGCCGAAGGCGACCGCCGAGAGAGGCGGCGCGGACCGCAGGGGCGAGGCGGGCAGGGGCGGCGCGAGCGAAGGCGCGCCGCTTCACTCCGGCCGCTCGCCGCCCGCGCGCAGCGCGATGCGCATCAGGTCCGCCATCGTGCGCGCGCCGAGCTTGTCCATGATGTTCGCGCGATGCGCCTCGACGGTCTTGATGCTGATGCCCAGGTCGTCGGCGATCTGCTTGTTCAGGCGGCCCGAGACGATCAGGTCGAGCACCTGGCGCTCGCGCGCGGTGAGCCGGTCGACGCGGTCGTGCGCGTCGCGGTCGTCGCGCCGGTTGCGGGCGAGCGATTCCGCGCGCTTCAGGCATTCGCCGACCAGCTGGCGCAGCTGCGCGTCGCTGAACGGCTTCTCGAGGAAGTCGTAGGCGCCTTTCTTCATCCGGGAGACCGCCATCGGCACGTCGCCGTGGCCGGTGACGAAGATCAGCGGCAAGGTGGAACCGCGCCGGCTGAGCTCTTCGTGCAGCTCGAGACCGGACATGCCGGGCATGCGCACGTCGAGCAGCAGGCACGCGATCGGCTCGGGGTCGGGCAGCTGTGCGAGGAACTCCTCGGCGCCGGCGAAGGTGACGACCTCGAAGCCGTTGGCCTCGAGCAGCCATCGCGTCGAGTCGCGCACGGCCTCGTCGTCGTCGACCACGTAGACGAGGCCGCCGCTGCGGGGTGCCGGCTCGCCGGAGTCGATCGATTCGGAATGCGGTTCGGGAGGGGTGGTCATCGAATGGAGGTTCCGTCGGCAGGAAGTGTGGAGCGTCGAGCGGCGGCAGCGCCGAAGCGGGCCCTGCGGTGCATCGGCATCAGGCGGGCACCGCGGCGGCCACGCGCGCGTCGACCGGCAGCGTGAAGCGGAAGCTGCAGCCCCCGCCCTCCGGCGTCTGCGCCCAGAGCCGGCCCTTGTGCGATTCGACGATCGAGCGGCAGATGTTCAGCCCCATCCCCATGCCTTCGCGCTTGGTCGTGAAGAAGGGCTCGAACAGCCGCTCGCGTGCGTCGGTGGCGAGGCCGGCGCCACGGTCGGTCACGCTGAACTCGAGCTGGTCGTCGCGCTGCTCCACGGCGAGCACGACGCTGCACGGGACGCCGGGCGGCGCGTCGCGCGTCGCATCGAGCGCGTTCTTCAGGAGGTTCAGCAGCACCTGCTCGATGAGGATCGGATCGACGTACAGCGGGGGCAGTTGTTCGGGCATCCGGGTGACGATCTGGATGCCCAGGCGACGGGCGTCGATCTCGGCGAGGCCGATCGCATCGGCGACGATCGTCGCGACCTCGCAGCGTCGGCGTTCGGGCTCGCTGCGCTTGACGAAGTTGCGGATGCGGCGGATCACCTCGCCCGCGCGCGCCGCCTGCGCGGTGGTCTTGGCCAGCGGCTCGAGCAGCTCGTCGGCGGCGATCGGCAGGTTCGCGGCGACGCTCGCGCGCACGCGCGCCGACATCCCCATGCAGTAGTTCGCGATCGCGGTCAGCGGCTGGTTCAGCTCGTGCGCCAGCGACGACGCCATCTCGCCCATCGTCACCAGTCGCGAGGTTCGCTGCAGCTTGCGGTCCTGCTCGCGCTGCTGCTCCTCGATCTCGTGGCGGCGCGTCGTGTCGGTGGCGACCAGCAGCTCGACCGGGCTGCCGTCGACCCAGCGGATCTGCCGCACGCGCAGGTCGAACCAGCGCCCGAGCGTCGGGTCGAAGACCTCGGCGGGTGCGCCGGCCTGCACGCCGTAGGCGTGCGAGGCGAGCAGCATCTCGTGGCGGCGGCTGTCGGCGCCGAAGAGGCTGCGGTACATCCGGTTGGCGAACAGCAGCTCGGCGCCGTGCCCCGAGCCTTCCGCCGCGCGCGCGACGACCGAGACCGCCGCGTCGAGCTCGTCGAGCACCGTCTCGAAGCGTTCGTGTGCGGCGGCCAGCTGCTCGCGGATGCGCTTCGGTTCGGTCACGTCGGTCATCGACGTCATCCAGCCCGTCTGCCGTCCCTCCGCATCGATCAGCGGCGAGACGTACATCCGGGCGTCGAACACGGATCCGTCCTTGCGCCGCACCTTGACTTCGAAGCCGCTGGCCGGCGTCTGCCCCGAGAGCACGCGGTCGACGTTCTCGCGGTTGATGCCCGCGCTGCCCGCAGGCCAGTAGGGATAGGGCGGGACGGAGCCGACGAGCTCCTGCTCGGTGAAGCCGACCATGTTGCAGAAGGCCGGGTTCACGTAGCCGATGCGCCCCTGCATGTCGAAGGCGCGCATGCCGGTGAGCATCGAGTTCTCCATCGCGCGCCGGTACGCCGTCTCGGCGGCGAGCGCCACTTCGGCGTTGCGGCGTTCGGTGACGTCGCGCGCGACCGCGTACAGCAGCGGCCGCTGCGCGTCGGGGTCGCGGCGCAGCGACCAGTGCAGCCAGCGCCAGCTGGTCGCCTGCTGCGTCGATGCGTCCGTCTCCGCGCCGGGCTCCTGCGCGCGGAAGCGCGCCTCGAAGCTCGCCGACGACACGCCGGGCCGGCGGATCTGTTCGAGTGCCGTCGCGACCTGGTCGCGATCGTCCGGGTGCACCCAGCGGTCGATGCGTCGGCGCCGCTCGCCGGCGCCGAGCACCTGGCGGAACGCGGGGTTGCCGCGCACCAGCGCGCCGTCGGTCTCGAAGACGCACAGCGGGTCGGGCGAGAGCGTGAACAGGCGGTCGCGCTCGTACTCGGCGAAGAGCCTGCGCCGTGCGTGTCCCCACAGCGCGACCAGGCTGGCGAGGATCGCGAGCGACAGGCCGATGACGGCGGCGACCAGCGTGCGGTCGACCAGGTGCGGCTGCTGCTCGTAGGCGAAGGCACGCAGTCGCACGCCGTGGCCGGGCGGATCGAGCGGCACCTCGTAGGTGAGGTGCGCGATGTCGATCTCGAACAGCGACGAGCTGACGAGCGTGTTGCCTTCGCGGTCGACGACCGCGATCTGGTAGCGATCGCGGATCGTCTGCAGCAGCGAGCCGCCCATCACCTGGTTCAGCGAGTAGGCGACGATCACCGCTCCGCCGAATCCGGAGGTTCCGGCGATCGGCGCGTGCAGCTCGAAGAGCACGTCGCTCGAGGCGGCGGTGAACGGCGCGGTGAAGATGGGTCGCAGCGTGCTGGCCGCCTCGTCGAAGGCGGCGCGCCCCGCCGGATCGGCGATGCGCGCCCCCTCGGCGCGCGAGGTGAGCGGCGCGACGTCGCGCGCACGCTGCACGTAGACGACCCGGCCTTCGGCGTCGGCGATCGCGACGTAGGCCGCGGCCGGCTGCTGCGTCAGGAAGTCGGCGACCTGCTGGGTGATCGGCAGTCCGCGCTTCGCGCGTGACATCCACTCGGGCGCCGCCAGCGCGATCTCGTCCTGGTCGTCGCGGAACTCTCGTCGCAGCGCCGTTTGCGCGCCGCTGATGTCGCGGTACAGCGTTTGCTGCTGCTGGTCTGCCTCCAACTGCTGCAGGTACCAGAAGAACACGCCCATCAGGACGACGAACAGTCCGATGCCGAGCGCGTGCGACAGCGACAGCCAGCGGATGGCGCGCATCTCGGCGCGGCGCGTCGAAGAGTCGGGGCGTGCGTTCATGCAGCAGCAAGTGTAGACACACCGGGTGGGAGAGGATCGTGCGCTTTGTTGTCCGGGGACGAGAAGGCCGATGGGCGAGGAACGGCGCGGCCGGCCGGAGCGCACGGTCGGTCGTTTTACCGTAATATGAAAATCTGTACCGTAATTCGGGATTTCGCCTTGTCTTTTGCAGGGGCGCTTCCTAGAATCGATCGAAACCCCTGGACGCAGGAGACGCCATGTCCGCAGTTCCCGCAACGCCGCCCGCGCCCGTAGTCCCTTCGGATCCGGACCCGCTCGAGACGCACGAATGGCTGGACGCGCTCGAGGCCGTCATCGACCGCGAAGGACCCGAGCGCGCGCATTTCCTGCTCGAGCAGATGATCGACATGGCGCGCCGTTCGGGTGCGTACCTGCCGTTCTCGGCCAATACCGCCTACGTCAACACGATCCCGCCGCATCTCGAGGTGCCGTCGCCCGGCAACGCGGCCTTCGAGGAGCGCATCCGTTCGTTCATCCGCTGGAACGCGATGGCGATGGTGGTGCGGGCGAACCGGATCGAGTCGCCCGACGGCGGCGGCCTCGGCGGGCATCTCGCGTCCTTCGCGTCGCTGGCGACGATGATCGGCACGGGGATGAACCACTTCTGGCACGCGCCCAGCGAGGGACACGGCGGCGACCTCGTCTATTTCCAGGGACATTCGGCGCCGGGCCTGTACGGCCGTGCGTTCCTCGAGGGACGGCTCAGCGAGGAACAGCTCGAGCACTTTCGCCAGGAAGTCGGCGGCAAGGGGCTGCCCTCGTATCCGCACCCGAACCTGATGCCCGAGTTCTGGCAGTTCCCCACCGTGTCGATGGGGCTCGGCCCGCTGATGGCGATCTACCAGGCGCGTTTCCTGAAGTACCTGCACGCGCGGGGCATCGCCGACACCGCGAACCGCAAGGTCTGGGTGTTCTGCGGAGACGGCGAGATGGACGAGCCGGAGTCGCTCGGCGCGATCAGCCTCGCCACGCGCGAGAATCTCGACAATCTGATCTTCGTCATCAACTGCAACCTGCAGCGCCTCGACGGGCCGGTGCGCGGCAACGGCAAGATCATCCAGGAACTCGAACGCGACTTCCGCGGCTCGGGGTGGAACGTCATCAAGCTGGTCTGGGGCTCGTACTGGGACCCGCTGCTCGCGCGCGACAAGGAAGGCATCCTGCAGCGCGTGATGGAGGAGTCGGTCGACGGCGAGTACCAGGCGTACAAGGCCAACGACGGCGCCTTCGTACGCAAGTACTTCTTCGGCAAGCACCCGAAGCTGCTCGAGATGGTCTCGCGCATGACCGACGAGGACATCTGGCGACTGAACCGCGGCGGGCACGATCCGCACAAGGTCTACGCGGCCTTCCACGCGGCGGCCAACCACCGCGGGCAGCCGAGCGTGATCCTCGCCAAGACGGTCAAGGGCTACGGCATGGGGCGCGCCGGCGAGGCGAAGAACCCGACGCACCAGTTGAAGAAGCTCGACGAGGATGCGATCCGCCAGTTCCGCGACCGCTTCAACATCCCGATCCCCGACGAGCAGCTGAACGACCTGCCGTTCTACCGGCCGCCGGAGGACACGCCCGAGATGCAGTACATGCTCGAGCGGCGCCGTGCGCTCGGCGGCTTCCTGCCGCAGCGGCGAACGCGCTGCAGCGAGTCGTTCACGATTCCCGGCCTCGACATGTTCAAGGCGGTGCTCGAGCCCACCGCCGAGGGGCGCGAGATCTCGACGACGCAGGCGTTCGTGCGCCTGCTCACCGCGCTCACCCGCAACAAGGAGCTCGGTCCGCGGGTGGTGCCGATCGTGCCCGACGAGGCACGCACCTTCGGCCTGGAAGGAATGTTCCGGCAGATCGGCATCTATGCGCCCGAGGGACAGAAGTACACGCCGGTCGACAAGGACCAGGTGATGTACTACCGCGAGGACGTGAAGGGGCAGATCCTGCAGGAGGGCATCAACGAGGCGGGCGCGTTCTGCTCGTGGATGGCGGCGGCGACGTCGTATTCGTCGAACGACCGCATCATGATCCCCTTCTACATCTACTACTCGATGTTCGGCTTCCAGCGCGCCGGCGACCTCTGGTGGGCGGCCGGCGACATGCACGCGCGCGGCTTCCTGCTCGGCGGCACCGCGGGCCGCACCACGCTGAACGGCGAGGGGCTGCAGCACCAGGACGGCCACAGCCACATCCTCACGTCGGTGATCCCGAACTGCCTGTCCTACGACCCGGCCTTCGCGCACGAATTCGCGGTGATCGTGCACGACGGCCTGCGCCGGATGATCCAGGAGCAGGAGGACGTCTACTACTACATCACCGTCATGAACGAGAACTACGCGCAGCCGGGGCTCGTGCCCGGCGACGAGGAGGGGATCGTTCGCGGCGGGTATCGACTGCGCGCCGGCGGGAAGGCGAAGCAGCGGGTGCAGCTGCTCGGCTCGGGGACGATCCTGCGCGAAGTGCTCGCCGCGGCCGAACTGCTCGAGCGCGACTGGGGCGTCGCGGCCGACGTCTGGAGCATGACGAGCTTCACCGAGCTGCGCCGCGAAGGGCTCGACTGCGAGCGCTGGAACCTGCTGCATCCGGGCGAGAAGCCGAAGGTTCCGTACGTGACGAAGATCTTCCAGGACAGCGCCGGTCCGCTGGTCGCTTCCACCGACTACCTCAAGGCCTACGCCGACCAGATCCGGCCGTACCTGCCGCAGGGACGCCGCTATCACGTGCTCGGTACCGACGGATTCGGTCGCTCGGACTTCCGAGCGAAGCTGCGCGAGCATTTCGAGGTCGATCGGCGTTTCGTCGCGCTGGCTGCGCTCACCGCGCTCGCCGAAGACGGCGCCTTCGACCGCAAGCGTCTCGCCGAGGTGATCCGCAAGTACGACATCGACCCTGCGAAGTCGAACCCGCATCATGTCTGAAGCGCGCGTGCCGCGGGCGGGGCAGCTTCCCGCCTGCGGCACGCGCGGCGAGCCCGAACGAGGTCGTCGCGCCGGTGCGGCGCGGCGACGTCCCGAGTCGTCAACGAAGAGCAATTCAGGAGCGAGACGATGCAGGTGTCCGTGCCGAACATCGGCGACTTCGACCAGGTCGAGGTGATCGAAGTCCTGGTCAACGAGGGCGATTCGGTCGCCGCCGAGCAGTCGCTGATCACCGTCGAATCGGACAAGGCGTCGATGGAGATCCCGTCGCCGGCGGCCGGTGTCGTCCGGCGCCTGCTCGTGAAGCTCGGCGACAAGGTGTCGCAGGGCACGCCGATCGTCGAGCTGCAGGCGCAGGAAGGCGCACCGGCCGGGCAGCCGGAATCGGCGCCGGAGGATGCGCAGGCGCAGCAGGGGGCGCCGACTGCCGAAGGCGCACGCGAGCGGGCAGGCGCACAGGAGCCGGTGCCGCCCTCCGAGCCCGCGGCCGTCGCGCAGGCGACGACGGGGCTGCCGGAGTCGGCGCCGTCGATGACGCCGACCGCGTCGGCGCCGGTGGCCGGTGCGCGCGTGCAGGAGCAGCCGCATGCCACGCTCTCGGGGCAGACCGATCTCGAGCGCGACGCGATGCGATTGGCATACGCCGAGCCGCCGCCGCGCGCCGCCGCGCAGGCAGGCGCCGCGCTGTCGCACGGCGAACCGTCGCCGACCGCGGGCTTCGACTACGACCGCACGCACGTCGTCAAGCCGCACGCGTCGCCGTCGGTGCGCAGGTTCGCGCGCGAACTCGGCGTCGATCTCGCGCAGGTGCGCGGGTCGGGTCCGAAGCAGCGCATCCTGCACGAGGACGTTCGCGAATGGGTCAAGGGGGTCGTCTCGCGCGGCGCCGCGGCGCGCGCGGACGGCGCCGCGGCCGGCGAGACGGCCGGGGCGGGCACCGCGCTCGGCCTGCTGCCGTGGCCACAGGTCGACTTCGCGAAGTTCGGGCCGGTGCAGACGAAGCCGGTCGGGCGCATCCGCCGGATCGCGGCGGGCAACCTGCACCGCAACTGGGTGATGATCCCGCACGTCACGAATCACGACGATGCGGACGTGACCGAGCTCGAGGCCTTTCGCCAGCAGCTCAACCGCGAGCACGAACGCGACGGGACGAAGGTGACGCTGCTCGCGTTCCTCGTCAAGGCCTGCGTCGCCGTGCTCAAGGAGTTCCCCGACTTCAACTCGTCGCTCGACGGCGAGAACATCGTCGTCAAGAACTACTGGCACATCGGGTTCGCGGCCGACACGCCGAACGGACTCGTCGTTCCGGTGATCCGCGACGCCGACACGAAGGGCGTGCTGCAGATCGCGCGCGAGACGGCCGAGCTCGCGAAGAAGGCACGCGAAGGAAAGCTCTCGCCGACAGAGATGCAGGGCGGAACCTTCTCGATCTCCAGTCTCGGCGGCATCGGCGGCACCTATTTCACGCCGATCATCAACGCGCCCGAGGTCGCGATCCTCGGCGTGTGCCGTACGTCGATGCGCCCCACGTGGAACGGTGGTTCCTTCGAGCCTCGGCTGATCCTGCCGCTGTCGCTGTCGTGGGACCACCGCGTCGTCGACGGAGCGGCCGCGGCGCGCTTCAACGCGCGCCTGGCGCAGCTGCTCGCCGATTTCCGGCGCGTCGTGCTGTGAAGGTCGCAGCGATTTCTTCGTCGAACCGGGCAGGACACGAGCGATGAGCGAGACGATCCAGGTCAAGGTGCCGAACATCGGCGACTTCGAGGCGGTCGAGGTCATCGAGGTGCTGGTCGAGGAAGGCGAGACGATCGCCGCCGAGCAGTCGCTGATCACCGTCGAGTCGGACAAGGCGTCGATGGAGATCCCGTCGCCCGGCGCCGGTGTCGTCGCGAAGCTGCTCGTGAAGATCGGCGACAAGGTCTCCGAGGGCAGCGCGATCCTCGAGCTGCGCGCCGAAGCGGGCGAAGCGCAGGCGGCACCGCGGGCGGCGGCGCAGGAGACGCAGGCGACGAAGGAGACGAAGGAGCCGCGGGAGCCGCAGGCGCAGCAGCAGCCACCACCGGTGCAACCGGCGCCGGCGCCGGAACGGCGCGCCGCGTCCGGAGCAGCGCCGGCCGGTGCCCCCCCGGCCGACGCCGAGTGCGCGATGCTCGTGCTCGGGTCCGGCCCGGGCGGCTACGCCGCCGCGTTTCGCGCTGCCGACCTCGGGCTCGACACGGTGCTCGTCGAACGCCATCCGACGCTCGGAGGCGTGTGCCTGAACGTCGGCTGCATTCCGTCGAAGGCACTGCTGCACGTCGCGTCGGTGATCGACGAGGCGAAGCGCTTCGAGTCGCTGGGGGTGGCCTTCCGCGAGCCGACGATCGATCTCGATGCGCTGCGTGCGCACAAGAACGCCGTCGTCGGCAAGCTCACCGCGGGCATCGCCTCGATGGCGAAGGCGCGCAAGGTCCGCGTCGTGCACGGCTACGGGCGTTTCCTCGACGCGAACCGGATCGAGATCGAGCCTGCCGGCGACGGCGAATCGAAGCGGCAGGTGATCCGCTTCGAGCAGGCGATCGTCGCGGCCGGGTCGAGCGCGGTGCGCCTGCCCTTCCTGCCCGACGATCCGCGCATCGTCGATTCGACCGGCGCGCTCGAGTTGCCGTTCCTGCCGAAACGCATGCTCGTCATCGGCGGCGGCATCATCGGGCTCGAGATGGCGACCGTCTATTCGTCGCTCGGCGCGCGCATCGACGTCGTCGAGATGCTCGACACGCTGATGACCGGCGCCGATCGCGACGCGGTCAGGATCTGGCAGCGCCACAACGCCGCGCGCTTCGACCGGGTGATGCTGCAGACGAAGACCGTCGCCGCCGAAGCCGTCGACGAAGGCATTCGCGTTTCCTTCGAGGGTGCCGAAGCGCCCGGAGCGGCGCAGACCTACGATCTCGTGCTCTGCGCGGTCGGCCGTTCGCCCAACGGCAAGCGGATCGACGCCGGGAAGGCCGGCATCGAGGTCGACGAGCGCGGCTTCATCCGCCTCGTCGATCGCCAGATGCGCACCAGCGTTCCCCACATCTTCGCGATCGGCGACGTCGTCGGCCAGCCGATGCTCGCGCACAAGGCGACGCACGAGGCACACGTGGCGGCGGAGGCCGCGGCCGGACAGAAGAGCTTCTTCGATGCGCGCGTGATCCCGTCGGTGGCGTACATCGATCCCGAGATCGCCTGGGCCGGATTGACCGAGGACGAGGCGAAGGCGCGCGGCGTGAAGGTGAAGAAGGCGACGTTCCCCTGGAGCGCGTCGGGGCGCGCGCTGGCCAATGGCCGTGCAGAGGGTTTCACGAAGCTGCTCTTCGACGAAGAGACGCACCGCGTCGTCGGCGGCGCGATCGTCGGCACGCACGCCGGCGACCTGATCGGAGAGATCGCGCTCGCGATCGAGATGGGCGCCGACGCGGCCGACATCGGGCGCACGATCCATCCGCATCCGACGCTGGGCGAGTCGATCGGGCTCGCAGCCGAGGTCGCCGAAGGCACGTGCACCGACCTCCCGCCTCCCCGGAGGCGTTGAATACCGCGCTAGAATCGCCCGCACCGGCGCACGGCAGCCGTCGCGGCGTCGACCTCGTTACGAGTCCACCGGAGAAGAAAGATGGAGCGACGTTCGTTCGTGAAAGGCGCCGGCATGGCCGGCATCCTGGGTGCGGGAATCGCGCCGGCCGTGCACGCCCAGCAGGCGATCCGCTGGCGTCTCACCTCCAGTTTCCCGAAATCGCTCGACACGCTGTACGGCGGGGCGGAGCTCTTCGCGAAGAACGTCAACGCGGCCTCGGGCGGGCGGCTGAACGTCACCGTGCACCAGCCCGGCGAGCTCGTTCCGGCCTTCGGCGTCGTCGACGCCGTGCAGCAGGGGACGGTCGAAGCGGCGACTACCGCGGCGTACTACTTCTTCGGCAAGGACGACACCTTCGCGCTCGACTGCGCGGTTCCCTTCGGCATGAACTCGCGCCAGATGACCGCGTGGTACACGTGGGGCAACGGACGCAAGCTGATGCGCGAGTTCTACCGCCAGTACGACATCGTCAACTTCGCGTTCGGCAACACCGGGGCGCAGATGGGCGGCTGGTTCCGCAAGGAGATCAACTCGGCCGCCGACCTGAAGGGGCTGAAGTTCCGCATGGGCGGCTTCGTCGGCAAGGTGCTCGAGCCGCTCGGCGTCGTGCCGCAGAACATTCCCGCCGGCGAGATCTACCAGGCGCTCGAGAAGGGCACGCTCGACGCCGTCGAGTTCGTCAACCCGCACGACGACCTGAAGCTCGGCTTCTACAAGGTCGCGCAGAACTACTACTACCCCGGCTTCTGGGAGGGTGGACCGCAGATCACGCTGTACGTGAACGCCAAGGCGTGGGAAGCGCTGTCGCCCGAGCTGCAGGCGATCGTCGAGTCGGCCGCGTTCGCGTCGCACGTGAGCGTGCAGGCGCATTACGACGCGGTGAACCCGGTCGCGCTGAAGGAGCTCGTCGGCAACGGCGTGAAGCTGCATCGCTTCGACAAGTCGATCCTCGACGCCGCGTACAAGTCCGCGCTGCAGCTGTACTCCGACCTGTCGGCCAAGAACCCGAACTGGAAGAAGGTCTGGACCGACTACGAGCAGTTCCGCAACCAGAGCATCGCCTGGTTCCGCTTCAACGAGGCGGGCTTCAACAGCTACATGGAGTCGCTGAAGCTGTAGGCGCGTAAGCGCCGGCGCGGTCGCGGCGGGCGCCTGGCGCTCCGGCAACGCTCGTGGCGTGCGCCAAGCACGGGGGGTGTCCG
>JBIQJM010000079.1:0-13251 GCA_044507525.1 Burkholderiales bacterium
TCGATCGCCGCCCGATCGGGACGACCGCGTTCGTCGAGCGCGCAATCGACGCCTGCCGACCCGTCCTCGATGGCCGCCACCAGCGATTGCAGGTGCGGCTGCCGCGGCAGCGCTTCGAGCTGCACGCCGATCCCGAGCGACTGACGCAGGTCGTGGTCAACCTGCTCGAGAACGCGTCGAAGTTCAGCGGCGACGGCACGACGATCCGTCTCGAGATGCGGCTGCTGTGCAATGCCGCGCTGCTTTCGGTCTCGGACGAGGGCATCGGCATGGAACCCGACGAGTGCACCTCGATGTTCGAGCTGTTCTCGCAGGGCGGACGCGCAAAGCGGTTCCGCAACGGCGGGCTCGGCCTCGGTCTTTGGGTCGTTCGGGAGATCGTCCGCGCGCACGGCGGGCGGGTGTCGGCCCGAAGCGCCGGCACGGGCCGCGGCACCACGTTCACGGTCAGGCTGCCCCGTGTGGCGCGCACTTCGGCTGCCTGATGCACTGATCTCTCCGATGCGCGCATCGTGCCGCGAGCTCGGTCCGGCGGCGCCCAGCGTCGTCGCCACCGGCACCCACGGGCCAGTTCGGCAGCCGCACGACCGCTTCGATCAAACGTCGATATTGCGCGCCACCAGCGCGTTCTCCGCGATGAACGCCCGTCTCGGCTCGACGTCGTCTCCCATCAGCGTCGTGAAGATACGGTCGGCGGCGATCGCGTCGTCGATGCGCACGCGCAGCAGGCGTCGGGCGGCGGGGTCCATCGTGGTTTCCCACAGCTGCGACGCGTTCATCTCGCCCAAGCCCTTGTAGCGCTGGCGCGAGACGCCGCGTTCGGCTTCGGCGAGCAGCCAGCGCATCGCCGCGCGGAAGTCGACGATCGGCTGCGACTTCTGCTTCTCGCCTTCGCCGCGGCGGATCTCCGCGCCGACGCCGATCAGCCCGCCGACGATTGCGGCGAAGCCGGCGAGCGCCTCGTAGTCGGCCGAGACGACGAACTCGGAGTCGATGACGCTCGTCCGCACGTTGCCGTGATGACGACGTTCGATGAGCAGCAGCCACTTCTCCTGCTTCTCGTCGAAACGCGCGTGCACCGAGGGCGGGCCGCCGTTGTTCGCCGGGGCGTAGCGTGCCATCGCAGCGGCGAGCTGCGCAGCCGACGCGCGTGCGCTCTGCTCGTTGGCGAGGTCGATCTCGATGCCGTCGACGATCGAGCGCAGCGCGTCCTCGTCGATGATCCGCGAGAGCCGCTCGACGACGCCTTCGGCGACGAGGTACTTGCGCGCGAGTTCGGCGAGCGCGTCGCCCGCGATCGGCTCGGCGCCCGCCGCCGGAAGCAGCGACGCGCCCTCGAGCGCGAGCCGCAGCATGTACTGGTTCAGCTCGGCGTCGTCCTTCAGGTAGCGCTCGTCGCGGCCATGCTTCACCTTGTACAGCGGCGGCTGCGCGATGTAGATGTGACCGCGCTCGACGAGGTCGGGCATCTGCCGATAGAAGAACGTGAGCAGCAGCGTGCGGATGTGGCTGCCGTCGACGTCCGCGTCGGTCATGATGATGATGCGGTGGTAGCGCAGCTTGTCGACGTCGTAGTCGGGGCCGATGTTGGTCCCGAGCGCGGTGATCAGCGTGGCGATCTGCTCGGACGAGATCAGCTTGTCGAAACGCGCCTTCTCCACGTTGAGCACCTTGCCGCGCAGCGGCAGGATCGCCTGGAACTTGCGATCGCGTCCCTGCTTGGCCGAGCCTCCGGCCGAGTCGCCCTCGACGATGAAGAGCTCAGAGAGCGCCGGATCCTTCTCCTGGCAGTCGGCGAGCTTGCCGGGCAGGCCGACGCCGTCGAGCAGGCCCTTGCGCCGCGTCATCTCGCGCGCCTTGCGCGCGGCCTCGCGCGCGCGGGCGGCGTCGACGATCTTGCCGCAGATGATCTTCGCGTCGGCCGGTTTCTCGAGCAGGAACTCCTCGAGCGTCGCGCCGACGATCTCCTCGACCGCGGGCCGCGCCTCCGACGAAACGAGCTTCTCCTTGGTCTGGCTCGAGAACTTCGGGTCGGGCATCTTGATCGACAGTACGCAGGTGAGCCCTTCGCGCATGTCGTCGCCGCTGGTCTCGACCTTGGCCTTCTTCGCCAGTTCGTTCTGCTCGATGTACTTGTTGATGACGCGCGTCATCGCCGCGCGAAGCCCGGTGAGGTGCGTGCCGCCGTCCTTCTGCGCGATGTTGTTCGTGTAGCAGAGCACCTGCTCGTTGTACGAGTCGTTCCACTGCATCGCGACCTCGACGAAGACGCGCCGCGTCTCGCCGCCGACCTCGACTTCGCGCTCACCGGTGGCGTGGAAAATGTTCGAATGGATCGTCGTCTTCGTGCGGTTGATGTACTCGACGAAGCCCTTGACGCCGCCGGCGAAGGCGAAGTCTTCCTCCTTGCCCTGGCGCTGGTCGACCAGGCGGATGCGTACGCCGTTGTTCAGGAAGCTGAGCTCGCGCAGCCGCTTGCTGAGGATCTCGTAGTGGAACTCCACGTTGCCGAAGATCTGCTCGTCGGCGAGGAAATGCACCTCGGTGCCGCGCAGCTGCGTCTCGCCGGTGACCTGCATCGGCGAGACGACGACGCCGTCGCGCTGCTCGACGATCCGGTTCTGCACGAGGCCGCGGGTGAACTCCATGAAGTGCACCTTGCCGTTGCGGCGGATGGTCAGGCGCAGCCACTTCGACAGTGCGTTCACGCAGGAGACGCCGACTCCGTGCAGGCCGCCCGACACCTTGTAGCTGTTCTGGTTGAACTTGCCGCCGGCGTGCAGCTCGGTCATCGCGATCTCGGCGGCGCTGCGCTTCGGGACGTGCTTGTCGTCCATCTTCACGCCGGTGGGGATGCCGCGGCCGTTGTCGACCACCGAGATCGAGTTGTCGGTGTGGATGGTGACGACGATCTCGTCGCAGAAGCCGGCGAGCGCCTCGTCGATCGAGTTGTCGACCACTTCGAAGACGAGGTGGTGCAGCCCGGTGCCGTCGGACGTGTCTCCGATGTACATGCCCGGGCGCTTGCGCACCGCCTCGAGGCCTTCGAGGATCTGGATCGCGGAGGAGTCGTATTGTCGTTCGGCTTCGGTCATGGTGGTTCTTCGGAATCGGATGCGCGAGATCAGATGCGCATCGGCATCACGACGTAGCGGAAGCGCTCGTCGCCGGGCACGGTGAGCAATGCGCTCGTGCCCGAATCGCCGAACTCCATCTGCACGGAGCCGGCGTCGAGGTTGCCGAGCACGTCGAGCAGGTAGCTCACGTTGAAGCCGATCTCGAGGCGATCGTCGTCGTACTCGATCTCGAGCTCCTCGACGGCTTCCTCCTGCTCGGCGTTGCTCGTCTGGATCTGCAAGGTTCCCGGCGACAGGCTCAGGCGCACGCCCTTGAACTTGTCCGACGTCAGGATCGACGCACGCGCGAGCGACGCGGCGAAGGCGTCGCGTGCGAGCACGACCCGCTTCGTGTATCCCTGCGGGATGACGCGCTGGTAGTCGGGGAACTTTCCTTCGACGATCTTCGAGACCATCTCGACTTCGCCGAAGCGGAAGCGCACCTGGTTGCCCGAGACATCGATCGCGACCGGGTCGTCGCTGTCGGCGAGCAGTCGCTGCAGCTCGAGCACCGTCTTGCGCGGGATGATCACCTCGGTGCGCGCCAGCTCGGCGCCGTCGATGGCGGCCTCGCAATACGACAGCCGGTGGCCGTCGGTGGCGACGACCCTCACCAGCGAACCGTCGGTGACGAGCAGCAGCCCGTTCAGGTAGTAGCGGATGTCCTGTTGCGCCATCGCGAAGTGCACCATCCGGATCAGGTGCTTGAGCTGGCGCTGCGGCAGCTCGAAGGACGCGACGAAGCGGTCGGCGACGGCGACGGTGGGGAACTCGGAGGCGTCGAGCGTCTGCAGCGCGAAACGGCTGCGGCCGGCCTGGATCGTCGCGCGCTTGTTCTCGACCTTGATCGACACGTCGGCGCCGTCGGGCAGCGAACGCAGGATGTCGATCAGCTTGCGCGCCGACAGCGTCGTCGCACCGTCTTCGCGGCCGGCACCGAGTTGCGCGGTCGTCTCGACCTGGATCTCGACGTCGGTGGCGAGGAACGAAACGTCGGGGCCGGTCTTGCGCAGAAGCACGTTGGCGAGGATCGGCAGCGTGTGACGTCGTTCGACGATCCCGGCCACGGTTTGCAGCGGCTTCAGGATCGCATCGCGGTTTGCCTGGATGAACTGCATTCGTTCTATTTTCCTGTTGCTGTTGTTGAATGTACTGGCAACAACTCTGGGGACAACCGTGCCTCGGCCGCGCCGGTGCTCGCTGTGCGGGCCGCGACGGGGTGTGGAGAGCGCGTTCCGGCCGCTGTGGACGCACTCGAACAACTCTGCGCTGCCCGGGAAAACGGCAGGTTATTCACAATCGCTCCCGCGCTTGTGCAGCGTTTTCCCGGCTTCGATCCGGCAGTTGTTCGCGCAGCGTTCAGCCACGAAGCGTCTGCTCGAGCACGTGGAGCTGCCGGTTCCATTCCTGGTCGTGCTGGCGCAACTCGGCGATGCGCTTGACCGCGTGCATCACCGTCGTGTGGTCGCGCCCGCCGAAGGCCTCGCCGATCTCGGGGAAGCTCTTCTGCGTGAGCTCCTTCGCGAAGTACATCGCGATCTGGCGCGCGCGCGCGATGTGCGCCGGACGCCGCTTGCTGTACATGTCGGCGACCTTGATCTTCAGGAAGTCGGCGACCGTCTTCTGGATCGACTCGATGGAGATCGGCGGCCGATTCAGCTCGAGCAGATCCTTCAGTGCTTCCTTCGCGAGCTCGGCCGTTACCGCCTTGCCGCGGAAACGCGCGAAGGCGATCACGCGCAGCAGCGCGCCTTCGAGCTCTCGGACGTTCGATCGCAGGTTCTTCGCGACGAAGAACGCGACTTCCTCGGGCAGCTTCTCGCCCGACTGCTCGGCCTTCTTCAGCAGGATCGCGACGCGCATCTCCAGCTCCGGCGGCTCGATCTCGACGATCAGCCCCGAGCCGAAGCGCGACACCAGCCGGTCTTCGAAGGCCGACAGCTCCTTCGGATAGGTGTCGCTGGTGATGATCAGCTGCTTGCGCGCGGTGAGCAGCGCCTCGAAGGTGTAGAAGAACTCTTCCTGCGTGCGATCCTTTCCGCCGAGGAACTGGATGTCGTCGACGAGCAGCAGGTCGAGCGTGTGGTACTTCTGCTTGAAGTCGTGCAGCGACTTGCGCTGGATGCCGCGCACCATCTCGTCGAAGTAGTCCTGCGCGTGGATGTAGCGCACCCGCGCGCCGGGCATGCGCTCGCGGATCGCATTGCCCACGGCGTGCAGCAGGTGGGTCTTGCCCAGGCCGACGCCGCCGTACAGGAACAGGGGGTTGTACGAGGTGCCCGGCCGTTCGACGACCTGCAGTGCCGCCGACCAGGCGATCTGGTTCGCCTTGCCGTGAACGAAGGTCTCGAAGGTGAGCTCGGGACGCAGCCGCGTGCGCGCGTCGGGTGCCGCCAGTGCCGGAAAGCCGGCAACGGCGGGCGCTTCGGCGCTTTCCGTGGCGACCTCGGCTTCGCCGCTTCGGGTGTCGTCGGCGACGGCAGCGCCGCCCGATGCCGTCCACGCCCGAGCGCCGGCGAGCGCGAGCGCGTCGGCGCTCGGCGCGCGCGGTGCGCCCGGCGCGTCGCCGCGATGGATCTCGAAGCTCACGCGCAATTCGGGCTCGATCGTTTCGCGGGCCACCGACTCGATGCGCGACTCGAACTGCGACTTCACCCAGTTCAGCTTGAAGTGGTTCGGCACGCCGAGACGCAGCAGGTGCTCGCCTTCGTCGTAGCCGAGGTAGACGAGCGGCTTGATCCAGGGTTTGAACTGCTGAGCGGGAATCTCGTTCTCGAGCCTTGCCACGCAGGCGAGCCAACGGTCCATCATGTTTTCGGTCGATTCGGGCGTGCGGGCAGGCGGGCTGGAGGGACGATGCACGTCGCATCGCGGGGCCGACGCGGCGCGGGGAACGCGCGCGCTGCAAAGGGCGGCGGTGCGGCGGGGGAAAGACGCCATTTTACCTCGCAACGCGATCGCAGCGCCATCGCCAAATTGACAGGGGTGCAGGTAATGCGTTGTAATGAAAGGCTTTTCGCTTCACTTCGCGCCCAACTCCGAGGCACACGCCGATGAAACGCACCTATCAACCCTCCGTCGTGCGCCGCAAGCGCACGCACGGCTTCCTCGTACGCATGAAGACCCGTGGTGGACGAGCCGTCATTCGTGCGCGTCGCGCGAAGGGCAGAAAGCGTCTCGCCGTCTGATCTGCCTGCCGGCACATCACACGGCGACCCGGCGCACGGCGACCGGGCGCACGGTGACCCGGTCGAAGCCCGCGAAGGCGGCGCTCGGCTGCACCGCGCGCAGGCTCGCACGCCGGATCGGGTGCCGCCGGGCATCGTACCGATGCTGTTGCGCACTCGTCCAGTAGCCTCGAGCACGCACTTCGGCGTGCACGCCAGGGCGGTCGCCGAAGACGACCCGGGTGTGCGCGGCCGGCTGATCGTCACCGCGCCCAAGCGGGTGCTGCGCCGCGCGGTCGAACGCAATGCGATGCGCCGTGTCGCACGGGAAGCGTGGCGTGCCGCGGGCCTGCATCTTCGTCCGGTGGTCGCGCTGCTGCGCGTGCGCGCGGCCTTCCAGGTCGCCGAGCCAGGCGCGGGTCTCCCGGCGCGCAAGCGCCTGGCCCGCGAGGAGCTCGACCGGATCTTCGCGACCACCGACACGGTGCTGCGCCGAAGCGGCAAAGCGCGATGAAACGTATCCTCACCGGCGCGATCCGCTTCTATCGCGCCGCAATCAGTCCCTTCCTCGCTCCGCGCTGCCGGTTCCTGCCGACCTGCTCGGAGTACGCCGTCGAGGCGATCACGCGGCATGGCGCCCAGCGCGGCGGCTGGCTGGCGATGCGCCGCATCGCCCGCTGCCATCCGTTCCATCCGGGCGGCATCGATGAAGTGCCGCTGCACCTGTCACCGCGCTGCCGCTGCCGCTGGCCGGCGTCGCTGCGCGGCGAATCCCCTCTCGAACGTTAGTCAGTCGTTTACGAGATATGCAGACCCAACGAATGATCCTGTGGATCGTCTTCTCGATGTCGTTGCTGTTCCTCTGGGATTCCTGGCAGCGACACCAGGGGAACGCGTCGCTGTTCGGCGGCCCGCCGCCGGTGGAGCAGGGCGTGCACGAAGGCCCGAACGGACGGCCCGGCGCCGGCTCGGCAGCGACGGGCCCCTCGTCCGACGCCGCGATTCCCCCTTCGCCGACCGCGCTTCCCGGCGCTGCCGCGTCGGGCGCGGCGGCCGGTGCCGCCCTCCCGGCCCCCGGTGGCGCGACGGCGGCGTCCGACCAGGCGATCCGCTTCGCCAACGACGTGCTGTCGCTCGACATCGACCTGATGGGCGGGCAGGTGCGGCGCGCCGAGCTGCTCGAGCACCTCGGGCACGATTCCGAATCGGGGAGCCTCGTCCTGCTCGACTACGCGCCGGGCCGCGTCTACCTCGCACAGAGCGGGCTCATCGGCGATGCGCCGGCCGGGACGAGCTTTCCCACGCACCGCACGCCGATGACGCCGCTGGACGGCGACGCATCGCCGCGCACGCTCGGCGACGGCGACGCCGTCCAGCTGCAACTGGCCGCCGAGAGCGGCGGCCTGCGGCTCGTGCGCACCTATACGCTGAAGCGCGGCGACTTCGTCGTCCACGTGAAGGACGAGGTGACGAACGTCGGCGACGCGACGGTGAACCCGGTGCTGTACCTGCAGCTCACGCGCGACGGCAACGCGCCGCCCGGAGGCTCGAAGTTCTACAGCACCTACACCGGCCCGGTCGTCTACACCGAGGAGGACAAGTTCCAGAAGGTCTCCTTCGACGACATCGAGAAGGGGAAGGCGAAGCACACGAACGTCGCCGACGACGGCTGGGTCGGCATCATCCAGCACTACTTCGTCTCGGCCTGGGTGCCGCGGGCCGACGCGCCGCGCGAGTACTTCACGCGCAAGGTCGACACGAACCTGTACTCGGTCGGCGTCAAGGAGCCGCTCGGCACGCTGGCGCCGGGCGCGACGGTGTCGACCGAATCCCGCCTGCTCGTCGGTCCGCAGCAGCAGCGCATGCTCGAACAGGTCGCGCCGGGGCTCGATCTCACCGTCGACTACGGCCTGCTGACGATCGTCGCGCAGCCGATCTACTGGTTGCTCGAGAAGCTGCACGCGCTGGTCGGCAACTGGGGCTGGGCGATCGTGCTGCTCACCGTGCTGATCAAGACGCTCTTCTTCCCGCTGCAGGCGGCGAGCTATCGGTCGATGGCACGGATGAAGGCGGTCACGCCGAGGCTGACGGCGATCCGCGAGCGCTACGGCAACGATCGCGTGAAGATGAACCAGGCGATGATGGAGCTGTACAAGACCGAGAAGATCAACCCGCTCGGCGGCTGTC
This sequence comes from Burkholderiales bacterium, assembly GCA_044507525.1. Taxonomy (GTDB): domain Bacteria; phylum Pseudomonadota; class Gammaproteobacteria; order Burkholderiales; family Burkholderiaceae_E; genus Zeimonas. The sequence continues at coordinate 8,471 of JBIQJM010000079.1, forward strand.
TGCCGATCGTCGTGCAGATCCCGGTGTTCATCGCGCTGTACTGGGTGCTGCTCGCGTCGGTGGAGATGCGCAATGCGCCGTGGATCGGCTGGATCCACGATCTCTCCGCGCCCGATCCGTATTTCATCCTGCCGCTGGTGATGGCCGGCACGATGTTCATCCAGGTGAAGCTGAACCCCACGCCGCCGGATCCGATCCAGGCGAAGATGATGATGATCATGCCGCTGGTGTTCTCGGTGATGTTCTTCTTCTTCCCGGCGGGGCTCGTGCTGTACTGGCTGGTGAACAACATCTATTCGATCGTCCAGCAGTGGGTGATCAACAAGAAGATGGTCGGCGCGAAGAAGCCGGGATGACCGGGCCGGTCGACCGCGCGCCCGGGTAGTCGCGCGCGGTCGGTCGCTCGCCGCCGGGCGGGGCGGGCGCGCGGCAGCCCGGCGATCGCGCGCGGGGAGCCGCGATAATGAGCGGCCGATCACGTCGACCCCGAAGACCTTGCCCCGATCCGATACCGCGTTCGTCCGCGAACCGATCGCAGCGATCGCCACCGCCCCAGGACGCGGGGGGATCGGCGTCGTGCGCGTCTCCGGCAGCGGGCTGCTGCCGGTGATCGACGAGGTGCTGCGGCGCCCGCTCGCGCCTCGACACGCAACCTACGGACCCTTTCTCGGATCGGACGGAGTTCCGATCGATCGCGGCATCGCGCTCTTCTTTCCCGCGCCGCATTCGTACACCGGCGAGGACGTGCTCGAACTGCAGGGCCACGGCGGGCCGGTCGTGCTGCAGTTGCTGCTGCGGCGCGTGCTCGAGGCGGGCAGCGGAATCGGCTTGCGACTCGCCGAGCCCGGCGAGTTCACGCAGCGCGCGTTCCTGAACGACAAGCTCGATCTCGCGCAGGCCGAGGCGGTGGCCGACCTCATCGACGCGAGCACCGAGCAGGCGGCGCGTTCGGCGGCGCGTTCGCTGTCGGGCGAGTTCTCCGATGCGGTGCACGCGCTCGTCGATCGGCTGATCGAGCTGCGCATGCTGGTCGAGGCGACCCTCGATTTTCCGGAAGAGGAGATCGACTTCCTCGAGGCGTCGGACGCGCGCGGCCGGCTCGCCGCGCTGCGCGCCGGGCTCGACGCGCTGCTCGTGCAGGCGCGGCGCGGCGCGCTGCTGCGCGAAGGGCTGAACGTCGTGCTGCTCGGCGAGCCGAACGTCGGCAAGAGCTCGTTGCTGAATGCGCTGGCCGGCGCCGAGATCGCGATCGTCACCGACGTGCCGGGCACGACGCGCGATCGCATCGCCCAGGCGATCCAGGTCGAGGGCGTGCCGCTGAACATCGTCGACACCGCCGGGCTGCGCGAGACCGGCGATCCCGTCGAGAAACTGGGCATTGCGCGCACGTGGTCGGAGGCGGGAAGGGCCGACGTCGTCCTGCATCTGCTCGATGCGCGCGAGGCGCAGGGCGAAGGCGTCGGCCGGATCGAGCGCGAACTCGAGCGGAGGCTTGCGCGTCGGGTGCCGATCGTGCGGGTGCACAACAAGATCGATCTCGCGGGCTGCCCGGCGCGCATCGAGCGCGTCGACGCGTCGCGCCGAGGGGAGCTCCCGGTCGAAGCTTCGCTCTGGCTTTCGGCGAAGACGGGCGAGGGCATCGAGTCGCTGCGCAGCCTGCTGCTCGAGCTCGCCGGCTGGCAGGCGGGCGGCGAGTCGACGTTCATCGCGCGCGAGCGGCACCTGGTGGCGCTGCGCGCTGCGCGCGGGCACCTGGAGGGAGCGACCGTGCGCGCCGACGCCGGCGATCTCGAGCTGGATCTGTTCGCCGAGGAACTGCGGCTCGCACAGGAGCGCCTGAACGAGATCACCGGCGAGTTCGGTTCCGACGAGCTGCTGGGGGTGATCTTCAGCCGCTTCTGCATCGGCAAGTGAGCGGGGCGGCGATGCGCAGAGGGCATTCGCGCAGGCGCACGCTGCGCCGGCCGATCGGCGGGTCGGGCGGATCGTCCGTGTAGCATTCGGGCTTGCCGACGCGAGCGCTCGACGGCGTCGGCGCTCGCTCGAACCCTCGTGCCGCTTGCGCCTCGTGCCCTTGCCTGCAGGAATCCCGTGACGAACCCGGACGAACGCGCGCCCGACGACGCGCCTGTGCTCGATCTTTTCCGGACGATGTGCCGCATTCGTGCCTTCGAGGACGCCGCCGAGGAGGCGAGTCGCGGCGGCGTCGCCGCGTTCGGCCAGTCGGCCGGTACGCGGGCGAACGTGCGTGGCCCCTTGCACCTTTCCACCGGGCAGGAAGCGGTGGCCGCCGGCGTCTGCGCACATCTGCGCGCCGAAGACTGGCTCACGTCGACGCATCGCGGTCACGGTCACACGATCGCCAAGGGCGCGAAGCTCGAGTCGATGATGCACGAGTTGTTCGGCCGGGCGACCGGCTTCTGCCGCGGCAAGGGCGGCTCGATGCACATCGCCGATTTCTCGGTAGGAATGCTCGGCGCGAACGGCGTCGTCGCGGCCGGGATCCCGATCGCGGTCGGCGCCGCGCAGTCGATGCGCGTGCAGCAGCGCGACGCGATCGCGGTCAGCTTCTTCGGTGACGGTGCGCTGAACCGCGGTCCCTTCGCCGAGGGGCTCAACTGGGCGGCCGCGTTCGGGTTGCCCGTGCTGTTCGTCTGCGAGGACAACCAGTGGTCGGCGACCACGCGAACGGCCGAGATGTCGGCGGGCGAGGGCGCCGCGGCGCGCGCACGCGCTTTCGGCGTTCCCGCGGTCGAGGTCGACGGCATGGACGTCGTCGAGGTCTGGCGCGCGGCGGCCGAGCTCGTGTCCGCGGTCCGCGGCGGCGCCGGCCCGCGGCTGCTGCACGCGAAGACCTATCGTTTCAAGGGGCACGTCTCGGTCGATCCGGCCGCGTACCGGGATCCGGCCGAGCTCGAGGCGGCGATGCGCGGCGACCCGCTGCTCGTTGCGCGGCAACGGCTCGTCGCGCGCGGCGTCGGGACGGAGCGGATCGATGCCTGCCTGCACGCGGCGCGCGAGGAAGTGGCGCAGGCGCTCGCCTCGGCACACGACGCGCCTTGGCCGGACGAGGCGACCGCATTCGAGGACGTGCACGACATCGGGGACGGGAGATGGTTCAGTTGACGGGCGGCGGTTCGCGCGGCTCCAACGCGGCGACGCGCGCGGCGGACGACCGTGGGCCTGCGGTGGACGATGGGGCGCATGCGGCGGACGATGCGGCGCGAGGGGATGCTTCGGTGCGTACGCTGACCTACGCGGCGGCCGCGGCGGCGGCGCTGGCCGACGAGATGGAGCGCGATGCGCGCGTCGTCGCGCTCGGCGAGGACCTGGGGCGCGGAGGAATCTTCGGCCAGTATCGGGGCCTGCTCGAGCGCTTCGGCGCCGCGCGCGTCATCGACACGCCGATCTCGGAGGCGACGATCGCTGGTGCCGCCGTCGGCATGGCGCTGACGGGCTTGAAGCCCGTGGTCGAGATGCGCGTGGTCGACTTCGCGTTGTGCGCGATGGACGAGATCGTCAACCAGGCGGCGAAGAATCGCTTCATGTTCGGCGGCCAGGGACGCGTGCCGATGGTCGTGCGGATGCCGATCGGCATCTGGAGCGCGTCGGCCGCGCAGCATTCGCAGTCGCTCGAGGCGTGGTTCGCGCACGTGCCCGGGCTCGCCGTCGTCTGCCCGGCGACGCCGCAGGACAACTACGGGCTGCTGCGCGCGAGTCTCGCGAGCGGCGATCCGATCGCGTATCTGGAGCACAAGGAGTTGTGGGGGCTCGAGGGGGCGGTGGACGCCTGCGAAGCGGTGCCGATCGGTCGCGCGCGCGTTGCGCGCGAGGGGCGCGACCTCACGATCGTCTCGTGGAGCCGCGCGCTGCACGAGGCGCTGGCGGCTGCGCGCGTGCTGGAAGCCGAAGGCATCGACGCCGAGGTGATCGACCTGCGCACGATCTGGCCGTGGGATCGCGACACCGTGGAGGCCTCGGCGCGGCGCACCGGTCGGGTGCTGGTCGCGCACGAGGCGGTGCAGGTCGCGGGCTTCGGCGCGGAGATCGTCGCGACGCTGGCGGAGCGCGGGGTCGGACGCGTGGGGCGCATCGGCGCGCCGCGTGCGCCGGTGGGTTATTCCGCGCCGCTCGAGCACGTCGCGCGCGTCGACGCCGAGAGGATCGCGCAGGCGGCGCGCGGGCTGGTGAGGGGGTAGGCGCCGGGCGCAGCCGCCTCAGCCCAGCGACTCGAAGATCCCGGCGGTCCGGTTCTTGCGCACGTCCGACCACGGACGCGCGACGCCGTTCATCGCGACCCAGACGCCTCGTTCGAGCGTGCGCGCGAACGCGACCGCCGCGCCGAGGTTGAAGCTCGCATCCGAGTCGCCGACCGAGAAGGGCACCATCGCGCCGGTCAGCACGATCGTCTTGGGCAAGGCCGCCCCGGCGAGCACGGCGGCCGTCTCGACCATCGTATCGGTGCCGTGCACGACGACGAGCATCGATTCCGGCGCTGCGCGACAGGCGTCGAGTACCTGCCGGCGGTGTTCGTCGCGCATGTCGAGGCTGTCGATCAGCATCACGACCTGCAGTTCGACGTCGCCCGCCAGGCGCGCGCGTTCGAGGATTCCCGGGAGATGCGATTCGCCGAAGCCGAGCGCGCCGCTGACCGGGTCGTAGCGCTTGTCGAAGGTGCCGCCGGTGGCGAGGATGCGCAGGGACATGATGCGAGGCGGGGTCGTCGGGTTCGCGAGAGCGGGGGCGCGTCGGGGCGACGGCGCGCGGGGGTCGCGTGGGGG
>JBIQJM010000079.1:13351-15082 GCA_044507525.1 Burkholderiales bacterium
CTGAGCGGACTGAGCGGGTTGGGTGCGTTGCGCGAGTCGGTGGCGATGCGGGCCGCCTGCACGCCCGGCGTTTCGGAGCGCGGTTCGCCGATCGGTTCGCGAGCATCGTCCGCTCGGAGTAGGTCCTTCGAAGCGATGCGCAAGCCGCGGTTCGCGAGCACGATGTGCGCGACGATTCGGAAGGTTGCCCGATGCGCACCCGTTCTTCGCCGGAAGCCGAACTGCTGCATCTGGTCGCGCGTGCCGAGGAAGGCGCGCGGCCGCTGCGCAGCCGTGTCGCGTGCTTCGATCTGTGGCATCGGCTGGGCGCACGCTTCGACGTCGTCGCCTGCGTCCTGATGCCCGATCACGTCCACCTGCTCGCACGGGCCGACGGTCGCATCGCCCGGCGCGCGTTCGCGCAGGTGCTCTCGTCGTTTCGCGTGCGCGCGAGCGGTTCGCAAGATTGCGACTGCGCGAAGTTCTGCTGGGAACCGCTTCCGCAGGCGCAGAAGGTGCAGCGCGATGCGCGGCACCTGGCGCGCACGATTCGGTACATCCACCTGAACCCGGTTCGTGACGGGCTGTGCGACGACCCATTCGAATGGGAATGGAGCACCCACCGCGACTGGACCGGGGCGGTCGCGCGTCCCTGCGTCGATCTCGTCCGCTGGGGACGAGCGTTGCGGCGGCCCGCGGCGACGCGTGCCGAGTGGCTGCACGACTACGTCTGCTCGGACGCTTCGGTGCGGCGGCCGCAGCCGCTCGCCGATCCGCGTCCCTGGCTGGCGGCGCAGCGCATCGATGCGTCGCTCGCCGTGCTGACCGCGGTGGTCCCGCGGGTGCTGCGAGCCAAGGGCACTGCGGTCGCCGATCTCGACGCGGCGGGCCGGCGGCTCTTCGTGCTGGCGGCGGGGCGGTGGACACGGTACTCGGCCGCGCAGATCGCGCGCTGGATCGGACGCGATCCGACGGGCGTCCGCCGGTGGTTGAAGGCGGGGGAGTCGGAAGGGGAGTTGGAGGTCGACCGCGATTCGGTGCCCACGTCGAGCGGGTGTAGGGATTCGACGAGCAACGCGGATCGGGCGCCTGCCGGGGCGATCGCGTCAGCGGGCGCTGACTTTCGGATTGCTGGCGGCGGTCTAGCGAGTTCGCGTGCCCCGCGAGCGCGGCCCTTGGACGCCGGTGAAATCCATGCGTTGGCACTCACGCTGGCGGACGCGCGTCTCAGGGCCGACCGGGGCGCGTCGAGATGAGGGGAGAGCCGTGCAACGTGCGTCCGCCACCTCTGGCGGGCGCCGCCGGGTTTTTTGATCGCAGGGTGCCGCGGGGCGCGGCGCCGGCCTCGTCCGCGAGCACGGCATGAGCAGAAGTGCCGATAGTCGGGACATGCGGTGGGAGTGTCCGACTGCGGGAACGAAGACTCCCGAAACTCGGGAGTCCGTGCGTGCGGAAGAGTGCGCCCCGCTCGCAAGTGCCGATAGTCGGGATTTTCGGCGGGGTTGGGCCGCGGGGCTCCTCCAGAGTGCTCGCGAAGGAGTCGGTGGTCTGCGGATAGGCCGGCTCGGCAACGAGCGGGCCTTCTGGGTCTGCGCCTGAGCCTGAGCGTGAGGTTGAGCCTGGGCCTGAGCCTGAGCTCGAGCTTGAGTTGAGCCCCGAGCCCAAGCCCGAGCCCGAGCCCGAGCCCGAGCCCGAGCCCCGAGCCCCGAGCCCCGAGCCCCGAGCCCCGAGCCCCGAGCCCCGAGCCCCGAG
>JBIQJM010000080.1:0-15042 GCA_044507525.1 Burkholderiales bacterium
CTCGAAACGCGGGTGGCGCCTCGACGCTGCGCAGCGGGGCGCCGCCTCGCGGCGACGCGCAGGCCGCGATCGCTGCCAGGGACGTTGTGCTCGTCGCCTTCGATGGCGTCGAGGCGATCGACATCGCGGGCCCGGCCAGCGTCTTCAGCAAAGCCGAGGCGATCCATCCGGGCAGTTATCGCGTGCACGTCGCGTCGCCGGGCGGGGGGAGCGTCGTCACGAGCGCAAGCCTGAGCCTCGCCGCCACCTGTGCGCTCGCGCAGCTTCCCGAGGCGATCGACACGCTGATCGTCGCCGGCGGCGACGAGCCGGCAGTGCGCGCCGCGATCGTCGAGCACGACATCGGCGCCTGGCTCTCCCGCATTGCACCGGGCCTGCGCCGCGTCGCCAGCGTCTGCAGCGGCGCCTTCGCACTCGCGGCGGCCGGCCTGCTCGACGGACGCGAGGCGACGACGCACTGGCGTGTGTGCGACCAGTTGCAGGCGCTGCGGCCGCAGGTCCGCGTGCAGCGCGAACGCATCTACGTGCACGACGGACCGGTCTGGACGTCGGCCGGCGTCACGACGGGCCTGGAGCTCGCGCTCGCGCTGGTCGAGGAAGACCTCGGCCGCGACGCCTCGATGGAGATCGCGCGCACGCTGGCGCTGCCGATGTTGCGCGGCGGCGAGCAGCCGCAGCTGAGCCAGGCGTTGGAGGCGCAGGCGGCAGCCAGCGACCGCGTGCGCGAGGTGGTCGCGTGGATCGCCACGCACCTGCAGGACGACCTGGCGGTCGAGGCGCTCGCCGAGCGCGCGCGGATGAGTCCGCGGCATTTCGCGCGTGCCTTCGCCGGGCAGACCGGGTGCACGCCGGCGCGCTTCGTCGAGCAGGCGAGGGTGGCGGCCGCGATGCAGCTGCTGCGTCGCACGCGATGGACGCAGGAGCGGATCGCGAGCCGCAGCGGCTTTCGTTCGGTCGATGCGCTGCAGCGCGCGTTCGCCAGGCAGCAGGGCCTGACGCCGAAGGCGTGGCGCGACGGCGTGCGCGAGGATGCAGGAAGAGGAGGGCGCTTCGGGGGCGGTTCGCGATCGTCGAGCTGAGAGCGGCACCCGCCGTACCGGATCGAGTCGACACGGGCGAGGCGCCCTTCCGCCCGATCCATCGACCATTCGTCCGCCGCCGGCCACGCCCGAGTCGCCGCCTTGCTACCGTCCGCGCATGAACGCGCGCACGGGTTCGACCGCAGTCGCGGCCGTGCCCGTGCCGCTGCCCGCCCTCGGCCGCCCCGGCTGCCGCGTGAGCGTCGAGGACCTGCTTCCCGCGCTGGTCGACGACGGCATGCTCTCGCGCGAGGACGCCGATTCGGTCGCGCGCTACGCGAATCTCTCGAGCAGCGAGCAGCACGCGCTGGTCGCGCTCGCGCGTCGCAAGTTCCGTTCGCCGAAGACGAACCGGCTCGTCGATCTCGACGCGCTCGTTCCCTGGTTCGCGCAGCGCGTCGGGTTGCCGCACGCGCGCATCGATCCGCTGAAGGTCGACCTCGCGCGCGTCTGCGACGTGATGTCGAGCCAGTACGCGACGCGCTTCAAGATCCTGCCGCTCGCCGTCGACGCCGACGGCGTCACGATTGCCACTGCCGAGCCCTTCGTCACCGACTGGGTCGACGAGCTCGGCTCGATGCTGCGCAAGCCGATCCGGCGAGTCGTCGCCGATCCGCAGGAAATCCCGCGCTACATCGTCGAGTTCTTCACGCTCGCGCGGACCGTGCGCGGCGCGCAGAAGAACGGCGCCGCCTCGCACCAGAGCAACTTCGAGCAGCTCGTCGAGCTCGGACGCTCCGGTCGCAACCTCGACGCGAACGACCAGCACATCGTCACGATCGTCGACTGGCTCTGGCAGTACGCCTTCGACCAGCGCGCGAGCGACATCCACCTCGAGCCGCGACGGGAGACGGGATCGATCCGCTTCCGCATCGACGGCGTGCTGCACAACGTCTACCGGCTCCCGCCCTCGGTGCTCGCCGCGATGACGAGCCGCATCAAGCTGCTCGGCCGGATGGACGTCATCGAGAAGCGCCGTCCGCAGGACGGCCGCATCAAGACGCGCACCGCCGACGGGCGCGAGATCGAGTTGCGCCTGTCGACGCTGCCGACGGCCTTCGGCGAGAAGCTCGTGATGCGCATCTTCGATCCGGAGGTGCTCGTGCGCGACTTCGCCGAGCTCGGTTTCCAGGACGACGATCTCGAGCTGTGGGAATCGATGACGACGCGCCCGAACGGCATCGTGCTCGTCACCGGCCCGACCGGCTCCGGCAAGACGACGACGCTGTACACGACGCTCAAGGGGCTGGCGACCGACGAGGTGAACGTCTGCACGATCGAGGACCCGATCGAGATGGTCGAGCCCGCCTTCAACCAGCTGCAGGTGCAGAACGGCATCGACCTGGGCTTCGCCGACGCCATCCGGGCGCTGATGCGCCAGGACCCGGACATCGTGATGGTGGGCGAGATCCGCGACCTGGAGACCGCCGAGATGGCGATCCAGGCGGCGCTCACCGGCCACCTGGTGCTGTCGACGCTGCATACCAACGACGCGCCGTCCGCGATCACGCGCCTGCTCGATCTCGGCGTGCCGCCGTACCTGCTGAACGCGACGCTCATCGGCGTCATGGCGCAACGGCTCGTACGCACGCTGTGCGAGTCGTGCAAGGAGGCGACGGGACCGATGCCGGAGGAGCAGTGGAATGCGTTGATCCGGCCGTTTCGCGCGCCGAATCCGTCGCGCGTCTACCGGCCGGTCGGCTGCCTCGAGTGCCGGATGACCGGCTTTCGCGGCCGCAGCGGGCTCTACGAGCTGCTGCGACTCGACACCGACCTTCGCCGGCTGATCGACGAACGCTCCGATCTCGGCGAGCTGCGCAAGCGGGCGATGCGCGCCGGCATGCGCCCGCTGCGCCTGGCCGGTGCCCAGCGCATCGCCGCCGGCCAGACGACGCTCGACGAGGTGCTGAAGGCCGCGCCGCCGATCGCCGACTGAGCGCGCATCGGGCTTCGCGGTCGCGGCGAGCGGTTCCGCGATGACGGGCTGCATGACATAATTTGCCGCCGTCGGAGACCGCTCTCGTCGTCCGGTCCCGCGACGGCTTCCCTTCCGCCGGCCCACGGTCATCTTTCGTCAGGAGAACACGGATGCGCTTCGTCTCGCGCGTAACGGCAATCGCAGCGATGCTGGCTTCGGCATTCCTGGCCGCGGGTGCGGCGAATGCCCAGACCGAGGTCAAGCTCGCGTATGCGCTCGCCGTGAATTCCCACTACGGCGCGGGAGCCGCCGCGTGGGCGGAAACCGCCGAGAAGGCGAGCGGCGGCAAGCTGAAGTTCAAGCACTTTCCGTCGAGCGCGCTGGGCGGCGAACGCGAAACCGTCGAAAGCCTGCAGCTCGGCACCCTCGAAGCGGTGATCGTCTCGAGCGGAACGCTGAGCAACTTCGTTCCGGAGGTCGGCGTCACCGACATCCCGTTCCTGTTTCGCGATCTGGCGCACGCGCGTTCGGTGCTCGACGGAGCCGTCGGCCAGGACCTCCTCAAGAAGTTTCCCGCGCGCAACCTGGTCGCGCTCGCCTGGGGAGAGCAGGGCTTCCGGCACCTCACCAACAACCGGCACCCGGTCGAGCAGCCGGGCGACATGAAGGGGCTGAAGATCCGCACCATGGAGAACCCGGTGCACATCGTCGCGTTCAAGACGCTGGGCGCGGCGCCGACGCCGATGGCCTGGCCCGAGGTGATCGGTGCCCTGCAGCAGGGCACGATCGACGGCCAGGAGAACCCGATGTCGGTCATCGTTTCGGCGAAGCTCGCCCAGGTGCAGAAGCACCTGACGCTCACCGGACACGTCTATTCGCCGGCGGCGCTGATCGTCTCGCCGAAGCTGTGGAACAGCCTCGACGACGCCGGCCGGAAGGCGCTCGCCGACGGCGCGAAGGCCGGCGTCGTCGCGATGCGCGCCTACGTCGACGAGGTCGAACGCGCCGGGGTCGAGAACGTGCGCGCGGCCGGCATGCAGGTCGTCGTGCTCGACGACAAGGCGAAGGCGGCCTTCCAGCAGTCGCTCGGTCCGGCCTACGAGCAGTACCGCGACAAGTACGGCAAGGAGCTGATCGACCGCATCGCGAACGCGCAATAGCGGTTCGCGGACGAGCTCAGGGCCCGGTCGGGGGATGCAGGCGCTCGAGCGCGCGTTCGTCGCCGCCAACCGCTGGCTGCTCGTCCTGCTGTTGGCGGCGATGTCGTGCATCGTGTTCGCCAACGTGGTGCTGCGCTACCTCACCAACGACTCGCTGGTGTGGGCCGAGGAGGTCGCGCGGCACCTGATGATCTGGCTGACCTTCCTGGGTGCGGGGCTCGTGCTGCGCTTCGGCGGGCACATCGCGATCGAGAACCTGCACGACGTGCTTCCGGGGCGTCTCGGGCGCTGGCTGCGCGGCTTCATCGTCGTTTCGCTGCTGGTGTTCTTCTCGGTGATGGCGTGGCAGGGCGCGCTCTACACGAGCGTGATGCGCTTCCAGACGACCGCCGCCACCGGGATCTCGTTCGGATGGGTCTATCTCGCGATGCCGCTCGGCTTCGTGCTGCTCATCGTGCACCTGCTGCTGGTGGCACGTCGGTACGTGCTCGAGCGGCGCGTCGTCGAATCGGACGAGATCGACGCCGAGTCGGCGGCGACCATCTGATGCCGCCCGGATTCGAACCGGCGGCTGAGCGCGCGCGACGCAACGCGGCGCTGCGGCCCGCGCACGCACCGTGGCGCTGACGCTGTTCGCCGCCACGCTGGTCCTGTTCGCGATCGGCGTACCGATCGCGTTCGCGCTGGCGATGGGCGCGTCGATCGCGGTATTCGCGAGCGGTCGCTATCCGCAGCTCGTCGTGTTCAAGGAGATGTTCACCGGCCTGGACAGCTTCCCGCTGATGGCCGTGCCTTTCTTCATCCTGGCCGCCGAGCTGATGAGCGGCGGCGCGCTCACCGTGGTGCTGCTGCGCTTCGCCGCGCAGTTCGTCAGTCACCTGCGCGGCGGGCTCGGCTACGCGAACGTGCTCTCGCTGACGCTGTTCTCGGGAATCTCCGGGTCGGCGATGGCCGACGTGGCCGGCCCGGGCGCGATGATGTCGCGGATGATGGAGAAGGCCGGCTACGAGCGCAGCTATGCGGCCGCGCTCACGGCGAGCACCGCGATCATCGGCCCGATCATCCCGCCGTCGATCATCATGATCATCTACGCGCTGCAGGACGAGAACGTCTCGGTCGGCACGCTGTTCATGGCCGGCTTCGTGCCGGGCGTGATGATCGCCCTGGCGATGGCGGCGACGAACTGGTGGGCGTGCCGCCGGCGCAGCGGCCATGCCACCGAAGGACCGCCGCCGCTGCGCGAGATGCTGCGCAACACGTGGCAGGCGCTGCCGGCGCTGATGCTGATCGTGATCATCCTCGTCGGCATCCGCTTCGGCGTGTTCACCCCGACCGAGGCTTCGGTCGTCGCGGTGTTCTACGCGCTCGTCTGCGGAAAGTGGATCTACCGCACGTTGCGCTGGAGCGCGGTGCCGGCGATTCTCTCGCGCGCGGCGCTGCTCACCGCGGCCGTGCTGCTGATCGTCGGTGCGTCGGCGGCCTTCGCGTGGATCCTGACGATCGAGCGCGTTCCGCAGACGCTCGCCGAGACGCTCGTCGGCTGGAACCTCGATCCGCTGATGTTCCTGCTCGCGGTCAACGTGCTGCTGCTCGTCTTCGGCATCTTCCTCGAGCCGCTGCCCGGCGTGATGATCCTGGTGCCGATCCTCGCGCCGATCGCCGCGTCGCTCGGCATCGATCCGGTGCACTTCGCGATCGTCGTGATCGTGAACCTCACGCTGGGGATGATCACGCCGCCGGTAGGCGGGCTCCTGTTCGTCACTTCGGTGACGGTGAAGGTCGGCATGACGGCGCTGATCCGCGAGCTGCCGCCGTTCCTCGTCGCGCATCTCGTCGTGCTGGCGCTGCTGACGCTGTTCCCCTCGCTGTCGACCTGGCTGCCGCACGCGCTCGGCTTCCGTTGATTCACCCGCGGCGGGCGCCGCGCGGCGCCCGGGGTCGCGGCTCCGTCGTTTCGCGGATTTTCGAAAATCCTTGACATCGTCGGATAATCTTCAGAACATCCGCCATGGCGAAACCTCCGGAACCGAGAGGCGCCCGGCATTCTTCCAAGAGGAGACGAGGTGCGGCGATGGCGCGTCGCGATCACGGACCCCATGCATGCGCAGCCCAGCGAACGGCTGGCTCGCTTCGCGGATCCCGTCCTGCTGCCGCCCGAGCGCGGCACGCGGCTCGCTGCGCTGGCGGCGAGCGACGCATTGATCGTACGCACGCCGGTCACCGAGGAAGAGATCGCAGCCGCCGGACGGCTGAAGCTCATCGTGCGCCACGGGGCCGGACTCGATTTCATACCGGTGGCCTTCGCCCGGGCGCGCGGAATCCCGGTGGCGAGCGTGCCCGATGCGAACTCGCAGGCGGTCGCCGAGCACGTGATCGGGGTCATCCTCGCGATGGCGCGCTCCTTCGTCGCGCTCGACCGCAGTCTTCGGGACGGCGACTGGACGGCACGCAACCGCATCCGCGGAATGCAGCTGAACGGCAGGCTGCTCGGCGTCGTGGGCTGCGGCCGGATCGGCCGGCTCGTCGCGCAGAAGGCGCTTGCCGGGCTCGGCATGCGGATCGCGGCCTTCGATCCGCACGCGACCGACTTGCCCCCCGGTGTGCAGCGCTTCGATTCCCTAGACGAACTGCTCGCGGCGGCGGACGTCGTGACGCTGCACGTGCCGCTGGTCGCGGCGACGCGGGGCCTGGTGTCGCGCGATCGGATCGCCCGGATGAAGCGAGCGGCGCTGCTGGTGAACGCGGCTCGCGGCGGGATCGTCGACGAGGCGGCCCTGGCCGAGGCGCTGGTCGAGGGCCGGATCGGCGGCGCTGCGGTCGACGTCTTCGGCACGCAACCGGTGCCGCGCGATCACCCGCTTCTGCAGGCGCCGAAGGTCCTGCTCACGCCCCACACCGCTTCGCTGACCGACGATGCCTATGTCGCGATGGGCGAAGGAGCGGTGGACGAGGTGGAGCGGGCCTGGCGGGGCCTGCCTCTGTTGCATCCCGCTGCCTAGCCGACGGACCTGGAGCCTCTCTCATGCACGTTGCGACACCGACTGCTTCGGGGACGACACCGGAGCTTCCGCCGAGCAGGACGCTGAACGAGCGGGTCTACAACCAGCTGCGCGAGGACATCCTGAGCGGGCGGCTGACCGCAGGCAGCCGTCTTCCCTTCGCCCGCCTGCACGAGCGCTACGACGCCGGAACGGGCACGCTGCGCGAGGCGCTCGCACGGCTCGTGTCCGACAATCTCGTCGTCGGCGAAGGCCAGAAGGGCTTCAGCGTCTCGCCGATCTCCCGCGAGGACCTCGAGGACATCACGCGCCTGCGCTGCACCCTCGAGGCGGGTGCGCTGCGCGACGCCATACGCCGCGGCGACCATGCGTGGGAAGCGCGCGTGCTGGCGGCCACGCACCGGCTCTCGCGCTACCACCAGGGCGTCCGGAAGGGGCCGCCGCTGCTCGCGCCCGAAGGCGCGGCGCTGCACCGCAGCTTCCATCTCGTGCTGTTCGAGGCCTGCGGCTCGCGCTGGCAGCGTCGCGTCATCGAGCAGCTGTACGACCATTCCGAACGCTACCGGCGGCTGTCGTCGATTCGACAGTCCCCCGATCGCGATTCCGACGCCGAGCATCGCGCGATCGCCGACGAAGTGCTCGCGAGGCGACCCGCTGCGGCGGCCACGCTTCTCGTGCAGCACATCGAGCGAACCACGCACGAGCTCGTGCAGGCGATCTTCACGTGAGGCGCGTCGCCCTGCCGCGGCTCCCGGATCGTCTCCTCGAGGTTCGACTGCCGGTCGAGCCGTTCCCTGGTCCCACCGACAAAGCGAGGCCCTCGCCATGGCTGGATCCGAACTGAAACGTCGTCGCTTCCTTTCCACTACCGCCAAGCTGTCCGCCGCGGCGATCGCCGCTCCGTGGGTGATCACGCCGTCGAGGGCAGCCACGCAGCTCGTCTTCGCCGGCTTCGGTGGCGACTACCAGAAAGGGCAGACGAAGGCGCTGTTCGAGCCCTTCGAGAAGGAAACCGGCATCAAGATCGTCCAGACCACCGGGGTCGACCTGGCGAAGCTGCGCACGCAGGTGCAGTCGGGGAACCTCGAGTGGGATTTCATCGCCTTGCCCGACCGCCTGCGCTATACCGCCGTGCGCGACGAGCTCGTGATGCCGCTCGACTACTCGGTGATCGACACCAGCCGCATCGTGCCGAGCCTGGTCACCTCGCACGCGGTGGGATGCGTGACGATCCCGATGCTGCTCGCGTACAGCACGCAGGCCTATCCCGGAGGCGAGAAGGCGCCGAAGAACTGGCGCGAGTTCTGGGACGTCGACGGGATCGCGGGCCAGCGGGGCTTCTACAACGGGCCCGTCTACTCGATGGAGTTCGCGCTGATCGCCGACGGCGTACCGAAGGACCAGCTCTATCCGCTGGACCTCGACCGGGCCTTCCGCAGCCTCGACCGCATCAAGTCGAAGGTCGTGTGGTGGTCGCAGATGGCGCAGCCGGGTCCGATGCTCAAGAGCGGCGAGATCGCGGTCACGCCGTCGGTGCGCGCCATCACCAGCATGCTCGCGGGCGACCCCCTGGGCGTGAGCTACGAAGGAGCGGCGTTGACCTACGAGGCGTGGGTCGTGCCGAAGGGCGGCCGGAACACCGCGCAGGCGATGCGCTTCATCGACTTCGCGCTGCGGCCGGATCGCCAGGCCGAACTCACGAAGTACATCGCGTACGGACCGACCAACCTCGACGCGGCGCCGATGGTGGACGAGAAGGCGCGCCCCTACCTGTCCTCCGATCCCGGCAATGCCGCCAAGGGCTTCCTGCTGAGCGGCGACTACTGGGGACCGAACCTCGAGAAGGTCTCGGAACGGTGGAACGAGTGGCGCCTGAAGTGAAGCTTCGCCCCCACTGCCCGGAGGCTTCCGCATGACGACACTCGACCTCGGCGGCGGGCTGCAACGCCTCGGCCTGGCGCTTCCCACGGTGCCGAAGCCGACCGGCAACTACCGGCCTGCCAAGCGGGCGGGCAACCTCGTGTTCACCTCCGGGCAGACCGCACGCATCGACGGCGTGCGTCACTACGTCGGGAAGGTCGGCGCCGGCGTGAGCGACGAGGAGGCCTACCACTCGGCGCGGCTCTCCTTCCTCAACTGCCTGGCCTGCGCGGCGTGGGCGGCGGGCGGCCTGGATCGCGTGCGCGACGTGATCGCGATCACCGGCTACGTGAACTGCGTGGACGGCTACGAGAAGCAGCCGGCGGCGATCAACGGTGCTTCCGATCTCGTCGAGAAGCTGTTCGGCGAGGCCGGCGCCCACGCGAGGGCTGCCGTCGGCGTGAACGCGTTGCCGTTCAACGTGTCGGTCGAACTGTCCGTGGTGTTCGAGGTCGAATGAGCGCGACCGCCGGCGCGGCGATGGCAATCGACCGGGCGTCACCCGTCGAGACGAGCAGCTCCGTGGCCGCCTCGCTCGACGTCGAGCGGCTGGTGAAGGAGTTCGGACGGACCCGCGTCGTCGACGACCTGAGCTTCTCGCTGAGCGGCGGCGAGCTTCTCACGCTGCTGGGGCCGAGCGGATCGGGCAAGACCACGACGATGCGCATGATCGCCGGCTTCGAGGATCCGAGCTCCGGCGACGTTCGCATCGCCGGCGAAAGCGTCCTCGATCGCGAGGTGCACCGGCGCGACATCGGCGTCGTGTTCCAGCAGTACGCGCTCTTTCCGCACATGACGGTCTTCGGAAACGTCTGCTATCCGCTGGAGATGCGGCGCATTCCGAAGCCCGAGCGGGCGCGGCGGGTGGAGCGTGCGATCTCGATGGTGCGCCTGGGCGGATTCGAGGGTCGCTATCCCAGGGAGTTGTCCGGCGGCCAGCAGCAGCGCGTGGCACTCGCGCGCGCGATCGTCTTCCAGCCCCGACTGCTGCTGATGGACGAGCCGATGGGCGCGCTCGACAAGCGATTGCGCGAGCTGATGCAGGTCGAGGTGCGTCGGCTGCAGCGCGAACTCGGCATCACGACCGTCTCGGTCACGCACGACCAGGTCGAGGCGCTGGTGATGTCCGACCTGATCGCCGTGCTGGACGGAGGAAGGCTGCAGCAGATCGGGCCGCCGCTCGAGGTGTACCAGAAACCGGCGAATCGATTCGTCGCGGACTTCCTCGGAGAGTCGAACCTGCTGGAGCTGGCGCGGCTGGAAGGCGGCGCGGACGCGAAGGTGGCGGTCACCACGCGGGGACTGCGCACCGAACTCGCTGCCGGTTCCCTGGGGGACGGTCGCGAACCGGCGCTGCTCGTCGTGCGTCCGGAGAACGTCGCGATCGGCGAGGCGGCGGGCGGCCTGCGCAATCGCTTCGACGTCGAGGTGCGCGAAATGCTCTACGTGGGCGATCTCGTCAAGTATCGCTGCGTCGCCGAGGGCGGCGACGAGATCCAGGTGAAGGCGCTCGCGTCGTCGGGGTCGGCCTTCGCACCCGGGGCGCGCACGACGGTGGGCTGGCGCACCGAACACTGCCTGGCGGTCGCGCGGTGAGCCTGCGCGAAGCCATCACCAGCGCGCCGTGAGCGGAACGGCCGAGGCGCAGGCGATGACGCGGCCGGCTCGCGCGCGAGCGCGGGCCCGCGGCGGCGCCCGGACCGGAGCGGCGCTCTGGGTGCTGCTCGGGCCGCCGCTGGCGTTCATCGGCGTGCTGTTCCTGCTGCCGCTGGCGCAGGTGATCTGGGGCAGCTTCTTCACGCCCGAGTTCAGCCTCGCGCAATACGAGCGGATCGTCGACACGCCGGTCTACCTGCAGGTGCTCGGACGAACGGCACGCGTCGCGATCGTGACGACGGCGCTGTGCATCGTCCTCGGCTATCCCGCCGCGCTCTACCTGGCCAGCGTGAAGCCGTCGACGCGACAGTGGCTGCTGCTGTGCGTCGTGGTTCCGTTCTTCCTCAGCATGCTGATCCGCAACTTCATCTGGATGGCGCTGCTGCAGCGAGCCGGGCTGGTGAACCGCACGCTGATGGACCTGGGGTGGATCGCCGAGCCGCTGCCGCTGATGTACAACGAGTTCGGCATGCTGGTCACGATGACCAACATGCTGCTTCCCTACACGATCTTCCCGATCCTCAGTTCGCTGCTCGCGATTCCGCCCGAGCTCCGGAACGCGTCCGCGAGCCTCGGCGCGAGCCGCTTTCGCACCTTCGTCCGGATCACGCTGCCGCTGAGCCTTCCCGGCGTGGCCGCGGGCGGGCTCCTCGTCTTCATCGTCGCGCTGGGATTCTTCATCACGCCGGCGCTCGTCGGAGGTCCGAAGCAGATGATGATCTCCAACCTCATCGACTTCAGCGTGCGCGAGGTGCTCAACTGGCCCTTCGCCTTCGCGCTCGCGAACGTGCTGCTGTGGGGCACGCTCGTCTTCTACTTCGTCTACGTGCGCATGATCGAAGGTCGACTGCCGCGCACGGGCCTCGTATGAACGGAAGACGGGCAGGCGAGCGCCTGGCGCGGCTCGCCGTCGCCGTGCCGGGCATCGCGGTGCTCTTCTTCCTCGTGGCGCCGGTCGTCGCGGTGATCCCGATGTCGTTCGGAACCTCGGGCGTCTTCGAGCTGATTCCTTCCGAGCCGAACTGGGGACAGTACCGGACGTTCTTCTCCAGCCCCGACTGGATGGACGCGTTGCGCGTGTCGCTGCAGGTGGCCGCGGGCACCACCGTGGTGGCGACGGTGGTGGGCGTGGCGGCGGCGCTGGGCCTCTCGCGCCTGCCGTCTCGGCTGCGCTCCTCGCTGGAGGCGGTGCTGATCCTGCCGCGCATCGTGCCGACGATCGTGTTCGCCGTCGCGGCGTACCGCATCTATCTCGAGTTCGGACTCGTCGGCAGCATCACCGGGCTCGTGCTCGCGCATTCCGTCCTCGCCACGCCCTTCGTGGTGGTGTTCGTCGGCAGCGCGCTTCGCGTCTTCGACTGGACGCAGGTCGAGGCCTCGCGCAGCCTCGGAGCCGGACCCCTGTCGACCTTCTTTCGCGTCGTTCTGCCGCAGATCCGGCTGTCGGTGCTCGGCAGCGCGCTGTTCGCGTTCAACCTGTCGATGGACGAGGTGGTCGTGACGCTCTTCATCAGCGGGATCGGCAGCAAGACGCTGCCGGTCAAGGTGTGGGATTCGATCCAGTACGAGATCGCGCCGGTGTTGCCGGCGGTCTCGACGCTCGTGATCGTCGCCACGCTCGTGCTTCTCGTGCCGATCCTGTTCGCCGGCCGGCGGATGGCGATGGCACGCCGTTGAGCAAACCAGCGACAGGAGATCGGCGTCTCGTCATGCACCATTTCATCGGCTTCACCTGCGTCGGATGCAGGGAACGTTACGCACCCGACCTCGACCTCCTGCTGTGCCCCAGGTGCGAGAACCTGCTCGAGGCGGAGTACGACTACGCGCGCATCCGCGCGGAGGTCGATCGCGATTCGATCGCCGCCCGCCCGGTCGGGTTGTGGCGCTGGCGCGAGCTCATGCCCGTTCTCGACGAGCGGGCGATCGTGAGCCTGGGCGAAGGCGATACGCCGATGCTCCGTTGCGATCGCCTGGCGCAATGGGCCGGCGTGCGCGAACTCTGGGTGAAGTCCGACGCGACCAATCCGACGGGTTCGCTCAAGGATCGTTCGATCACCGTCTCGGCGACCAAGGCGGTCGAGTTCGGCTATCGGGTGCTGTCCTGCGACTCGACGGGAAACAAGGCGAGCTCGGCCGCCGCCTATGCAGCGCGCGCAGGTCTCGGCTGCGTCGTGTTCTGTCCCGAGGACACGCCGATCCCGAAGCTCACGCAGGCGCTGTTCTTCGGCGCGCACCTGATCCGCGTGCGCGGGCACTACTCGCAGATCAACGCGATGTATCGCCGGCTCATCCACAGCGGCGCGGTCCGTTGGTACGACTGCGGGACCGACAATCCGTTCCGCTACGAAGGCAAGAAGTCGTACGCCTACGAGATCGCGCGGCAGCTCGACTGGACCGTCC
Organism: Burkholderiales bacterium; assembly: GCA_044507525.1. Classification (GTDB taxonomy): domain Bacteria; phylum Pseudomonadota; class Gammaproteobacteria; order Burkholderiales; family Burkholderiaceae_E; genus Zeimonas. The sequence continues at coordinate 13,133 of JBIQJM010000080.1, forward strand.
CCGACCGCGTGATCCATCCGGCCAACGGCGGCATGTCGGTGGTCAAGGACTGGAAGGGATTCAAGGAGCTCGAGCGGCTCGGCTGGACGCGCGGTCGCCCGAAGATGAGCGCCGTCCAGGCGAGTGCCTGCAACCCGATCGAGCGGGCCTTCCGCGCCGGCGAGCGCTCGGTTGCGCCGATCGAGAAGGGCCCGACGATCGCCGGCGCGCTCGCCGGAGCGGACCCGGGGCTGCTCGGCAACCGGGCGCTCGAGGCCGTGCGCGAATCCGGCGGCAGCGTCGTCGGGGTGCCCGACGACGAGACGGTCGAGGCGATGCAGATGCTGGCTCGCGAGGGACTGTTCATCGAGCCGAGCGGAGCGGTCGCGGTCGCCGGCGTTCGCCGGATGATCCGCAGCGGCGAGGTGCACCCCGAGGAGCGCGTCGTCTGCGTGGTCACCGGTTCCGGCTTCAAGGATTTCGATCGCATCGCGGAGCGCGTCCGGATTCCCGAGCAGGTGGTCGCGGACTACGACGCGATGCTGGATGCGGCGATGGCGGTTCGCACCGCCGCCGGGGAGACGGCACGATGAAGATCACCGACGTCACGGCAACCGTCCTGGCGAGCCGGTACGACCGACCGATCCGCTTCGCCCACATGGAGCTCACCGAGCGGCGGATCATCCTGGTGCGCGTCTACACGGACGAAGGGGTCGTCGGCCTGGCCGACGTCGACGGCCCGCCGGCCGGCGACATGGCCTGCGTGCCGCTCGTGCACGACACCTTTCGCCCGCTGCTCGTGGGGAAGGATCCGCTCGACATCGGCGCCCGCAACGCCGACATGTTCCGCGTGCTCGACACGCTCGGCCGCTACCGCAGTCTCGAGTCCTACGTGCTCGGCGCGATCGACACCGCGCTGTGGGACATTCTCGGCAAGGTCGCGGGCCAACCCGTCCATCGCCTGCTCGGCACGCGGCGCACCGGGATCGATCTCTACGCGAGCCTCGGGCACCTGGGTCCGGGAGACATCGCCGAGGAGGTGGGCAAGGCCTTCGAAGCGGGCTTCGCCGGCGTGAAGATCCGGGTGGGATTTCCCGAGGCGCAGGACGACGCGATCGTCGCCGAGGCGCGGCGCGCGCTGCCCGCGCGCGCCCGGTGCAAGCTGATGGCGGACGTCAACTCGGGCTGGAACCGGGCGCACGCCGTGCAGAACGCACGCCGGCTAGAGCGCTACGAGCTGCACTGGCTCGAGGAGCCGCTGCCTCCCTTCGACCTGACGGGATACGCGCAGCTCGCCGCGAGCGTCGATACGCCGATCGCCATGGGCGAGCACGAGATCTTCAATCGCTACGACACGCGGGACATCCTGCTCGCCGGCGCGGCCGACATCGTGCAGCCGGATCTTCGCCAGGGCATCTCGGAGGTCGTGCGGATCGCCCACCTGGCGAGCGCGTGGGACGTTCCCTGCATTCCGCACTTCTTCGGGCCGGCGATCCGCTTCGCGGCGATGCTGCAGGTGCTCGCCGCGATCGACAACTACCGGATGTGCGAATACCCGGTGGCCTTCGATCCGATCCGCTTCGAGCTCACCGATCCGCCGCTGGTGGCGCAGGGCGGCAAGATCGACGTCCCGTCGGGGCCGGGGCTGGGGGTGGTGCTGAACGAGAAGACGGTGGAGCGCTATCGCGTACGCTGATTTGTCATCTCCCGTTCCGGGTGCGACAGTGACGCGCAGGAACTTTTCCTTGCGCTCCTTCCGGTTGCGACGGGCATGGCTATCGACTATCGCGAGATCTACGACACGGTTCGCAGGCGTTTCGAATCGGACGAGGCCCTGGAGGCTCACCTGCCGAAGGCGCTGGCTCCGGAAGCGCTGAGGCGCAAGGGCGACGACCGCTACCTCTCCGCCATGACGCAGCGGATATTCCGGG
>JBIQJM010000209.1:0-2265 GCA_044507525.1 Burkholderiales bacterium
TCGACCGCGTCGCCGCGGCGGTCGACCGGATCCTTCGCCAGTCGCGCGCGCGCTATCGCGAGCACGGCGTCGAGGAGCGGCCCTTCGCCGTCGTGAAGTCGAACGCCGGTACCTGCGGCATCGGCGTGACCCCCGTGCACGACGCGGCGCAGCTGCGCCGCGCGAGCCCGTCGCAGCGCGAGGCGATGGCCGCCGGCGTGAACGGACGCGGGATCGACGAGGTCGTCGTGCAGGAAGGCGTGCACACGGTGGAGATGGTCGACGGCGGCGTCGCCGAACCCGTCGTCTACACGATCGACCGCTACGTCGTCGGCGGCTTCTATCGCGTGCACACGCAGCGCGGGCCCGACGAGAACCTGAACGCGCCGGGAATGCACTTCGTGCCGCTGCCCTTCGCGGCGAGCTGCCACATGCCCGAGCGCGCCGAGGCGATCGAGCATGCGGCGAACCGCTTCTATGTCTATGGGGTCGTCGCCCGACTCGCGCTGCTCGCCGCGTCGATCGAGCTCGAGCAGACCGACCCCGATCCGTCGCTGTACGGATAAGGAGAAACGAGCGATGCGCGTGCTGGTGATCCTCGATCCGCTGCCGCAGATCAAGACGTACAAGGACACGACCTACGCGATGATGGTCGAGGCGCAGTCGCGCGGGCACGAGCTCTTCGTCTGCGAGCAGCACCAGCTGTCGTACGCGAAGGAACGCGCGATGGTCGTCGCCACGCCGCTGCGGATCACCGACACCACCGGCAGCGGCGCGCCGTGGTATGCGCAGGGCTCGCCGGTCCGCGAGCCGGTCGCCGCCTTCGACGCGGTGCTGATGCGCAAGGATCCGCCCTTCGACATGGAGTACGTCTACTCGACGTACCTGCTCGAGCAGGCGGTGCGCGAGGGCGGCCGCGTCTTCAACGACCCGCGGGCGATCCGCGACCACAACGAGAAGCTCTCGGTGGCCGAGTTCCCCGAGTTCGCGGCGCCCACGCTCGTCACGCGCTCGGCCGACGAACTGCGCGCCTTCGTCGAGGAGCACGACGAGGCGGTGTTCAAGCTGCTCGACGGCATGGGCGGCACGTCGATCTTCCGCGCCAAGCGCGGCGACCCCAACCTGTCGGTGATCATCGAGGCGCTGAACCTCTTCGGCGCGCGCAGCGTGATGGCGCAGCGCTTCATCCCCGAGATCCGCGAAGGCGACAAGCGCATCCTGCTGATCGGCGGCGAGGTCGTGCCGTACAGCCTCGCGCGCATCCCGAAGACCGGCGAGTTCCGCGGCAACCTCGCCGCCGGCGGCACCGGCGTCGCGCGGGCGCTGTCGGCGCGCGATCGCGAGGTCGGCGAGGCGCTCGCGCCGACGCTCGCCGCGCGCGGGCTGCTGCTCGTCGGACTCGACCTCATCGGCGACTACGTCACCGAGATCAACGTCACCAGCCCGACCTGCTTCCAGGAGATCCGTCAGCAGATGGGCTTCGACGTCGCGCGGCTCTTCGTCGACAAGCTCGAGGCGGCGCTCGCGCAGCGACCGGCGACGACGGGTACATGATCGGCATCCTCGTCGTCTCGCACGAGCCCCTGGGCACCGCGCTCATCCGGTGCACGCGGCACGTCTTCGGCCGCCTGCCGCCGCAGCTGGCGGCGCTCGACGTCGTCCCCGACGAGAATCCCGACAACGCGCTCGGCGCCGGGCGCGAGCTGCTCGCGCGCATCAACGACGGCAGCGGTGCCGTCGTGCTCACCGACGTGTACGGCGCGACGCCGTCGCGCGTCGCCGCCCGGCTGGCGGTGCCCCACCGCGTGCGCGTCGTCGCCGGCACGAACCTGCCGATGCTGCTGAAGGCGATCCAGAACCGGCGCATGCCGGTCGACGAGCTCGTCGGGTTGCTGCTGGACAGCGGTCATCGTTCGATCCGCGCGGTGGACGTCGACGACGACGCGCCCGGCGCGGAGCGACGGCGCGAACCGCGATGATGCGCGCGGAGGTCGTGGTGGTGAACCGGCTCGGGCTGCACGCGCGTCCGTCGGCACGGCTGACGGCGACCGCGTCGCGCTATCGCTCGGAGGTCTGGCTCGCCAAGGGAACGCGTCGCGTGAATGCGAAAAGCATCATGGGCGTGATGATGCTGGCCGCCGCGAAGGACAGCACGCTCGTCATCGAGGCCGAAGGGCCCGACGAGGCCGACGCCGTCGAGGCGCTGCGCGCGCTGATCGCCGGCGGCTTCGAGGAGGAGCTCGGTTGACGTGACGACTGCCCGCCTCCCGTCCTCGGTGCTCGCGC
>JBIQJM010000210.1:0-2244 GCA_044507525.1 Burkholderiales bacterium
CCGTCTAGTCCCTGAATCGTTCCGTCCCTATCCTGTCCGAAGACGCTTCCATCAGACACCCGACGCTCGCCGCAGAGCGTGACCCGGGTTCCACCATGCGACAGGAGCAACGAATGGCAAAGGTTCTGGTTCTCTACTACTCGTCCTATGGCCACATCGAACAGATGGCCCACGCCGTCGCCGAGGGCGCGCGGGAAGCCGGCGCGAAGGTCGACGTCATGCGCGTGCCCGAACTCGTGCCGCCCGAGGTGGCGCGGGCTTCGCACTACAAGCTCGACCAGGAGGCGCCCGTCGCCAAGGTCGAGCAGCTCGCCGACTACGACGCGATCGTCGTCGGCACCGGTACGCGCTTCGGCCGCATGTCGTCGCAGATGGCGAACTTCCTCGACCAGGCGGGCGGCCTGTGGGCGCGCGGTGCGCTCAACGGCAAGGTCGGCGGCGCGTTCACGTCGACGGCCACGCAGCACGGCGGCCAGGAGGCCACGCTGTTCTCGATCCTGACCAACCTGATGCACTTCGGGATGATCACCGTCGGCCTGCCGTACAGCTTCCAGGGCCAGATGAAGATCGACGAGGTCGTCGGCGGCAGTCCGTACGGTGCGACGACGATCGCCGGCGGCGACGGTGCGCGCCAGCCGTCGGAGACCGAACTCGCCGGGGCGCGCTACCAGGGCAGGACGATCGCCGAGGTCGCGAACAAGCTGTTCGGTTGAGCGGCGCGGCGACGCGCGCGCCTCGCGGCGCGATACCCGCGCCGTCGTCGCGAAGGACGAAGCCCATGAACGAATCCGTCATCGATCCGGAAGTCGCCGATCGCTCCGGTCGGCGCCTGGAGCACGTCGGCTCCTGCGAGCTGCCCACGCCGTGGGCGAGCTTCCGGCTGCATGGTTTCGCCGACGCCGACGTAGGCACCGAGCACCTCGCGCTGGCGCTCGGCGATCTCGCGGGGGACGCGCCCGTTCTCGCGCGCGTCCACTCCGAATGCCTGACCGGGGATGCGCTCTTCAGCCGCCGCTGCGACTGCGGCGCCCAGTTGCGCGAGGCGATGCAGCGCATCGCTGCCGAAGGGCGGGGCGTCGTGCTCTACCTGCGCCAGGAAGGGCGCGGCATCGGCCTGCTCAACAAGATCCGCGCCTACCGCCTGCAGGACCGTGGCGCCGATACCGTCGAGGCGAACCGCGCGCTCGGCTTTGCCGCCGACCTGCGCGAATACGCGCTCTGCCGGCCGATGCTCGCGCATCTCGGCGTACGCTCGCTGCGGCTGATGAGCAACAGCCCGGCCAAGGTCGGCGCCCTGCGCGCCGCCGGGGTCGACGTGGTCGAGCGCATCGGGATCGAGGCGGGAGTCGACGCCGCGAACCTGCGCTACCTGCGAACGAAGCAGGCCCGGATGGGACACCTGTTCACGACGCTCGGATGAGCGCGCGAACGGCGCGCGGCCTCAGCCGTGTCGCGCGTCGAGGCACTCCGCGAGCTTCGGCACCGCGTCCTGTTCGGCCGCGGGCAGCGCGCAGGCCTGCACGCGTCGCGTCGCGGCCTCGTGCTGCTGCTCGGCCGCCTGCCACAGCCAGTGCGCGGCCGAAGCCTGGTTGCCCCGCTGGAGCATCAGTTGCGCCAGTTCGTACTGCGCCTGCGGGTGGCCGAACGCCGCCGCGTTGAACAGGTGCGCCGCGGCGCGATCGGTGTCCTGCTCGACGCCGAGGCCGTGCAGGTAGAGCTGCCCGAGCTCCCAGCTCGCCTGGACCTGCTCCAGGCTCAGCGCGACCGCGCGCGCGAACCACTCGCGCGCTTCGCCGTAGCGCTGGCGTTCCAGGTAGAGCTTCCCGGCCCAGTACGCGGCGTTCGCGTCGCCCGCGCGCGCGGCCTGCGTGTACCAGCGCACCGCCTGCGTCCAGTCGCGGTGCACGCCGAAGCCGGTGCGGTAGTAGTGACCGGCGCGCACCATGTCGCGCACGGTTCCCTTCTCGGCGGAAGTGATCGCGCCGATCGCCAGTCCCTGCCAGTGCTGCATCGGCACCTGTGCGTGGGAGGTCGACACGAGCGTCATCGCGCACAGCGCGAGCGCGAGATGCAGGATCTTCATCGTGGCGGTTCTCGATCTCGGTACGAAGCGGAGGATCCGGAAGGCGCACCTGCACGATCGGCGAGGAGTCGCGCGCGCCTTTCCCGGAGTCTGGCAACGGCCGCCGCCGCACGCACCCGCTTCGCGCGCATCGCATATCCATATGCCGTCGCCGCGCCGCC
>JBIQJM010000211.1:0-2231 GCA_044507525.1 Burkholderiales bacterium
AGGTCATGTCGGCGATGCGCTCGTGCGCGATGCGCATCTTCTCGGCGATGCGCCGACGCAGGCCGACGATCTTGATCTCCTCGACGCTCTCGTCGGGGACCAGCGCGGCAGCGGCGGCCGGCGCCTGCGGGCCGCGTTCGAAGAGCCGGTCGAGGTCCTCGTGCGTGATGCGGCCGGCCGGTCCGCTGCCGGCGACGCGCCGCAGGTCGATCCCGGCTTCGCGCGCACGCGCGCGCACCGCGGGCGAGGCGATCGGCTTGTCGCCGCGCGCGCGCGGCAGCACCGGCGAGGCGCCCGGTCGCAGGCGGGCGCCCGGCGCTCCGGCGGGTTCGTGCGCTTCGAGCGCAGCGCGCGCACCGGCCTTCGCGTCGCGCAGCGCACCGGCCTTCGCGTCGCGCAGCGCGGCGGCCGCCTCGCGTTGTGCCGCGCTCCCGTCGGCCTCACGCGCGTCGCCGCGCGCGCGCGCATCGTCGGCCGGCGCGGCCTGCGCAGCCCGGGAGGACGCGGGCGCGCCGGTCGACGGCGGCGCGGACATCGCCGAGGACGCTGCACGCTGACGCATGCCCTCGGCCGGCTGTGCAGGGGCCGCGGGCGGAACGTCCGCCTCGGGTTCGGTGCCGCTTTCGCCGTCGACCTTCAACCGGACCAGGTCGCTGCCGACGGCGATGCTCTCGCCGGGTTCGACGGCGAGCCAGACGACCTCGCCCGCGACCGTCGACGGCACCTCGACGCTCGCCTTGTCGGTCATCACGATGGCCAGCGACTGGTCTTCCTGCACGCGGTCGCCGAGCTTCACCAGCCACTCGACGAGTTCCGCCTCGGCAACGCCTTCGCCGACGTCGGGCAGCCGGATCGCACGCTCGGGCATTCAGTCCTCCAGCGCCTCGGCCAGCGCACGGCCCACGCGCGCCGGCCCCGGGAAGTACTCCCATTCGTGCGCGTGCGGGTAGGGGGTGTCCCAGCCGGCGACGCGGCGGATCGGCGTCTCGAGCCGATGGAAGCAATGTTCCTGGACGAGCGCCACGAGTTCCGCGCCGAAGCCCGAGGTGAGCGTCGCCTCGTGCACGACGACGCAGCGGCCGGTCTTGTGCACCGACGCGACGATGGTGTCGAGATCGAGCGGCACCAGCGTGCGCAGGTCGATCACCTCGGCGTCGATGCCGGTGGCTTCCGCGGCGGCGAGCGCAACGTGCACCATCGACCCGTACGCGAGCACGGTGATCGCCTCGCCCGAGCGCCGCAGCGCCGCCTGGCCGAGCGGGACCGTGTAGTGCCCGGTCGGGACCTCGCCGAGCGGATGCTTCGACCACGGCGTCACCGGCCGATCGGGATAGCCGTCGAAGGGACCGTTGTACAGCCGCTTCGGCTCGAGGAAGATCACCGGGTCGGGATCCTCGATCGACGCGATGAGCAGCCCCTTCGCGTCGAGCGGATTCGACGGGACGACCGTCTTCAGTCCGGCGACGTGCGTGAACAGCGCCTCCGGGCTCTGGCTGTGCGTCTGTCCGCCGAAGATGCCGCCGCCGGTCGGCATGCGCAGCACCATCGGGACGGTGAACTCGCCGCCGGACCGATAGCGCAGCCGCGCCGCCTCGGAGACGATCTGGTCGTAGGCGGGATAGACGTAGTCGGCGAACTGCACCTCGATGCACGGCCGCAGGCCGTAGGCCGCCATGCCGATCGCGGTGCCGACGATGCCCGATTCGTTGATCGGCGTATCGAAGCAGCGGTCGTGGCCGTACTTCTGCTGCAGGCCGGCGGTGACGCGGAACACGCCGCCGAAATAGCCGACGTCCTCGCCGAACACGACGACGCGGTCGTCGCGCCCCATCGACACGTCGAGCGCGTCGCGCAGCGCCTCGATCATCGTCATGCGGGCCATGTTCAGAACCCTGCCTGCTGTCGCTGGCGGCGCAGGTGCGCCGGCATCGTCTCGTAGACGCCTTCGAACATGTCGCGCACCGACGGCTTGCCGCCGGCGTGCAGCGTGCCGTGCCGCTCGGCTTCGCGCTGCGCGGCGACGACCTCGGCGAGCACGCGCTCCTCGAGTTCCCTGTGCTTGTCCTCGCTCCACGCGCCGCGCAGCATCAGGTGGTTCTTCAGCCGGATGACGGGATCGCCGAGCGGCCAGGCGTCGGATTCGGCCTTCGGCCGGTATGCCGACGGATCGTCGGAGGTCGAATGCGCGCCGACGCGATAGGTGACGTGCTCGATCAGCGTCGGCCCGAGAT
>JBIQJM010000212.1:0-2230 GCA_044507525.1 Burkholderiales bacterium
TCCTGCATTGCGGCGGCGGCAGCTTCAAGTCGCAGTTCCGTCGCGCCGACGCGAGCGGCGCGCAGTTCGCCTTGATCCTCGGCGTCGATGAACTCGCCCAGGGCGAGGCATCGCTGAAATGGCTTCGCGCCGGGGCCGGCGAATCCGGCCGCGGCGACACCACCGGCGCACGCCAGGAGCGCGTGGCGTTCGATCGCGTCGTCGACCGCGTGCTCGACGCGATCACCGATGAAGATTGACAGGACACGGACCGGCCATGGCCTATAACCTCGAAGAGCAGGAACAGCTCGAGAACCTCAAGGCGTTCTGGAATCGCTACGGCAATTTCATCGTCACCCTGATCACCGTGATCGCGCTGTCGATTGCCGGCTGGCGCGCCTGGGGCTGGTACCAGGAGCGCCAGTCGGTGCAGGCCGCCGCGATCTACGAGACGCTGCGCGAGGCTGCGACCGCGGGCAACGTCGAGCGCGTACGGGCGGTGGCCGGACAGCTGTTCGACGGATACGGCAAGACGGTCTACGGTCCGATGGCGGCGCTGGTCGCTGCCGGGGCGTACGTCGAGGCGGGCGATCCGAAGTCGGCGAAGATTCCGCTGCAGTGGGCGATCGCGAATGCCGCCGACGAGAGTTTTCGGCACACGGCCCGACTGCGGCTCGCGTCGATCCTGCTCGACGAGGGCGCCTACGACGAGGGGCTGAAGACGCTCGACGTCGAGTCGCCGGGCGCCTTCCTCGCGCTGTACGAGGACCGGCGCGGCGACCTGCTGAGCGCAGCCGGCCGGCACGACGACGCGCGTGCGGCCTACGACCGCGCACTCGCTGCGCTCGGGCCGAACGCGGCGTTGCGCGGCGTCGTTCGCCTGAAGCGCGACGCGCTGGACGGAGCCCCCGCATGAGCGCGCGCTCGGCGGTTCTCGCGCCGGCACGTCGCGCCGCGGTCGTGGCGCTGGCGATCGCGCTCGGTGGCTGCGCCTGGTGGCCGTGGTCTTCGTCGCGGCCGAAGATCCCCGATCCGCCGCCGATCACGGCACCGGCCACCGCGGCGCTCGCCTGGTCGATGTCGCTGGGCGCTTCCGGCGTGAACTTCCAGCCGGTGCTCGCCGGCGACAGCCTGTGGGCGGCGTCGCGCGACGGCACGGTGGTGCGTCTGGACCCCGCCACCGGCGCCGTGCGCTGGCGGGTGAAGCTCGAGCAGCCGCTGATCGCGGGCGCCGGCAGCGACGGCGAAACCGTCGTCGTCGCCGCTCGCGACGGCTCCCTGATCGCGCTCGACGGGGCCGGCAACCGGCGCTGGTCGTCGCCCGCCGGCGCCGAGGTGGTCACGGTGCCGAGCGTGGCGCTGGGCCTGGCGATCGTGCGCACCAGCGACAACCGCGTCGCGGCCTTCGAGCTCGACAGCGGCAAGCGCCGCTGGACCTTCCATCGACAGAGCCCGCCGCTGGTCCTGCGACAGACGTCCGCGATCGCGATCGACTCGAGCAGGGCCTATGTCGGCCTGCCCGGCGGTCGGCTGGTCGCGCTCACGCTCGACAGCGGCGCGTTGAGCTGGGAGGCGGCGGCGGCGATCCCGCGCGGCGCCAACGAGATCGAGCGCATCGCCGACGTCGTCGGCATGCCGCTGGTGGGCGGGCGCCAGGTCTGCGCCGCCACGTTCCAGGGACGCGTCGGCTGCTTCGATTCGACGAACGGACGTGCGCTGTGGGGACGCGAGTTCTCGTCGCCGTCGGGCTTCGACATGGACGAGGAGATCGTCGTCTCGCCCGACGACGGCGGCCACGTGCACGCCTTCTCGCGTCGCGGCCAGAGCGTGTGGCGCCAGGAAGGGCTGCATCGCCGCGAGCTCGCCGCGCCGCTGCTGCTGCCGCGCTTCGTCGTCCTGGGCGACCAGGGCGGGCTCGTGCACGTCCTGCAGCGCGACGACGGCGCAGTTGCCGCCCGCATGACGACCGACGGTTCGCGCATCGTCTCCGCGCCCGTCGCGGCGGGCGGCCTGGCCGTCGTGCAGACGAGCGCCGGCGGACTCTATGCGTTCCGCGTCGACTGACCTCCCTCGGAAGGGACCGGACAGACCGGGAGCAGCCGGGGTCGGAGCACGATTGCCGCGGCGATCACGGTCGGCCTCCGGTTTCCCCGCTTTCTCCGGGCGCTGAAATGTCGCTGCTTCCCGTCGTCGCGATCGTCGGCCGGCCGAACGTCGGCAAGTCGACGCTGTTCAACCGGCTCACGCGCAG
>JBIQJM010000213.1:0-2230 GCA_044507525.1 Burkholderiales bacterium
GTGACGATCTCCATGCAGGTCATCATGAAGCAGCCGTCGCCGACGATGGCGAACACCTCCTTCGCACGCTGCGCGAGTTTCGCGCCGATCGCTGCCGGCACCGCGTAACCCATCGCGTTGAAGTCGGTCGGTACGAGCAGCCGTCCGCCGCGACGGATCGGAAAGAGCTCGGCGGTCAGGTAGGTGTGGTTGCCGTCGTCGAGCACCGTGATCGCATCGTCGGGCATGCGCAGGCGCAGTTCGTCGTAGAAGCGGATCGGGTTGATTCGTTCTCCGCTGTCGTGGCGCAGCCATTCGTCGCGATAGGCCTGCTTGTCGCGGGCGATGCGCGCCCGCAACGCCTCGTCGACCGGCTTCGCCGCGCGGCTGCGCAATTCGGCGGCGAGCGCGCCGAGCACGGCCTTCGCGTCGCCGGCGAGCGCCACGCGCGCCGGGTGGTTCGCGTCGAAGACCGCAGGATCGATGTCGACGTGCACGAGCGCGGCGGGCACCTTCGCGGAGAAGCTGCCGGTGGGGATCTCGCTGAAGCGCGTGCCGACGGCGAGCATCGCGTCGCAGTCGCGGAACGCGTTGCGCGCGGCGGGCACCGCCGAGGCGCTGAAGCCGAAGCCCGCGTGCAGCGGGTGCTCGGCCGGGAAGGACGCGAGCCCCTGCAGCGTCGTCGCCACCGGCGCCTGCAACCGTTCGGCGATGTCGGCGAGCTCGTCGATCGCGTTGCGCGCGCCCCAACCGACGAACAGGCCCGGATGCGTCGCGCCGAGCAGCACGTCGGCCGCCTCGCGGATGCGCGCCGGATCCGGCAACGCCGGCGCTTCCGGAGCCGACCAGGTCGGCAGCGTGCCGGCCTCGCCGGGGAAGAGCTGCAGATTCACCGGGATCTCGACGAGCACCGGCCCCGGCATGCCGCTGGTGGCGATCCGGTACGCCTCGAAGAGGGTCGGCACGACGTCCTCGTGCCGCATCACGCGGAAGGCGGCCTTCGTGATCGGCGCGGCGATTGCGAGCTGGTCGATCTCGTGCAGCTTGAAGCGGTCGGCGGTGTCGGTGCGAATGCCGCCGGTCAGCACGAGCATCGGGATGCCGTCGACCAGGGCTTCGGCGATGCCGCTCGCGGCGTGCGTCAGCCCGGCGGCCGGCACGATCATCAGCGCGCCGATCGTGTCGTCGGCGGCGCGGCTCACCGCGTCGGCCATGAACGAGGCCCCGCCTTCGTGCGTGACGAGCACCGGTTCGGGCGAGCCGGCGCTGTTCAGTTCGTCGTACAGCTCGGTGTTGTGCACGCCGGGAATGCCGAAGGTGAAGCGGATGCCGAGCTGGCCGAGCGCGTGCACGGCGAGCCAGGCGGCGGTCTTCTTCATCGTTCGATGCTCTCCCGGGGTGGTTCGCGCCGGCTTCAGCCGACGATCGCGCGTGCCGCGCGCCGTGCGCCGTGGATGCAGCCGCCGAGGAAGCTGCCTTCCAGCGCGCGCATCCCGTGCATTCCGCCGCCGCCGAAGCCCGCCGCTTCGCCGGCCGCATACAGCCCCGGAATCGGCACGCCGGCGGCGTCGAGCACGCGGCACGAGAGATCGGTCTGCATGCCGCCCAGGCTCTTGCGGCTGATCACGAACTCGCGGATCGCGATCAGCGGGCGCGCCCGCGCGTCGTCGATGCGCTGGAAGCGGCAGGTGCGCAGCCGGTCCGCGCGCCAGTTGCGCAGGTGCTCGATGCGGCGCAACTGCTCGTCGTTGTGCAGCGTGCCGCGCGCCACCTGCGCGTCGTAGGCGGCGACCGCCTCGCGCACCGCGTCGAGCTCGACCGAGCCGTCGCCCTGCAGCTCGTTCATCCGCGCCACGAGTGCCTCGACGGAATCGGCCGTCACCACGTCCTCGCAGTTGCGCTTCAACTGCTCGACGAGCCAGCGGTTGCCGAGCAGCGAATCGCGCGCGAAGCGGGCGACGCTGCGTTGCCGCAGCGAAGGGTTGAACTCGGCGCCCGACACCGCGAGCTCCTTGCGCGCGATGCGCTCGTTGAGCACCTGCCACGAGTACGCGCGCTCCTGCGCGCAGACCTGCTCGACGAGGTCGTGCGTGTCGTAGCCGCTCACCAGCGGCATCGGGCCGATGCGCCGTCCGCGCCAGTCGAGCCACAGCGCCGAGCGGGGCGGTACCAGCGACAGTCCGTGCAGCGGCTTGCGCGGCGCCCAGTGGTGCACGCCGGCGGCGTAGTTCCACATGCGGTCGAGGTTCGT
>JBIQJM010000081.1:0-12175 GCA_044507525.1 Burkholderiales bacterium
TGGCCATCGCCGGATCGGGCAGCCGGTTGCCGAAGGCGATCGGCGTGTCGGGCAGGAGCTTCTTGGCACGCGCGGCGAGCCGCCTCCAGTGGCCGGGCGGAACGTCGCGGCCGATCGACGACTCGGGCGCTTCCTGCCAGCCGACCGTGACGCTGATCATGTCGACGCCGTGCTCGGCGGCCAGCGCCATCAGTTCGAAGCACTCGTCTTCGGTGTTGCCGCCCCAGCGGTCCATCAGCTCGTTGCCGTTCAGCCGCACGACCAGCGGCGCGTCGCCCTGCACCTGCTTGATCGCGTCGATCAGCTCGCACATGAAGCGGCCGCGGTTGCGCACCGAGCCGCCGTACTCGTCGGTGCGCCGGTTGGTGAACTTCGAGTTGAAGGTCGCCAGCAGGTAGCCCATGAAGCTGGTGACCTCGGTGCCGTCGAAGCCGGCCTTCAGCGCGCGCTTCGCGGCGTCGGCGTGCTGCTGGATCGTGACCTTGATCTGCTCCTTCGTGATCTCGCGCGGCGGGCGGAAGTGCGGCAGCGTCTGCGGAACGATCGAAGGCTGCAGGCAGTAGCCGAGGTCGATGCCGCCGTAGCGCCCGGCGTGCAGGATCTGCTGGATCGAGATCGCGCCGGCGTCGCGGATGTAGCCGGCGATCTTCTCGAACTCCGGCAGGAACTTGTCGTCGTGGATCGCGGTCTGCCGGAAGTACGCCTTGCCCTCGCCGAGCGGATCGGGATAGGCGCCCTGGTTCGTGATGATGCCGCAGCCGGTCTTGGCGATGACCTGCGTGCGGCCGAGCTCGCGGATGGTGATCGTGCCGTCGCGGTTGTTGTAGTTCGAGACGCAGCACGATCCGTACTTGATGCGGTTGCGGCTCTTCAGCTTGCCCCAGGAAGCGGGCTCGAACAGGCGGTTCAGGGTTGCGGTCTCGGCCATCACAGGGTTCCGGGTTGTGCCTCGTCTCGCGCTTCGCGTGCGAGCGTCTCGGCGATTCTTTCGCGGAGGTCGCGCCGCAGGATCTTTCCTGCGGCGCTGATCGGGAACTGCTCGAGCAGCTCGAGGCGCTCGGGTAGCTTGAACCTGGCGATGCGCTGCTCGAGCAGGAACTTCGACAGCTGCGGCAAATCGAGCGCGGCGCCCGGTCGGAGCACGACGAAGGCGCAGGCCTTCTCGCCGAAGACCGGGTCGGGCATGCCGACGACGCAGCAACCGAGCACCGCCGGATGCGCGAGGATCAGGTTCTCGACTTCGTCGCAGCTGATCTTCTCGCCGCCGCGGTTGATCAGGTCCTTCTTGCGGCCTTCGGTGTACAGGTACCGTCCCTGCTTGCGCACGACGTCGCCCATCCGGTAGAAGCCGTCGGCGGTGAACGCGGTGGCGTTGGTCTGCGGCGCGTCGTAGTAGCCGAGGATGGTGTAGGGGCCGCGCGTGAGCAACTCGCCCGGCTCGCCGTCGGCCACCTCGTTGCCGTCCGCGTCGACGACGCGCAGTTCGTCGTGCTCGCAGACCGGCGTACCCGAGCTTTCCATCATCCGCTCGTCCGAAGCGTCGAGCGGCACGATGTTGATGAGTCCCTCGGCGGTTCCGTAGATCTCCTGCGGCACGCAGCCCCATTGCTCGCGCACGCGCCGGCGCAGCTCGGGCGCGAGCCGTGCGCCTCCGTTCTGCACGACGCGCAGCGACGAGAGGTCGTGGCGCGCCGCGACCGGCGAGTTCAGCCACTGCGTGACGAGCGGGACGGCGGCCGGGAGAATCGTGACGCGATGGCGTTCGACGAGCGCAAACACCGTCTCGGCGTCGTGGCCGGCGGACAGCACGACGGTTGCGCCTGCCGCCAGGCAGGCGAGGATGCCGGGGCTCGCGAGGTTGTAGTTGTGGCCGAGCGGCAGCACGACGAGCATCACGCTCGATGCGTCGATCTGCGCCACGCGGCCGCAGGCCTTCGCGTTGAGCAGGTAGTCGTTGTGCGTGCGCGGAATGAGCTTGGGAAGCGCCGTCGTGCCGCCCGAGAGCAGCATCAGCGCGACCTCCGACGGATCGATGGTCGGCAGCGGCCGCTCGCTTGCCGGCGCGGGGTCGTCGGACTGCAGCGAAGCGAGCGCGATCTGCCCGTCGAGCGCGTCCCCGGCGACGAAGACGTGCTCGAGCGTTTCGCATTCGCCGCGCAGCTCCTCGGCGAGCGGCCGGTAGTCGAAGCCGCGCACGAGGTCGGGCACGAACAGCGCGCGTGCCTTTGCGTGCCGAACGAAGTGCGACAGCTCGGTGTGCCGATGCGCCGGCAGGGCGAGCACCGGAACGACGCCGGCCCGCACGAGCGCGAAGAACGCGATGACGAAGTCGGGAACGTTGGGCAGCTGCACGACGACGCGGTCGAGCGGGCGCAGTCCGAGGGCGGCGAAGCGGCGCGCGAGCGTCTCGCTGCACGCGAGGAGCTCGCGATACGAGATGCGCCGCTCGCCGTATGCGATCGCGGTGTGGCCCGGGAAACGCACGGCGCTCTGCTCGAGCATTTCCCACAGCGTGATGTCTTCCCAATAGCCGAGCGCGCGCCAGCGGGCAGCGAGCGACTCGGGCCAGGGCGTACAGCCGGCCAGCATCGAGGCCCTTTACTCAGGGGATTGGAAGATGCACCCGAACGGCAGCGCGGCGCGCCGCCGGGCGTCCGGACGATGGTACACAGCGCGCGCGTCCTTGCAAGCATCGCGCGCGTCGTTCTTGCTCTGTATCAAGCGAGTGCGACGTGCCCGCTCGTGCGACCGCTGCGCAGGCGCCGCACGCGCTCGATGACGCACGACGCGGCGCGTTCGATCTCGTCGGCCGTGTTTCCCCGCCCGAGCCCGAAGCGCAGCACCGCCGCTGCACCCGGTTGCGTGGCGCCGATCGCCTCGAGCACGTGCGAGGGCTTCGCCTGCGACGACGAACACGCGGCGCCGGCCGACAGCGCGAGCTCCGGCAGCCCCAGCAGCAGCGCGTCGGCGTCGACGCCCTCGATGGTGACGTTCAGGTTCGCGGCGAGCCGCTGCCGCGCCGGGCCGTTCACCGTCACGCCGTCGATCGATTCGAGCAGCCGGTCTCGCAGCCGGTCGCGCAGCGCGGCGATGCGCTCGTTGTCGGCGTTCATCGACTGCACGGCGAGCTCGCACGCGAGGCCCAGGCCGACGATTCCCGGCACGTTGAGCGTTCCCGGCCGCAGGCCCCGTTCCTGCCCGCCGCCGTCGACGAGCGCCTCGACCTGCACCGTGTCCGGCCGACCGCGCACGTAGAGTGCGCCCACGCCCTTCGGGCCGTGGATCTTGTGCGCCGAGATCGACAGCAGGTCGATCGACATCGCGTCGACGTCGAGCGGTACGCGCCCGAGCGCCTGCGTGGCGTCGACGTGGAAGACGGCGCCGGAGCGGCGGACGACGCGGCCGATGTCGGCGATCGGCTCGATCGTTCCGATCTCGTTGTTCGCCGCCATCACCGAGACGAATGCGGTGTCGGGGCGAAGCGCGCGTTCGACGTCGGCCGGGTCGACGAATCCGTGCCGGTCGACCGGCAGCACGCTGAGCCGCCATCCCTCGCGTTCGAGGCGTCGGCAGCTGTCGAGCACCGAACGGTGCTCGATCGCGCTGGTGACCAGGTGTGCACCGGGGTGCCGGCGCGCGATCCCCTGCAGCGCGATGCCGTTCGACTCGGTGGCTCCCGACGTGAAGAAGACCTCCGAGTAGCGGGCGCGCAGCGCTTCGGCGACGCGCTCGCGCGCCTGCTCGACCGCGGCGGACGCGTTGCGGCCGAAGACGTGCGTGCGGTTCGACGCATTGCCGTAGTCGTGCACGAAGTACGGAAGCATCGCGTCGAGCACCCGCGCGTCGACCGGTGTGGTCGAGTGGTGATCGAGATAGACGGGCACGGACATTCTGTCGTTCGGAACGCCGCTGTTGGCTGCATCGGCGGCAGCGGCGAGAATAGCGCCGTCGCCGGCGCCCGCCTTGACGCCGATCACGGAGGAGACGCTCGATGAAAGTGCTGATCGTCGGAGCCGGCCCCGCCGGGTCGTACCTCGCCTACCTGCTCAAGCGCCGCGACCCCCGCATCGAAGTGCGCATCGTCGAGCAGAACCCGCCCGACTCCACCTTCGGATTCGGCGTCGTCTTCTCCGACCGCGCGCTCGAATTCCTGCGCGACGACGACGAGGCGACCTACGAACTGATCGCGCCGCGGATGCAGCGCTGGCACGACCTGTCGATCCACCATCGGGGCGAACGCATCACGATCGACGGCATCGGTTTCGCGGCGATCGGTCGACTCGAGTTGCTGCGCCTGCTGCATCGCCGGCTGCATTCGGTGCGCGTCGAGCCGGAGTATCGGCACCTGGTCGGCGACGTGCGCGAGTTCGACGGCTACGACCTCGTCGTCGGCGCCGACGGGCTGAATTCCTTCGTGCGCAGCGGGAACGAGCGTCGATTCGGCACGTCGATCGAGAACCTGCGCAACCGCTTCGCCTGGTACGGCACGACGAAGCGCTTCGAGACGCTGAGCCAGACCTTCGTCTCCAACGAGGCCGGCACCTTCAATGCGCACCACTATCGATACGCGCCCGAGATGAGCACCTTCATCGTCGAGTGCGATCCCGACACCTGGCTGCGCGCCGGCTTCGCCGAGATGGACGAGGCGGCGACCAGGGCGTACTGCGAGCGCGTATTCGCCGCCACGCTCGAAGGCCATCCGCTCGTCGCCAACAGGTCGGTATGGCGGCAGTTCCCGAAACTGTGGAACGAGCACTGGCACGCGGGCAATCGGGTGCTGATCGGCGACGCGCTGCACACCGCGCACTTCTCGATCGGCTCGGGTACGCGACTCGCCTTCGAAGACGCGATCGCGCTCGATCGCAGCCTCGCCGAGCACCGTGACTCGCTCCCCGATGCGCTCGCCGCCTACGAAGCGCAGCGCAAGCCGATCGTGCGCAAGCTCGTCGCGGCGGCGAATGCCAGCGCCGAGTGGTACGAGAACTTCGGCGAGCACATGCGCCTGGAACCATGGGACCTCGCGTGGCACTACATCCAGCGCAGCGGACGCGTCGACTTCGAACGCCTCAGGCGCATCTCGCCGCTGTTCGTGCAGGGCTACGAGCAGCACGCGAAAGGCGAAGGCTGAGCGATCGCTCGCGACGATGACCGTCGTCGAGCTTTCCTTCGGCGTCGTGCCGGTGTCCGAGCCGTCGTGAGCCCGGGCGTCTTCGCCGGTGCGGGTCTCGAACCGGAGGTCGCGATTGCGCAGTGGCTGGGCATCCACGCACTTGCCGTGTTCGCGTTCGGTCTGTGCGTGGTGCTGATGGGCGCGGCAATCGGCTGGCATCTCGTCGGGCGGCACCTCGACCTCGCCGCGTCGAGCACGCAGCCGCGGACGATTGCGGTCGTGCTGCTGCTCGTCGCCGGATTCGTCGTCCTGGTCGGCGGCGCGGCCGGTTTCGCCGAGATCGCCGACGACATCGCGCCGGGCGGCGAAGTCGCGCGCTTCGACGAGGCCTTCGCGGCCGCGCTGGCGGCGAACGTCGCTCCCGCCACGCGCGACGTCTTCGCCGTCGTCACCCGGCTGGGCGACACCGCGACGATCGCCGCCCTCGGCGCGCTCGTCGCGGGCGTGCTCGTCGCCCGCGGGCGGCGAAGGCTCGCCTTGGGCTGGGTCGTGGCGCTCGCCGGAAACGGCCTGCTGAACGAGACGCTGAAGCACGTCTTCGAACGCGTGCGGCCGGTGCACGACGCCGGCGTCGTCGCCGCCGAGGGGTGGAGCTTTCCGAGCGGGCACAGTTCCGGCGCCGTCGTCGCCTACGGCCTGCTCGCCTACGTGCTGGTCCGTGCGCTGCCCGCGCGCTGGCACCTTCCGGTCGTGCTCACGGCCGCCGCGCTGGCGTTCACGGTCGGCAGCAGCCGCGTGTTCCTGCAGGTGCACTACGCCAGCGACGTCGCCGCCGGCTTCCTGTCGGGAAGCGCGTGGCTCGCGGTGTGCATCGTCGGCTTCGAGCTCGCGCGACGCTATCGTTGGCCCTGAACCGCCCGATCGCGGCGTTCGTCGCTACGGTTCGCAGCGGACGCTCACGACGAGCGCTCCATGTCCAGTTCGATCCATGCCGGTGCGTGGTCGCTCGCCTTCTCGCGACCGCGCATCGCGCGATCGACGCCGGCGGCGACCAGCCGCGCGGCCGCGCGATCGTTGAGCAGCAGGTGGTCGATGCGCATGCCCGCGTCGCGCGGCCAGCGGTTGCGGAAGTAGTCCCAGAACGTGTACATCGGCGCGGCCGGGTGCAGCGTGCGGATCGCGTCGGTCCATCCGCCTTCGAGCATGCGCCTGTACGCAGCGCGCGTCTGCGGCTGCAGCAGCGCGTCGTTCTTCCACGAAGCCGCGGAATAGATGTCGCCGACCTCGTCGGTGGGCACGACGTTGTAGTCGCCGGCGAGCACGACCGGGGCGTCGTGCGTCGTCCACTGCATCGCGTGCGCGATCAGCCGATCGAACCAGGCGAGCTTGTAGTCGAATTTCGGACCGGGCTGCGGATTGCCGTTCGGCAGGTAGATCGACGCGACGACGACGCCGTTCACCTCGGCTTCCAGGTAGCGGCTCTGCTCGTCGGCGTCGTTCCCGGGAAGCCCGCGGCGGATCTCCACGGGCGGCGCATCGCGCGCGAGGATCGCGACGCCGTTGAAACCCTTCTGGCCGTGCCAGAGTGCGTGGTATCCGGCGTCGCGAATCGCGGCCGCGGGAAAGGTCGCGTCCGAGGTCTTGAGCTCCTGCAGGCAGGCGACGTCGGGCGAGGTCTCGCCGAGCCATTCGAGCAGGCGCGGAAGACGGCTGTTGATCCCGTTCACGTTGAAGGTGGCGATCCGCATCGTCGCGCGCTCCCGGCTGGTACAGAATCGCCAAGGCTAACCGAATCGCGCAGCCCGTCCGAAGCCTGCCGCTCCCCCGTCCCGGATTGCCGAAAATGCCTGCTGCCGTCCTCAGCTGCGGAATCCTCGTCGTCGACGATCGCGACGAGCTGCTGCTCTGCCACGCGACCGGAACGTCGCGCTGGGACATTCCGAAAGGCCGGCGCGAAGCGGGCGAGTCGGAGCTCGACGCGGCGCTTCGCGAGACCTTCGAGGAAACGGGACTGCGCTTCGAGCCGCGCGCGCTGCTCGAGCTCGGCCGGTTCCGCTACCGTCCCGGAAAGGACCTCCACCTGTTCGCCACGCGCAGCGAGCGCGTGGACCCGTCGCGCTGCACCTGCTCGACGCGCTTTCGCGACGCGCGCGGCCGGCTGGTGCCCGAGATGGACGGCTACGCGTGGGTACCGTTCGACGAAGTGCCGCGACGCTGCGCGAAGAACATGACGGCGCTGCTCACGAGGACGCTGTCGCTGCGCGAGGTGTCGGAGCGGCTGCGCGGGCGCGGTCCGGCGCCGGCAGGGTCCTGATCGCCGGACGAGCCCCGAACGACAAAGGGCTTCCTCGCGGAAGCCCCCTGGAACCACGCACTTCGTTGCGTTGGTAGGCCGTACTGGATTCGAACCAGTGACCAACGGATTAAAAGTCCGCTGCTCTACCAGCTGAGCTAACGGCCCATCGCGAAAAGTGCGAAGCCTTCGATTCTAAGATGTGCGTACCCCACCGTCAAACGCCGCAGCGATTCCCGGGTCCTCGCCCCCGTGCGGCGCAGCCGCGACCGGCTGCGATGCCGTTTCGGTCGTGCCCGCGAGCGCTCTGCGCAGCATCTCGATGAACGCCGTCGTGCGCGTGGGGAGCAGGCGCCGGCCCGGCGTCACGCACCAGACGGTCATCGTCGGCAGGCACCAGTCGGGAAGGACGCGCTCGAGCCTGCGCTGCGCGAGATAGGGTTGCGCGACGCGTGCCGACAGCGCCGCGATGCCCAGGCCGCGCAGCGCGAGCGCAGTCTGCAGGCCGATCGAGTTCGCGGCCAGCGGTCCGGTCGGAAGCCCTTCCCAGCGCTCGCCGTCGTGCTGCAGCACCCACGGGATCACGTCGCCGGTGCTCGAGATCAGGCCGAGTCCGGCGTGTCCGAGCAGCTGCCCCGGAGAGCCCGGCCGCCCGGCGCTCTCCAGGTACGCCGGGCTCGCGTAGAGGCCGTTCTCGAGATCGACCATGCGCCGGGCGACGAGCGTCGCATCGTCGGGCAACTGCGCGGCGACGCGCACCGCGACGTCGAAGCGCTCGGCGATCAGGTCGACGCGACGCGCGGAGATGTCGATCTCGAGCCGCACCAGCGGATGCGCGGAAGCGAAGCCGAGGAGGAAGGGGACCAGCCCCATCTCCTCGAGGAAGCCCGTGGGCATCGATACGCGCAGCCGTCCCTGGGGCGTTGCCTGGTGGTGCTGCGCGAGCGCGTTCGCAGCGTCCGTTTCCTCGGACAGGCGTTGCGCGTGCGCGAGCATGCGCTCGCCGAACTCGGTCAGCGACAGCCGGCGTGTCGTGCGGGTGAGCAGTCGCTCTCCGATCTTCGATTCGAGCCCGCTGATCCGGCGCGAGACCGTCGCCTTCGGAATCGCGTGTCGCTCGGCAGCCCGCGAGAAGCTGCCGGCCTCGACGACGCGGGCGAAGAGGACGAGGTCGTCGGGATCCAGGCTGCGGTCCGGCTCGGTCGTTCCAGGCATGGATCGATCATATCGGTCCGCCGGCCTTTCGCGCTGCCGGAATCCATGCGGGCGCGCCCGCCCGGGCCAGGCGCGCGGTCGGCGCAAGCCCGGGCCGGCGCAGGCCGGCGGTCAGCGCAGGCTGGCGATCTGCTCGCGGGCGCGCTGCGCCGCCTGGCTGTCGGGGTACCTGGCGACGACCTGCTCGAGCGTGGTGCGCGCGGTCTTGCGGTCGCCGCTCTCGGCTTGCGCGTAGCCGACGTTGAACAGCGCATCGGGCGCACGCGGGCTGTCGGGGTAGCGTGCGAGCAGGGCCTGCTGGCTCGCGATCGCCCCCTTGTAGTCCTTCAGCGCGAACTGGCTGCTGCCGAGCCAGAACAGCACGCCCGGCATGTACGGGCTGTCCGGGTACTGCGAGCGGAAGCTCTGGAACGCGGCGAGCGCGCCGCGGTAGTCGCCGGCGCGGAACATCTGCAGCGCGGCGTCGAAGGCGCGCTTCTCGCTCTGGTCGACGGTGACGGCGCGGCCGTCGATCTCGGCGGCGACCGGCTCGAACTTGCGGATCCGGTTGTCGACGGTGGCGAGCTGGTCGCCGAGCTGGCGTTGCGTGGTGGCGAGCTCGTGGCCTTGCACCTCGAGTTGCCCGCGCAGGCGTGCGACCTCCTGCCGCAGCGCCTCGAGCTGCGACTGCAGCTCGAGCTGGCCGCGCGCGGTCTGGTCGACGCGCGCGACGCGCGTGCCCAGCTCGTCGACTTCGCGGGTGAGCGCGTCGAGGCGCTGGTTCGTTTCCTGCTGCATCAGCTGCACGCGTCCGCGCAGGTCGAGGATCGCCTTGCGCGCCTCGTCGTCGGAGAACAGCTGCGCCTGCGCCGTCGGCAGCAGGCCCGACAGCGCGGCGAGCGACGCGCCGACGACGACGAGCTTGCGCGCGTACATCAGGGGTAGACGAGGTCGGCGCGCCGGTTCTCGGCGAACGACGCCTCGTCGGTGCCGGTGGCGCGCGGGCGCTCCTCGCCGAAGCTCACCGCCTCCATCTGCGTGTCGGGCACGCCGAGCGTGGTCATCGCGCGGCGCACGGCCTCGGCGCGCTTCTGCCCGAGCGCGAGGTTGTATTCGCGGCTGCCCCGTTCGTCGGTGTTGCCCTGGATGACGACGCGTCGCGTCGGATTCGCCAGCAGGTAGCGCGAATGCGCCTCGACGGTGGGACGGAATTCGTCGCGCACGACGAAGCTGTCGAAGTCGAAGTAGATGCTGCGCCGGGCGAGCGGGCTCGCCGGGTCGTCGAGCGGATCCTTCTGCTCGATCTGCACCGGCTGGACGGCGCGTCCGTCGGCACCGAGCCCCGCGGCGCCCTGTCCCGCGGCATCGCGGCTCTCGATCGGTGCCGCGTCCTGCGACGCCTGATCGTCCAGCTTGACGCCCGTGCCGCAGGCGGCCAACAGGATTGCGGTCGCCGCCACCACTGCCAATCGGATCATCGATTTCATGTTGCTCCCCGAGTTCGTCCGGTATTCATGCGAAAGAAAGAAGCGGATCGGTCAACGACGGCCGATCACTTCGGAAAAGGGCCCCAGGTGGGTTCGCGGATGTCGCCGGCAGAGGAGGTGAGTCTCTGCCGCACCCGGGCGTCCACGGTGACGGCGACCAGCGAATCGCGGCCGTCGGCGTGCGTGGCGAACATCACCCACCGGCTGTTGGGCGCGAAGCTGGGCGACTCCTCGTTGCCGGTCTCCGACAGCACGGTTTCCTGCCCGCTGCCCTCGACGTCGCGCACGACGACCAGGAAGCGCCCGTCGCGACGCGTCACGTAGGCGAGCAGCCGGCCGTCGGGGCTGATGCGCGGGCTCACGTTGTACGACGACCCGAAGGTCACGCGCGTCGGCGCAGCGCCGTCGAGCGGCATCCGGTAGATTTGCGGCGAGCCTCCGCGATCGGAGGTGAAGAAGAGCGATCGTCCGTCGGGCGTGAACGCGGGCTCGGTATCGATGCCCGGGGAGCTCGTGAGCCGTCGCGGCGTGCCGCTGCCGTCGGCGTCGATCAGGTAGACCTGCGACAGCCCGTCGCGCGTGAGCGCCACGGCGAGCTTGCGCCCGTCGGGCGACCACGCCGGCGCGCTGTTGCTTCCCTTGAAGTTCGCCACGGGCGTGCGCTGCCCGGTGGCGAGCGTGTGCACGTAGACGACCGGCTTGCGGCTCTCGAAGGAGACGTACGCGAGGCGCGTGCCGTCGGGCGACCACGACGGCGAGATGATCGGCTCGGGCGAGGTGAGCGGAGAGACGACGTTCTCCCCGTCCCAGTCGGCGATGTTCAGCCGGTAGCGCGCACCCTGCTTCGAGACGAAGGCGATGCGCGTCGAGAAGATGCCCTTCTCGCCGGTGATGCGCTCGAACACCCAGTCGGCGACGCGATGCCCGCCGAAGCGCAGATCGTTCTCGGTCACGACGAGCGACTCGCCGCCGAGCACCGTCTGGCGCACCGCGTCGGCGAGCCGATAGCGGATGTCGTAGCGACCGTCGGGCAGCCGGGAGACGGAGCCGCCCAGCACGGCATCGGCTCCGCGCGAACGCATCGCCGCGTAGTCGGGCGCCGACGATTCGGAGAGCGCGGCTCCGGGATCGATGACGCGGAACGAACCGCTGCGCGCGAGGTCGCTGCGAACGACGTCGGCGATCTGCTGCGGTGCGCGGCCGTCGGTGACGAAATCGGCGATCGCGATCGGAAATTGCGTCGCGCCGACACCGGAGACATCGAGGCGCATCTGCGATTGTGCGGCGGTGGGAAGGGTGAAAGCGACGATCGCCGCCAGAAGCAGTTGCCTCATGTAGCTCCCTCGAAGCGCGACGCACGATTATAGCGAGCCGGGTTCGACCCCCCGGCGAACGTCGCATGCAAGCCGAATGGCGTGAAACGCTGCACTAGCGATCGTCTTTCGGACCGCGCGTGATCTCGAGTTCCGACGGACAGCTGCCGTCGGCCTGTCGCGGCAGCGGGTCGGTGCGCTCGATCCCGCGCTGGGCCGCGGCGTCCCACGTGGGAACGCCGCTCGAGCGGCGCAACTGCACCGAACGGATGCTGCAGTCGGGCGCCACCGACACCTGGAATACCGCCTTCGGGTTGCCGACCAGATCGGGCGGCAGCGCGTAGATCGTGTTCGAGCGGATCAGACCCGACAGTCGCGCCGCATAGCCCGAGTCGATGCCGCTGCCGGCGCTGCCCTGCGTGCCGGTGGCGGAGCCCAGGCGCGCGACGTCGCCCGAGCCGGCCTGCGCGCGCAGGCCCTCGAGGTATTTCGCGCGCTGCTTCTCGTCGCGCTCGCGTCTCGCCTGCTCCTCCGCCTCGCGCTTGGCCTTCGCCTCGGCCTCGCGTTTCGCCTTCGCCTCGGCCTCGCGTTTGGCCTTCGCTTCGGCTTCCTGCTTCGCCTTCGCCTCCGCTTCGCGCCGAGCCTTCTCTTCGGCTTCCTGCTTCGCTTTCGCTTCGGCTTCGCGCCGGGCCTTCTCCTCGGCTTCCTGCTTCGCCTTCGCTTCGGCCTCGCGCCTGGCCTTCGCCTCGGCTTCGCGCTTCGCCTTTGCCTCGGCTTC
>JBIQJM010000081.1:12275-14756 GCA_044507525.1 Burkholderiales bacterium
GCCTCGGCTTCGCGCTTCGCCTTTGCCTCGGCTTCCTCTTTCGCGCGCGCCGTCTCGGCTTCGCGCCTGGCCTGCTCCTCGGCTTCCTGCCGCGCCTTCTCCTCGGCCTGGCGTTTCGCCTGCGCTTCGCGCCGGGCCCTTTCCTCGGCCTCGAGGCGCGCTTTCTCCTCGGCCTGAAGCCGCGCCTTCTCTTCGGCCTCCTGGCGCGCCTTCTCCTCGGCCTGCCGGCGCGCCTCCAGGCGTCGGCGCTCGTCCTCGGCGCGCCGCTCGGCTTCCTCGCGCGCCTTGCGCTCCTGTTCGAGGACGATGTCGGGCTTGGACGGCGGCTTCGGCTCGGGCTGCGCCTGTGCCAGCGGAGGAGGCACCGGCTCCGGCGGCGCGGCTTTCGGCGCCTCGGGCTTGGACGGCGGCTTGGGCTCGACCCTGGGCTCGACCTTCTGCGGCTTCGACGGCGCTTCGGCCTGCGGGGGCGGATCCCACAACTCGGCCGCCACGCCCTCGGGGGCACTCGTCTGCCACCGGATGCCGACGAACAGCATCGCGATCAGCAGGCCGTGCATCAGCAGCGCGAGTCCGAACGCGCGCAGCCGCCCCTTCGGCTTCGGCGGCCGGCGCACGACGCTCGCGCCGCTCGAGCGCGGCATCGCGTCGTCGGCCGGGACGCCCCTGCGGTCGCGATGCGGGTCGACCATGCGCGTCAGTTCGCCGGCTTGACCATCAGGGCGATGCGTTCGATGTCCATCCGGCGCAGCTCGCTCATCACGTCGATGACGACTTCGTACTTCACCGCGCGGTCTCCGCTGATGACGACCGCCATCTGCCCGGCGTCCCCGCGGATCTGTTCGATCGCGCCGCGCAGGTCCCCGCGCGCGATGCGGCGCTCCGAAGGATCGCCGGTGTTGACGCCGCGCACGCGCAATTCGCCGTCGGCACGTACCTGCACCTCGATGTACCGGTCGGGCTGCGCGCTGCTGCGCCCGGCGCTCGGCAGGTCGATCGTCCCCGGCGGCAGCAGCGGGGCCGTCACCATGAAGATCACGAGCAGCACGAGCATCACGTCGATGTACGGGACGACGTTGATCTCGCTGACCATGCGGCGGCTGCGGCCGCGCAGCGCGGGTCCGGTACTCGGCATCGCTATCTCGCCTGCCGGTGCAGGATGTTGGAGAACTCCTCGATGAAGCTGTCGAAGCGCGTCGACAGGCGATCGAGGTCGTAGGCGTAGCGGTTGTACGCGACGACTGCGGGGATCGCGGCGAACAGGCCGATCGCGGTGGCGACGAGCGCCTCGGCGATGCCGGGCGCCACCGCGGCGAGCGTCGCCTGGTGTACGTTCGCCAGGCCGCGGAAGGAATTCATGATTCCCCAGACGGTGCCGAACAGCCCGATGTACGGGCTGACCGAACCGGCCGACGCGAGGAAGGCGAGGTTCGATTCGAGCGCGTCCATCTCGCGCTGGTACGCGGCGCGCATCGCGCGGCGCGAGCCGTCGAGCATCGCGTTGACCTCGCCGGGCTTCTGCTGGCGCGTCTTCAGGAACTCGCTCATCCCCGACTCGAAGATGCGCGCGAGCGGCCCGTGGTCGGAGCGCCCGGTGCGGATCTCCTCGTACAGCATGCCGAGATCGCGGTCCTTCCAGAACTCCGACTCGAAGTCGTCGGTGGCGCGCTGCGCCGCGCGGATCGCGAAGCCCTTGCGGAAGATCACCGTCCACGAACCGAGCGAGATCAGCAGCAGCAGCGCCATGACGAACTGCACCAGCAGGCTCGCCTGCAGGACGAGCGTGACGATCGACAGTTCGCTGTTCATCGTGGCTTCATCGCGATCGGAATCGGGTCGGCATCATCGGGGCGCATCGGGTACCGCGACATCGGCGGACGCCGGCATCGATTCGCGGATGCTTCGGTGCAGCGATTTCGGGAACGGCGCCGCCTGCCCGTCGGTACGGCGGATCGCCGCGAAGCGCAGTTGCGCGACGACGAGCGGCTCGTCGGCGCCTGCGAGCCGTGCACTCTGCCACAAGGTGCACGAAGCCCTCCGCGTGGCGGCCGGACGGACGTCGACGACCAGCTCGTCGTCGAGCCGCGCGGGGCGCCGGTAGTCGATGCAGACGTCGCGCACGACGAGCAGCACGCCGTGCTCGTCGGCGAGCGCGCGATGCCCGAAGCCGAGCGCGCGCAGCCAGTCGGTGCGCGCGCGCTCGAAGTAGCGCAGCCAGTTCGCGTAGTAGACGATCCCGCCCGCGTCGGTGTCTTCGTAGTACACGCGGATCGGCATCGAGAAGGCCGCTGCCGGCAGAGGTTCTGTCACGCGCGGGATTCTACCCGCGCGAAGCGTCGGTGCTCCACAGGTCGTCGGACGCGCCGGGGGCGGCGAGGCCGAAGTGCCGCCACGCCGACGCCGACGCGACGCGCCCGCGCGGCGTGCGCTGCAGGTAGCCCTGCTGGATCAGGTACGGCTCGAGCACGTCCTCGATCGTGT
>JBIQJM010000082.1:0-14747 GCA_044507525.1 Burkholderiales bacterium
GCCCAGAGGCCGCTCGGGCTACCCGAGTTGGTCCGAGACCTGAAGATACAAGGCGGCGCGCCTGCGCCGATTGTGCGCGCCCGCTGCGCCGGCGAATGCGCCTATGGACTGCGTGCGAGCGGCGCAGGCCGCGCTTCGTTCAGCGGCGCGAGCATCGTTTCGACGCGTTCGCCGACGTCGAGCAGTGCATCGTCCGCGCCGAAGCGGCCGACCAGCTGCAGTCCGACCGGCAGCGACGGATGGTCCGCTGCGTTGCGCGCGAAACCCGCGGGAAGCGTCAGCGCCGGATGCCCGCTGACCGTGATCCGATAGCAGCTCGCCACCCAGTCGACGTAGGTGCGAAGCGGCACGCCGTCGATCTCCGTGGGGTACGCGACGTCGATCGCGAACGGCAGCAGCTGCGCCGTGGGCAGCAGCCACGCGTCGAAGCCGGCGACGAAGCCCGCGACCCGCTCGAAGATCGCCGAGCGCGTTCGGGCCGCGGCGGCGACGCGTGCGACGTCGAGCGCCAGGCCCTGTTCGATGTTCCAGACGATCGTGTCCTTCATCTGCGCCCGGTGCGCGGCATGCAGCTCGGCCCAGTTCTCGACGAAGTGCTCGGCGCGCAGCACCTGGAAGCATTCGTCGGCATCCGAGAGCTCGGGCCACGCCTCGACGAGCTCGACGCCGCATTCGCGCAGCCGCTCGATCGCCTGCTCGACGGCCGCCCGCACCGCGCCGGCGACCGGCATCGAAGCGCCGCAGTCGATCGACCAGGCGAGCCGCAAGGGGCGCGCGGCTCGGGCTGCGCGCTGCCGGGCCTCGGCGTCCCAGGCGTCGAGCCAGTCGCCCAGCGGCCGGCGCGCCTGCGGCCTGCGGATCGCGCGATGCGCGATGCGCAGGTCGGCCACGCGCGCGGCCATCGCACCGACCTGGTTCAGCGTGCCGAAGGCGTTCGCGGCGCTGCGAAGCGCGGGTTCGGCCGTCGAGCTCGGCCGCAGGCCGACCACGCCGCAGAAGCTCGCCGGATTGCGCAGGCTGCCGCCGAGGTCGGAGCCGTCGGCGACGACCGTCATCCCGCAGGCGAGCGCGGCGGCCCCGCCGCCCGAGGAGCCGCCCACCGTGCGCGACGGATCGAAGGGGTGGCGCGTCGCGCCGAACACCGGATTGAAGGTTTGCGCGCCGGCGGCGAACTCCGGCGTGTTCGATTTCGCGACGAGCACGGCGTCCGCGTCGACCAGGCGCTGCACGACCGGGTCGTTCGCGTGCGGAACGTGGTCGGCGAAGATCGGCGATCCCCAGGTGGTGCGCAGGCCGGCGGTCGCGTGCGTGTCCTTCGCGCACCAGGGCAGTCCGGCCAGCGGCCCGACCGGCTCGCTGCGTGCGATGCGTTCGGCGACGCGGGCGGCGCTCGCGCGCGCCGCGTCGCGATCGACGCGGGTGGGCAGCGCGTTGACGACGGGATCGTAGCGGTCGATGGCGGCGAAGCAGCGTTCGAGCAGCTCGCGAGGGCAGCCGGCGCCGTTGCGGAAGGCGCGCAGCAGCGCGGGAATCGGCGGGAAGAAAGGAAAGCGATCGTTCATCCGAGCCGATGGTATAAGAGTCGAAAAACGCCTGCCCCTCGAACCCCCTGCACGCGCATGATCGAGACGATTCCCTCCCGCAACGTCCTCGGCGGGCCGCTGCTCGCCTGCTCGTACGACCCGCTCACCGGCTTCCTGCGCACCGGCTGCTGCGAGGCCGACAGCGACGACCCCGGCCAGCACACCGTCTGCGTGCGCGTCGACGAAGCCTTCCTGGCCTTTTCGCTGGCCCGCGGAAACGACCTCGTCACGCCGCGCCCCGAATGGCGTTTCGCCGGCCTGAAGCCCGGCGACCGCTGGTGCCTGTGCGCCGCGCGCTGGCTCGAGGCCTGGCAGGCGGGCGTCGCGCCGCCCGTGGTGCTCGAGGCCACGCACGAAGCGGCGCTGCGCATCGTCCCGTTCGAGGCGCTGCGCGCGCACGCATGGGGCGGCGCATGAAGCTGCTCGTCGTTCCCGTCACGCCGTTCCAGCAGAACTGCTCGGTGCTCGTCTGCGAGGAAACGCTGCGCGCGGCCGTCGTCGATCCGGGCGGCGACCTCGATCGCATCGACGCGGCGCTCGGCGCCCAGGGCGCGCGCCTCGAGAAGGTGCTGCTCACGCACGGGCACATCGATCACTGCGGCCAGGCGGGCGCATACGCCGCACGCCACGGCGTGCCGCTCGAAGGACCGCACGAGGAAGACCGCTTCTGGATCGAACAGCTGGGCGAGCAGGGCCGCATGTTCGGCATGCGCGGCGCGGCTTCCTTCGAGCCCGACCGCTGGCTCGTCGACGGCGACACGGTGTCCTTCGGGCGGCAGCGGCTGGAAGTGCGGCACACGCCCGGCCACACCCCGGGGCACGTGATCTTCTTCCACCCGACGGCGCGACTCGCGATCGTCGGCGACGTGCTCTTCCAGGGGTCGATCGGGCGCACCGATTTCCCGCGCGGCGACCACGCGACGCTGATCGCGTCGATCACGCAGAAGCTGTGGCCGCTCGGCGACGACGTCGCCTTCGTGCCGGGGCACGGGCCGATGTCGAGCTTCGGCGACGAGCGGGCGAGCAACCCCTTCGTCGGGGACGCGGTGATCGGCAACTGATCGAGGAACCGCGATTCCCCGGTTCTCGCTCAGCGCCGCGGATTGCCCCTCGAATCCTTCAGGCTCACCGCGCGGTTGAAGACCGCGTGTCCCTGCCGATGATCGAAGCGGTCCGCGACGAAATACCCGTGCCGTTCGAACTGCAGGCGCGTCTCGGGCTCGACCTGCCCGACGCCCGGTTCCAGCTTCGCGCGCACGATCCTCTTCGATGAGGCGTTCAGCGAGTCGAGCGGATCGGCGCCGCCGGCGCCGGGCTGTGCCTCGGTGAAGAGCCGCTCGTAGAGCCGCACCTCGGCGTCGACCGCGGCGCAGGCCGCGACCCAGTGCAGGTTGCCCTTGACCTTGTATGCGTCGGCGCCGTGCGTGCCCGACTTCGAATCGGGCAAGACCCTCGCATGCACCGCGACGACGTTGCCGTCGCCGTCCTTCTCGCAGCCCGTGCACTCGACGACGTAGCCGTAGCGCAGCCGCACCCGGTTGCCCGGGTACAGCCGGAAGAAGCCTTTCGGCGGCGTCTCGGCGAAGTCCTCGCGCTCGATCCACAGCTCGCGCGCGAACGGGAAGTGCCGCCGGCCCAGCTCGGGGCGCTGCGGGTGCACCGGCGCCTCGCAGTCGTCGAGGCGATCCTCGGGCCAGTCGTCCAGGACGAGCTTCAGCGGGTCGAGCACGGCGATCGCGCGCGGCGCCTTCGGCTCCAGGTCGTCGCGCAGCGCCTGCTCGAGCGCGCTCATCTCGATCCACGCATCGGACTTCGTCACGCCGATGCGGTCGCAGAACAGGCGGATCGACTCGGGCGAGTAGCCGCGCCGGCGCAGGCCGGCGATCGTCGTCATTCGCGGGTCGTCCCAGCCGTCGACCGCGCCGCTGCGCAGGAGCGCCTGCAGCCGGCGCTTGCTGGTGATCGTGTACTCGAGATTGAGCCGGGCGAACTCGATCTGCTGCGGAAGCGGCCGCGCGAAGAAGCCGCCTTCGGCGAGCCGCTCCAGCAGCCAGTCGTACAGCGGCCGATGATCCTCGAACTCGAGCGTGCACAGCGAGTGCGTGACGTTCTCGAGCGCGTCCTCCAGCGGGTGCGCGTAGTCGTACATCGGATAGAGGCACCACGCGTCGCCGGTGCGGTGGTGCGCGGCGAAGCGGATCCGGTACAGCGCGGGGTCGCGCAGGTTCAGGTTCGGCGACGCCATGTCGATCTTCGCGCGCAGCAGCTGCGTGCCTTCGGCGTGCCTGCCGTCGCGCATCTCGCGCAGCAGTCGCAGGTTCTCCTGCGGCGAGCGGTCGCGATGCGGCGAGGCGCGGCCGGGTTCGGTGAGCGTGCCGCGGTTCGCGCGCACTTCCTCGGCGCTCTGCGAATCGACGTACGCGTGGCCCGCCTGCACGAGCCACTCGGCCATCTCGTAGAACCAGTCGAAGTAGTCGCTCGCGAAGTACAGGTTGTCTTCGCGCGCGTCGCTCCATTCGAAGCCGAGCCAGCGCACCGCCTCGACGATCGAGTCGACGTATTCCTGCTCCTCCTTCTCCGGGTTGGTGTCGTCGAAGCGCAGGTGGCAGCGTCCGCCGTATTCCGCCGCCAGCCCGAAGTTCAGGCAGATCGACTTCGCGTGGCCGATGTGCAGGTAGCCGTTCGGCTCCGGCGGGAAGCGCGTGCGGATCGGTGCGGGGTCGACCGCGGCGCCGCGCTGCAGCGCGAGCGGGCCCGGGCGGCCGCGCCAGGGACGGCCGGCATGGCGGTCCGTCCGCAGGTCTTCGTCGATGATCGTGCGGATGAAGTGGCTCGGGGCGGAGCCCGCCGGAGTGCCTCGGGCGTCGTCGCGTACGTCGGTCATGTACGGGGAAGGGGGCGGGACAACCTTCGATTGTATCGGGGGCTGCCGACCGGCGGTCGCCGGTCGCGGCGCGTTCGCCCCCGCATGGCGAATCGGCGCGGGACTCGACGCCCGCATGACGTAAAGTACGTCCGCACCCGGCCTTGCGGGTTTACCCCGACTCGGGCCGGCGTGCCTTACGCTTGGACCATTGCCCCTGGATCGCCGTGCACGCCGACGACCGACCGCCCCTTTTCTCGTACGAGGACGCCTTCTCCCGCAACATCGGGTGGGTGACGCGCGCCGAGCAGCAGGTGCTGCGCGGCAAGCGCGTCGCGATCGCCGGCATGGGCGGCGTCGGCGGATCGCATCTGGTCACGCTCGCGCGCCTGGGCATCGGCGGCTTCTCGATCGCCGACTTCGACCGCTTCGGCCTGGCGAACTTCAATCGGCAGGCGGGCGCGATGATGAGCACGCTGGAGCAGCCGAAGGTCGACGTGCTGGCGCGCATGGCGCGCGAGATCAACCCCGAGATCGAGCTGCGCCGCTTCGACGAAGGAATGACGGCGCAGAACATCGACGAGTTCCTTCGCGACGTCGACCTCTACGTCGACGGGCTCGATTTCTTCGCCTTCGGCGCGCGCAAGGCGGTCTTCGACGCGTGCGCCGAGCGGCGGATCCCCGCCGTCACCGTCGCGCCGATCGGGATGGGTGCCGCGCTGCTCGTCTTCCTGCCCGGGCGGATGAGCTTCGAGGAGTACTTCCGCTGGGAAGGCTGTGACGAGAACGAGCGCTCGGTTCGTTTCCTCGTCGGGCTGTCGCCGGCGTTCCTGCAGAGCACCTACCTCGTCGATCCGTCGGCGGTGAGCCTCACGACGCGCAAGGGTCCTTCCACCGGGATGGCGTGCCAGTTGTGCTCGGGCATCGCCGGCGTCGAGGCGCTGAAGATCCTGCTCGGGCGCGGCAAGGTACTCGCCGCGCCGTGGTGCCTGCAGTTCGACGCGTATCGCAATCGCTACGTGCGCACCTGGCGGCCCGGCGGCAATCGCAATCCCATCCAGCGCGTGCTGATGTCGATCGTGCGCAAGCGCTACCGGGGCATGGCGGCGGCCGAAGCCCCCGGCTGATGCACAGGCTGAAGTTCTGGCTGGCGTTCCTGCGCGAGCCGCAGCGATGGTCGATGGCGGGCCTGGCCATCGTCTTCGGCACCGTGGCGCTGATCCTCGCCGACGGCTTCATCGAGCGGATCTTCGTCGACTTCCGCGAGGCGATCGTGCGTTCGAGCCTCGGGCACTTCCAGGTCCTGCCCGCCGACGCCGATCCCGGAAGATCGCCCGCGGCGCTCGCTTCGCTTCGCCCGAGCATCGAGAAGGCGCTCGACGAGTTCCCGGGCGTGGTGGTCGCCGCGAAGCTCTCGTTCGTCGGTCTCGCGAGCCACGGCGAGCGGACCGTCTCGTTCGTCGGCGAAGGCGTCGAGCCGCAGCGCGAGCAGACGCTGTCGAGCGAGCTCGTCATCGACCGCGGGCGGCCGCTCGAGTCGATCGACGAGCGCAGCCTGCTGCTCGGTGAGGGCCTGGCGAAGGTCCTCGGCGCCGACGTCGACGACCTGGTGACGATCCTGGTCACGACGCCGGCGGGCGGGGTGAACGCGATCGAGGCGAAGGTGGCAGGCATCTTCCACACGTCGACCAAGGCCTACGACGACCGTGCGCTGCGCCTGCCCCTGCAGTCCGCGCAGGCGCTGCTGCGCGACGAGGCGGCGATCTCGAAGTTCGTCGGCGTCCTGCCGCGCTCTTCCGACACCGACGAAGCGGTCGCGGCGCTGCGGGCGGCGCTCGACGCGGACGCCGTGCAGGTGAAAGCCTGGAGCGAGATCGCCGATTTCTACAACAAGACGGTGCAGCTGTTCTCGAGCCAGCTCGCCGTCGTGCGCGCGGTGATCGTCGCGATCGTCCTGCTCTCGGTGAGCAACACGCAGGCGCGCAACGTGATGGAGCGTACCTCGGAGATCGGCACGATGATGGCGCTGGGACGCACGCGTGCGGCGGTGGCGCGCCTGTTCGTCGGCGAGGGCCTGATCCTCGGGCTGGCGTGCGGCCTCCTCGGCGTGCTGCTCGGCTGGGCGGTCGCGCTGCTGGTCAGCGGCGTGGGGATCCCGATGCCGCCGCCGCCGGGCATGGCGCGCGGCTTCGTCGCGGGAATCGCGTTCACGCCGGCGATCGCCGTGACCGCGCTGCTGCTCGCCGTCTTCACGTCGGTCGTCGCGTCGCTGCTGCCGGCGCTGCGCGCGTCCCGACTCAACATCGTCGACGCGTTGCGCGTCGGCCGCTGAGTGCCGCGATGCCGATCGCCCTGCTGTTCCGACTCGCCTGGCGCAACCTGCTCCGCAACCTGCGGCGCAGCCTGTTCGGCATCGCGACGATCGCCTTCGGCGTCGTCGGCCTGGTGCTCGCGGCCGGGTTCATCCAGGACGTCTTCGAGCAGCTCGGCGAAGCGACGATCAGCGCGCAGCTGGGTCACGTCCAGATCGCCAAGCGGGGCTTTCGCGACGGCGGCAGCGCGTCCCCGCAGGACTTCCTGATCGAAGCCACCGAATTGAAGCGCGAAGTCGCCGCCAACGAGCTCGTGAAGGAGGTGATGGGGCGACTGTCCTTCTCCGGCCTGCTGTCGCTGGACGGCGTCGAACTCGCGATCGAGGCGCAGGGCATCGAGCCCGATCCGGAAGCGCGGCTGGGCACGCGCCTGCAGATGCTCGCCGGTCGCGGCCTGCAGGACGGCGACGTCTACGGTGCCCTGCTCGGCGAGGGGGTCGCGAAACAGTTGAAGGCACGGATCGGCGACAGCGTGAGCCTCACCGCGCCGACGATCGACGGGTCGCTGAACCTGCTCGATCTCGAAGTGCTCGGCGTCTTCCGCAGCTTCTCGAAGGAATACGACGATCGTGCGATCCGCATGCCGCTCGAGGCCGCGCACGAGCTGACGCAGACCGACCGGGTGAACACGCTCGTCGTGCAGCTCCGGCGTACCGAGGACACCGATGCGGCCGTCGCGGCGCTCTCGCCGAGACTCGAGAGCGCGGGCCTCGAGGCCGTGCCCTGGTACGTGCTGTCGGACTTCTACGCGAACACGCGGACGATGTACGAGCGGCAGTTCGGCTTCCTGCAGTTGATCGCGCTCGTGCTGGTCGTGATGAGCGTGCTCAACAGCCTGAACATGACCGTGTTCGAGCGGACCGCGGAGTTCGGCACGATGCGCGTCCTCGGCAACCGCGGGGCGCAGGTCTTCCAGTTGATCGTGATCGAGGCGCTGCTGCTCGGCGTGGCCGGCGCCCTGATCGGGATCCTGGTCGCGGTGATCGCCGCGCTGTCGATCTCGGCGATCGGAATTCCGATGCCGCCGCCGCCCAACATGGAGTCGGGCTACACGGCGCAGATCGCGCTCACCTGGCGTGCGGTCGCCGAGGCCTTCGCCATCGGCGTCGTGTCCGCGGTACTCGCGTCGATCGTTCCGGCGCTGCGATTCCTGCGCATCCCGTTGCCGGACACCTTGCGTCGCGCGCTGTGAGCGTCGACCAAAGAAAAAGGCCCCGCGGGTGCGGGGCCTTGCCGTAGTGCAGCGGTCGACGCGGTGGTCAGTCCGTGCGGCGGTTGCGCCGTCCGGCCGCCCAGAAGCCGAGCATGCCCAGACCCAGCAGCGCTGCGACACCCGGTTCCGGCACGGTCGACAGACGGAACTGGCCGTTGTTCGACACGATGAAGCTGCCGGCCGCGACGTCGTTGACGACCGCTCCGCCGATCAGTTCGCCCAGTTCGTTCACCAGCGTCGCGCTCGGGTTGTCGACGAACGACGCATTCGTGGTGACGAAGCCGAAGATCAGGCCGTCGGCCACCAGCGTGCTGAGATCGGTCGTGCCGTCCGGTCCGATGAAGTAGCCGGGGGTCAGACTCGTCGCTTGCAGCGCGAGGCTCAACTGGCCGTTCGGGATGCCGGAGGGATCGACCGTTCCCACGCCGAAGCTGAGAACGAAGGTGCCGATCAGCGTGCCGTCGTTGGCGCCGTAGATGCCGTCGGTCGTGCCGTAGTTCAAGTTCGTGTCCGAGTAGACGTTCAGCGTGCCGAACCCGGGCGTGAAGTTGATCGGTCCGCCGAAGGAACCCGTTCCCTGCGCCGCAGTGAACGTGGCGGTGATCTGGTTCGAGAAGCTGATCGGGATGCCGCCGTCGTGCCCCTGGACGAGGAAGACACCGTCATCGACGAAGTCGAAGTTGCTGCCGCCGGTCGGGGTCAACTGGATGTACGAATTGCCGACGATGTCGAAGTACTCGTTGATCTGTACTGCGGCGTTGGCACCCGCGCCGTCGGCATCGAAGAACCAGTCGTTCAGGAAGACCTGGGCCGAGGCGGCTGCCGGCAAAGCCAGCGCCCCGGTAACCGCTGCCGTCATGGCTGCTTTGCGAAGTAAGGTTCTCATTATCGAAGCGCCTCCAATGAAGTCTTGCTTGTTTGAGACGGTTGTCTCCGGGGCACGGCCGCCGGACTGCTACTTGGCTTGGTATATGCAGAATCCGTGCCAGGCAGCGGGAGGCTAGGCAAGTATCTGATCCGATGGAGTTTTTCACCCTCGACGACCCGACCGAAACGACGGCTCGCGTCGCCGGTGTAAAGAAGGCCGACAATGCACGATCGAACGGTGGCCCCCTTGGCCGGAGCTCCACTTCCCATGACCGCGTTGAGCGATCCGATGCGCAGCGTGCTGGAGATCGCCCGCTGGGCACCCAGCGGCGACAACACCCAGCCCTGGCGCTTCGAGCCGATCGACGAGCGCCGCGTGCGCGTCCACGGCTTCGACACCCGCGCCAGCTGCGTCTACGACCTCGACGGGCGTCCGAGCCGGCTGTCGATCGGCGCGATGCTCGAGACGCTGCGGATCGCCGCGAGCTCCTTCGGGATGCGGGCGGTCGCCCAGCGCGACCGCTCGGCGCCGGAAGAGAAGCCGGTCTTCGACGTCGCGTTGACGCCCGATCCGGTGGCGCGGCCGCATGCGCTCGCCCCCTTCATCGAGACGCGCTCGGTCCAGCGCAAGCCGATGTCCGTGCGTCCGCTGTCGAGCGAGGAGAAGCAGGCGCTGGAGTCGGCGATCGGTCCGCGCTACGAAGCGCGGTGGTTCGAGGGCTGGTCCGCCCGCCTGGGAATGGCGTCGCTGCTGTTCCGCTCGGCCCGCATCCGGCTGACGATCGAGGAGGCGTACCGGGTGCACGCGTCGATCATCGAGTGGAACGCCACGCACAGCGTCGATCGGGTGCCCGACGCGGCGCTCGGCGCGGACCCGCTGTCGCTGCTGGCGATGCGCTGGGCGATGCGCAGCTGGGAGCGCACCCGCTTCGTGTCGCGCTACCTCGGGGGCACGATCCCGCCGCGCATCCAGCTCGACTTCCTGCCCGCGCTGCTGTGTGCGGCGCACGTCGTGATCGTCGATCGCGAGGCCCCGGCCGCCGGCGCGCGGGACGAGAGGCTCGACGCCGACTTCGACGCGGGCGCCGCCGTGCAACGTTTCTGGCTCACCGCCGAGAAGCTGGATCTGCGGCACCAGCCCGAGATGACGCCGCTGGTGTTCTCCCGCTACGCCGACGGCGGCGTCCGGTTCACCGGCGACGCGCAGGCCATTGCCGCGGCCCGGGCAGTGCGCGTGTCGCTGGGCACGCTGCTCGGTATCGACACCGTGCCGAAGGCGGTCTGGCTGGGCCGGATCGGCACCGGCAACCGTGCGCGGGCGCGATCGCTGCGCCTGCCGCTCGACCGGTTGATCCACGACGCCACCGGCGAAGGCCGGGCGTCCTGACGAGCGCCGCTTTCAGCCCAGTTCGCGCAGCCGCCCGCAGATCCCGTCCTCTTCCGCGGCGGAGAACGCCAGCGGGTACAGCGAGCGAACCGTCGCGGCGAGCTCGCGGTGGCCGCCGTAGCGCGCGATCTGCCGCTCGCAGTGCGCCAGGTCGAGCCGCAGCAGCACGGCCGGCGCGTTCACCCGAGGGCAGGTGCGCTCGCCGCCGATCGCTTCGAAGCCGAGCATCGCGCGGTAGAACCGCACGTGACGGGGGTTGACCTCGATCAGCAGGTCGGTGCACTTCGCGAAGCGGCGTGCATAGATATAGGCGATGTGGAACATCATCGCGAGGACTTCGCGCGAGTGCTCGTTGCGGTCGACGGCGAGGCGGGTGAACTCGCACAGCCGCGCGCCCCGGGCGCGCAGCCGGTCGACTTCACTGCCGTAGAGCGCGTCGACGAGCAGCTTCTGTCGCGAATCGAAGCCGATCGAGATCGTCGCGAGCGCGCGTTCGGTGTTCGAGGCGACGATCGTGATCGGCCGACGGTCGGGGGCGATCGGCGACACCGAGTAGCCGCGCCAGCCGTACATCTTCTGGATCAGGTAGCTCGCCGAGCTGCGTACGCCCTCGCTGTTCGCGAGGCGGATCTTGAATCGAACGATCTCGTCGCGCAGCGCGGCGGTCGCGGCGCCGGCGGGCGCACCGGACCGCAGCGTCTCGGGGTCGACGGGCGTCAGCCGGTGGGCGGTTCGGCGAACCGGTTGGGGAATCCACGCTGCGGCGCCGTCCCCGATCGCCACGATCGTCTGCGGCTCGAGCGTCTCGCTTTCGGTCGCAACAGCGTCGAAGTTCAATTTCGCAATCCTGTCGTCGAGATCGTCTTCTCGTTCTCCCTGGTCGTTATCGGGATCGTGCGCCGGATGTGAAATTTTTCGCGCGCCCGTCGGGACAGGCGGTCGCCGAACGTGGGACGTGCGGCGGCTCTGTCTTCGACGTCAGGCAGCGGCCGGCGCCGTCCGGCCTCAGTCGAGCCGCTTCATGTAGTCCTTGGTGAAGAAGCGGTCGGCCAGCTCGACGCGACGCAGGTCGCTGTAGTGCATCACCGAGACGTCGGCCGGCTTCAGCGCGTCGGTCATCACCAGCTTCGTCGGCCGCACGCGGTCGCCGAGCTTCTCGAAGTCCTCGTACGAGCAGGTCTTCAGCAGCCGGCCCGACACCGAATAGAACTCGGCCTTGTAGGGGTGGGCGTTGGATTTCTGCACCCAGTATCGGACCTTCGGATAAGTGACGCCGCGCTGCGCGGCGACGAGCTCGAGCACGTGGTACTCGACGCCGTCGATCGTCTCCTCGCCGACG
Source organism: Burkholderiales bacterium (assembly GCA_044507525.1). GTDB lineage: Bacteria > Pseudomonadota > Gammaproteobacteria > Burkholderiales > Burkholderiaceae_E > Zeimonas. The sequence continues at coordinate 11,625 of JBIQJM010000082.1, forward strand.
ATCGTCGGCGTGTAGTCGCCCGCGAAGTTCGCGCGGGCGAGGTCGCCGTTGGCCACCTGCCCGGTGAGCCGCTGCGACAGCGAGAGCCGAACCGGCTGCGACACGCTCGGCATGAAGATCCACAGCTCGCGCCCGCGCATCAGCATGTTCTGTCCGCGCTCGACCGCCGGGGCGAGCGTCTGCACGATCGTGTTCTCGTTGCCCTTCGACGAAACGCGGTAGACGCGCGGCTCGAGCGTCTCGTCGCCGCTCTTCGATTCGACCCTCACCTCGACCTGGAAGGATTCGGTCGGGAAGCGGACTGCGTCGGCACGCTCGACGATGCTGCGCGCGAGCGCTTCGTCGCCCGCGCCGGCGGACGATGCCGCGGACGGCGTGCTCGCCTGCGGCTCCAACGGCGGCGTTTCCTGTGCGCCCACCGCGGACGGCAGCGAGACGGCGAGAGAAAGAATCCAGGGCGCGACGCGGGCGCGAGGCGAGAAAGACTGCATGTTCGGCTCGGCGGAGTGGATCGGTTACATTCCCGGGGTCCGGGTCGCGACGGCTTCGTTCCCGGTCGATCGGGAACGTGAGATGGCGCTCGTCACACTCGAACAAGTATCGAGACAGTATCGGCTCGGCACCCAGACGGTCGTCGCGCTGCGCGACGTCGACCTGAGCATCGACGAAGGGGTGTTCCTGGCGATCGCCGGCCCCTCGGGAAGCGGCAAGTCTACCCTGCTCAACCTCATAGGGTGCATCGACACGCCGAGCGCGGGGCGCATCGTCATCGACGGCGAGGACGTGAGCGGGCGCACGCCCGACCAGCTCGCCGACTACCGCGCACGGACCGTCGGTTTCGTCTTCCAGACCTTCAATCTGTTCCCGGTTCTGTCGGCCTGGGAGAACGTCGAATATCCGTTGCTGCAGTTTCGCGAGATCGGGCACAAGGAGCGCCGCGACCGGGTCGCGCGCTTCCTCGACCTGGTGGGCCTGTCGAAGCATGCGAAGCACCGGCCGAACCAGCTCTCCGGCGGGCAGCGCCAGCGCGTCGCGATCGCGCGCGCACTGGCGGTGAGGCCCCGCATCGTGCTCGCCGACGAGCCGACGGCGAACCTCGACCATGACACGGGCAGCGAGATCCTGCGCTTGATGAAGGCGATCAACCGCAAGTACAAGACGACCTTCGTGTTCTCGACGCACGACGATCGGGTGATCGCCGCCGCCGATCGGCTGGTGCGCATCGAGGACGGCCGCATCATCGGCCTCGGTGTCCGCAACGGCGCGAAATGGACGATGGTCCAGCCTGCGGGATCCGTGTCCGAGGAGGTACGAGAAGAATGAAGAAAGTTCCTTCGGCGAGTCGTTCCGGCCCTGCGGGCGCGTTCGCCGCGTCCTGCGCGGTGCTCGGGATGCTGCTGTCGTTCGCCGCGCCGGTGCCTGCGCTCGCGCAGGCTGCGGCCGATGCGCCGGCGCCTGCGTCCGCGCCGGTCGAGGTCTCGGGCCTGTCGCTGGGCAGCGGGCTATCCGCCGAGCCCGCGCGCTGGAGCGGCTGGGTGCAGCTCGACGCCGCGTACGCGTGGCCGAGCCCGGGGCATTTCACGCACCTGCGCACGCTGGGCGAGATCGCCGGTCGCGGCGAGTGGGGCGACGGCTATCGCTGGCGGCTGTCGGCGCGCGCGAACCTCGACGGCGCCTTCGCGTGGTCCGACCACTATCCGCGCGAGGTGCGCGAAGACCAGCGCGCCTGGGCTCGCCTGCACGAGGCCTACGTCGACTTCGCGCACGGCAACTGGGAGTTCCGGCTCGGCAAGCAGAACATCGTCTGGGGCGAGATGGTGGGGCTGTTCTTCGCCGACGTCGTCTCGGCCAAGGACCTGCGCGATTCCGTGCTGCCCGAGTTCGATCTGATCCGCATTCCGCAGTGGGCGGCGCGCGCCGAGTGGTTCGAGGGCGACTCGCATCTCGAATTCGTCTGGCTGCCGTGGCCGGAGGTCGACGACATCGGCAAGCCCGGCGCCGAGTTCTTTCCGTATCCCATGCGCTACGACGGCTTCGATTTCGCGATCGAGAACGAACGCCGGCCGTCGCGCAGGCTGTCGAACTCGGGCATCGGCGTTCGCCTGTCGACGCTCGTCGGCGGCTGGGACTGGACCGCCTTCGTCTATCGCGCGCCCGACACGCAGGCGGCCTTTCATCGCTCGATCGTTCCCGGACCGACGCCCACCGTCGTCTACGAGCCGCGGCACCATCTCGTCACGCGCGTCGGCGGCACGGTGTCGAAGGACTTCGAAGGCGTCGTCTTCAAGGCCGAGGCGGTGTACACGCGCGGACGCGGCTTCCAGCGGCTGCCGCTCGATGCGAGCGACGGCGTGGTGGAGCTGCGCACGCTCGACTGGATCGCCGGCGTCGATCTCACGCCGGCCGATCGGTGGCGCGTGAACGCGCAGTTCTTCCAGCGCGCGTTCCTGAACCACGACGAAGACATCGGGATGAAGCGCTACGAGAACGGCGCGAGCCTGCTCGTCGCGCGCGAGCTCACCCATCGGCTCGACGGCGAGTTCCTCGCGATCACCAGCCTGAACCGCACCGACCGGCTGCTGCGCGCGATGCTCACCTGGAAGTACGACGCGAACCTGCGCCTGCGCGCCGGGGTCGACGCCTTCGACGGCCATCCGCTGGGGATGTTCGGCCGCTTCGAGGACGCCGACCGGGTGTGGGCGGAGGCGCGCTACACGTTCTGAACGCGCGGATCGGCGCGCGGCGCATCAGACGTCGAGCAGCTCCACTTCGAACAGCAGCGTCGCGTTCGGCGGGATCACGCCGCCCGCGCCGCGCGCGCCGTAGCCGAGATCCGGCGGGATGATCAGCCGGCGGGTGCCGCCCACCTTCATGCCTGCCACGCCTTCGTCCCAGCCGCGGATGACGTGGCCCTCGCCGAGCGGAAAGCTGAACGGGTCGCCGCGGTCCCTGCTGGAATCGAACTTGCGGCCGGCGGCGCCGTTCTCGTAGAGCCAGCCGGTGTAATGCACGCGGACTTCGTCGCCCTTGCCCGCTTCGTCGCCGCCGCCCGGCACGACGTCTTCGTACTGCAGCCCGGAGGCGGTGGTCTGGTAGGCCATCGTTCGTCTTCCTGTTCGGAGG
>JBIQJM010000214.1:0-2207 GCA_044507525.1 Burkholderiales bacterium
CTGCTGCCGACGCTGATGCTCTCGCAGTGGATCGGCAAGACGCTCGTCGAGGTCGCGTTCACTCCGGTCACCTACGCGGTCGTCGGCTACCTGAAGCGCGCCGAGAACGAGGACTGGTACGACCACGAAACGAACTTCACGCCGTTCCGCTTCTGAACGGCCTCGGGGCACCGGACCGACGATGCGCGACCTGCTTCTCTCGCTGGGATTCACGCTGCGCGACTGGCGCGCCGGCGAGCTGCGTCTGCTCGTCGTCGCGCTGCTGGTCGCGGTCGCGGCGATCGCGAGCGTCGGGTTCTTCGTCGATCGCATGCGCATCGCGCTCGAGCAGGAGGCCGCGCAACTGCTCGGCGCCGACCTCGTCGTCGGTTCCGACCAGCCGCTCGATCCGTCCTTCACCGGGCAGGCGCAGGCGCTCGGCCTGCAGGTCGCGCACAGCGCCGTGTTTCCGAGCATGGCGGTGGCCGACGGCGTGCCGCAGCTCGCGGCGGTGAAGGCGGTGTCGTCGAACTATCCGCTGCGCGGACGCCTGCGTGTGCAGCCGGCGACGGCCGCAGACGCGAACCCGGCTGCCGAGGAAACCGTGCGGACCGATCCGTCCGCCCCGACGCGCGCCGCGCCCGACGTGCAGGCGTCGCGTGCCCCCGCGAGCGGCGAAGTCTGGCTCGATCCGCAGCTCGTGCAGGCGCTCGGCGTATCGATCGGCGACACGGTGAGCCTCGGCGACCGCGGCTTCCGCGTCGGCGCGGTGATCACCTACGAGCCCGATCGGGGGACGGGTTTCGTCAATTTCGCGCCGCGCGCGATGTTCGCGCTCGACGACCTCGCCGCCACGAAGCTGGTCCAGCCGGCGAGCCGCGTCCGCTGGAACCTGCTCGTCGCCGGCGAACCTTCCGACGTCGCGCGCTTCCGGCAGTGGGTCGAACCGCGCCTTGCGCGCAACGCGCGCGTCGAATCGCTCGAGAGCGGCCGGCCCGAGCTGCGCGCGACGCTCGATCGCGCCGAGCGCTTCCTGTCGCTCGTGGCGCTGTTGTCGGCGCTGATCGCGGCGGTGGCGATCGGGCTCGCCTCGCGCCGCTTCGCCGAACGGCACCTGGACGGCTGCGCGGTGATGAAGGCGATGGGCGTCTCGCAGCGGCGCCTGCTCTTGCTGCTCGGCCTGGAGCTGCTGTGGGTCGCGCTGCTCGGCGCGTTCGCCGGCGTCGTGCTCGGCTGGCTCGTGCATTTCGCGCTGGTCGCGGCGATGGCTCCGCTGCTGCAGATGCAGCTTCCGTTGCCCGGCTGGCGTCCGGCTGCGCAGTCGCTGCTGTCTGCGCTGGTTCTCATGGCCGGCTTCGGCGCCTGGCCGTTCCTGCGTCTGGCGGGGGTCGCGCCGCTGCACGTCCTGCGGCGCGAGGTCGTCGGCGCGCCGGCGTCGGCATGGACCGCGGCCGTGTCGGCTGCGCTCGCGTTCGCCGCGCTGCTGCTGTGGTTCGCCGGCGACCGGCGGCTGGCGCTGATCGCGATCGGCGGCTTCGCGGTCGGCGTCGTCGTCTTCGTCGCCGTGGCGCTCGCCGCGGTGCGCGCGCTCGAGCCGCTGCGCCACGCCGGCTTCGTGGCCGGCAGCCCCGCGCTGCGGCTCGCCTTCGCGTCGTGGTCGCGCCGCCGCGCGATGACGGTGACGCAGACCGTCGCGCTGTCGGTCGGGCTGATGGCATTGATGCTGCTGACCGTGACGCGCACCGACCTCGTCGACGGATGGCGGAGGGCGAGCCCGCCGGACGCCCCGAACCGCTTCGTCGTGAACATCCAGCCCGACCAGGCCGAGGCGGTGCGTGCGAGGCTCGCCGACGCCGGCATCGGGAATCCCGAGCTCTATCCGATGATCCGTGGGCGGCTCGTCACGGTCAACGGCCGGCCGGTCCGACCCGAGGACTACGACGAGGATCGCGCGCAGCGGCTCGTCGACCGCGAGTTCAACCTCTCGTATGCGCGCGCAGTGCCCGGTCACAACCGCATCGTCGAAGGCGAGGCCTTCCGACCGGGCCGTTCCGAAGTTTCGGTGGAGGAGGGCATCCTCGATACGCTGAACCTGCGGCTCGGCGACGAACTCGGCTTCGACATCGCCGGCGAGATCGTGCCGGCGCGCATCGCGAACGTGCGGCGCGTCGAATGGGATTCGATGAAGGTGAACTTCTTCATGATCCTGTCGCCCGAGGCGCTCGAAG
>JBIQJM010000083.1:0-14579 GCA_044507525.1 Burkholderiales bacterium
TGCTGGAATCCGGTTATGCATAGCGCTTGACGGCCAAGACGGTTGCTCAGAGCACCAGCGGCCGGTTCGGCAGTTCGTCGACGTCGGCGCTGCCGGCCTCCCGGGGGAAGGCGGCGGCGAGCAACCGGTGGATGCGCTCGATCGCCGCGAGCGTTCCCTCCTCGAAGCGGCCCGCCCGATAGGCCTCGCTCAACGAGTCGCAGATCTCGCGCCAGTAGCCTTCGTGGATCTTCGCCGCGGCGGCGCGATCGGCGACGATCTCGACCGCATGGTCGGCGAGCAGCACGTAGAGCAGCACGCCGTTGTTGGCTTCGGTGTCCCAGACGCCCGTCTGCGCGAACACCTCGATCGCGCGATCGCGGGGCGAGCGGCCGCGCCAGGCGTCGCGGAACGACAACGACGACTCGACCGCGAAGCACAGCTCCGCGCCGTGCTCGCGCTCGCTGCGCTCGATCGCGCCCTCGATCCGCGTCAGCGTCGCGTCGGGGAATGCGCCGCGGGCGGCCGACGAACCGTGCCGCAGGTGCGCCCAGCAGCGGGCAAGGGTGCGCGCCACTAACGCTCCCCTCACCATCCGCCGGAAGCGCCGCCGCCGCCGAAGCCGCCGCCGCCGCCGCGGAATCCGCCGCCGCCCAGACCGCCCCCGCCGCCCCAGCCGCCCCCCCAGCCGCCGGGAAATCCGCCGGGACCGGAGCGCCACGTGTGCCGCCCTGTGCGGCCCATCGGCGCGCCGGTGGAGAACATCGTCAGCAGCACGAGGAACAGGAGCAGTCCGCCCGCGCCGGCGAGCAGCGCCGTTGCGCCGCCGATCCAGGCCGACGCGCCGCCGAGGGCTCCGCCCAGCAGCGAACCGAGCACGCGGCCGAAGATCGACCGCACGATGACGCCGACGACGAAAGCGCCCATGAGCAGCGCGACCCAGTCGGTGCCCTGCTGCCGCGAAGGCGCTCCGCGCGCGTCGCCGCTCCACGCGGGCGGCAGCGCCTCGCCCTCGATCAGGCGCGCAAGGTCGGCGACTGCAGCCTGCAGCCCGCCCGCGTAGTCGCCCTGTCGGAAGCGCGGCGCGATCGACTCGTCGATGATGCGCCGCGCATAGGCATCGGGAATCGCGCCTTCGAGCCCGTAGCCGACTTCGATGCGCACGCGCCGGTCGTCCTTCGCGACCAGGATCAGCACGCCGTCGTCGACCGCCCGGCCGTCCACCGTGCCGCGGCCGATCTTCCATTCGTCGGCGACGCGAATGCCGTACTGCTCGATCGCTTCGGGCCGCGTCGTCGGCACGATGAGGATCACGATCTGCGAACCCTCGCGCTGCTCGAGCGCGGCCAGCTCGGCCTCGAGCGCCTGCAGCTGCGGCGGCGCGAGTGTCCCGGTGAGATCGTTGACGCGCCCCTGCAGCGGCGGAACCGGAACGAAATCCTGCGCGAACGCCGGCGGCGACGCGACGAGCAGCGCGAACAGCGCGAGGAGGAACGCGGCCGCGATCGAACGCGGCGCGTGATGCGTCACCTCGTTGCGCCCTGCGGCCGGTTGAAATCGACCGTCGGCGGGCGCGAGATCGCTTCCTCGTTCTCCACCGTGAACTGCGGCCTCGTGTCGTAGCCGAAGAGCATCGCGGTGAGATTCACCGGGAAACGGCGCACGAGCACGTTGAAGTTCTGCACCGCATCGATGTAACGCTTGCGTGCGACGGCGATGCGGTTCTCGGTCCCCTCCAGCTGCGCCTGCAGGTCGCGGAAGTTCTGGTCGGACTTCAGCTGCGGATAGTTCTCGGCCACGACGAGCAGTCGCGACAACGCGCTGCTGAGGTCGCCCTGCGCCTGCTCGAACTGGCGCAGCGATGCGGGATCGTCGGGGTTCACCTGCACCTGCCCGACGCGCGAGCGCGCCTCGGTGACGCCGAGCAGGACGTCGCGCTCCTGCTGCGCGAATCCCTTCACCGTCTCGACCAGGTTCGGTATCAGGTCGGCGCGCCGCTGGTACTGGTTCACCACCTCCGACCACGCCGACTTCGTGGCTTCGTCGGCCGCCTGGATCTGGTTGTAGCCGCAGCCGGACAGGCCGATCGCCAGCGCCAGCGCGCCGAGCACCTGCAGGATTCGCCGCATGCATGTCCCCTGTGAGTGAGCGAGAAATCGGTTCGCCGGGCGCACCGCTCCTGCGGGAGCTGGCCCGAAGGCCGTACGCCGCGGCGCGTTCACGGCACCGGTCGGGTCATCGCCCCGCGCGCAGCGCCGCGAACTCCCGGCGGAACTTCGCGAGCTTCGGCGAGATCACCGCCGAGCAGTATCCCTGATACGGGTTGCGTTCGTAATACCGCTGGTGATATTTCTCGGCCGGGAACCACTCGCCCAGCGCCTTCACCTCGGTGACGATGCGCTCGTCGAACACGGGCCGGCCGCCGTGGTCGTCGCCGCTCTGGAGCCGCGCGATCATGCCGAGCGCCTCGCGCCGCTGCGCCTCGTCGAGGTGGAAGATCGCCGAGCGGTATTGCGTGCCGACGTCGTGCCCCTGCCGGTCGAGCGTGGTCGGGTCGTGGATGCCGAAGAACACGGCGAGCAGCTCGCGGTAGCTCACCTGCTGCGGATCGAACTCGATGCGCACCGCCTCTGCGTGGCCGGTATCGCCGCTGCACACCGCTTCGTAGCTCGGGTTGGGCACGGTGCCGCCCGTGTAGCCCGACTCCACCGAAAGCACCCCGCGCACTTCGAGAAACACCGATTCCAGGCACCAGAAGCAGCCGCCTGCGAATACGGCGACCTGCCGCTCCTGCCCGACCCTCGTTCCTTCCCCGTTCATCTGGTTGCGTCCCGCCTTCATCCATGGAATGCGAACGAGCCGAGGACGAGACCCCAGACGCTCGTCGCGACGATCATCGCGGCACTCGAGCCGATCAGGAATTCTCCGCTTTCCTCGTCGCCGACGTCGAGCAGGATGCGCGCGCCGACGAGCAGCAGGTAGCCCGACCAGGCGAGCGCGAAGGGGCTGAGCGTGTTCACCGGCACCGCCACCGACGCCAGGGCGGCGAACCACACCGGCGCCAGCCCGAAGAACGCGAGGTTCAGGCTGCGCGTGAAATCGCTGCGCCCCTTGCAGCCGGGCGCGAACAGCGTGAACGCGACGGCCATCGCGAGCACCGCTCCAAGCCAGGTCGCAAAGAGGATCGGCGCGGTGAGCGGCACGAAGCGGGCGTCGACCCGGTCTGGATCGACGACCAGGCTGGCGGTACCGATCTGCAGCGCGAAGGCGCAGGCGAGTGCAAGCGGCAGGACCAGGCGGAACATCAGCCGACCCGGCTCCAGCGGAGTGTCGCGCAGATGCCGCCACACCGCCTCGGGCCAGAACAGCACGAGCAGCAAGCCTTTCATCGGACCCTCTCGTCCGGGCGCCGTGCCGCGCCCGATCCGAGAGGCGAAACGCAAGTTGCGTGCCCAGCAATCCGCTACGGCGAAGTCCGCTGCGTGTGCGGCTCGGAGGCGCGCTGCGGCTGCCGCGCCGGCGCCGCCGGCTTGCGGCGCGGCGTCTCCTGCGCCTTGCGCGCCGCTTCGTCCCGCGCCCGCTGCATCGTCGTGTGCAGCTGCAGCGCCCCGTTGTGGTACTGCACCGGCCAGCCGATGCCGCGGAAGTCGTACTCTGCCGCGGCCCGCAGCGTGAAGTACGGATCGGCCAGGTGCGGACGGGCCAGCGCGACCAGGTCGGCGCGCCCGGCGATCAGCAGGGTGTTCACCTGGTCGGCCGTGGTGATCGCGCCGACGGCCATCGTCGCGATCCCGGTCTCCATCCGGACCTGTTCGGCGAAGCTCGCCTGGTACATGCGCCCGTAGACCGGGCGCGACGCCGGATCGGTCTGCCCTGTGGAGACGTCGATGAGGTCGCAGCCGGCCGCCTTCATCGCACGCGCGATCTCGACGGTGTCGGCGCCCGTGATGCCGCCCGGGATCCAGTCGGTGGCGGACAGGCGCACGCTGACGGGCTTGCCGCGCGGCCATACCGCGCGCACCGCCTCGAGCACCTCGAGCGGGAAGCGCATGCGCGCGGCGAGGTCGCCGCCGTACGCGTCGCTGCGCCGGTTCGTGATCGGCGACAGGAAGCTCGCGAGCAGGTAGCCGTGCGCCATGTGCAGCTCGAGCATGTCGTAGTCGGCGCGATCGGCGAGGATCGCCGAGCGGCAGAACTGCTCGACGACGAGGTCCATGTCGGCGCGCGACATCTCGCGCGGCGTCTGGTTCACCCCCTCGCGGTAGGGAATCGGCGACGCCGACAGCAGCTCCCAGTTGGGATGGCCGCCCTTCTCCGGCAGCGGCCAGTCCATCTGCTCCCAGCCGAGTTGCGTCGAGCCCTTGCGCCCCGCGTGCCCGATCTGCATGCACAGCTTCGTGTCGGTGTTCGCGTGCACGAAATCGGCGATGCGCCGGAAGGCGTCGGCCTGCTCGTCGTTCCACAGGCCGGTGCAGCCGGGGGTGATGCGGCCCTCGGGCGAAACGCAGGTCATCTCGACGAAGACGAGCCCGGCGCCGCCCAGCGCGCGCGATCCGTAGTGCACGAGATGCCAGTCGCCGGGCACGCCGTCGACGGCCGAGTACTGCGCCATCGGCGAGACGACGACGCGATTGGGGATCCACATGTCGCGCAGGCGGAAGGGCGCGAACATCGGCGGCGCCTGCAGCCACGAAGGATGCCCGTCGCCCGCGCGTTGCGCGTCGGCGGACCGCTGTTGCGCCGCCGCGGCGCGGCGCGCCGAGCCGTTGCCGCGCGAGGTCCCGTTGCCCGCCTGCGCGGACGGCGAGGCGACCGGAATGCCGAGCGCCTCGGCCTGCTGCCGGTTCCACCATTCGGTGGCGCGCTCGACGAGCGCGGGATCGCGCAGCCGCAGGTTCTCGTAGGTGATCTGCTTGCTGCGCGTGAGCAGCGACACGTTGAACTGCATCGGCTCGAGGTGCCAGAAGCGGCGCACGTTCTCGAACCAGACGAGCGAGACGTTCGCCGAGTGCGCGATGCGGCCGACCTCGTCGCGGCGCGCTTCCTCGTAGGCGGCGAGTGCGTCGTCCATCGCCTGCACCAGCGTTTCGCCGCGCATCGAGTCGTCCAGGTGCGCGACGAGCGCGTCGTGCAGCGCGATCGCGTCCTCGAGCGCGAGCTTCGTTCCCGAGCCGATCGTGAAGTGCGCGGTGTGCGCGGCGTCGCCCATCAGCACGAACTGCGTGTCGCCCTCGCGATGGCGCCAGGTGCGGCAGGAGATCGTCGGGAACTGGCGCCAGAACGAGCGGTTGGCGAGCACGCGCGCGCCCTTCAGGTCGTCGGCGAACAGGCGCTCGACGAGCGCGACGGTGGCGGCCTCGTCCTGCACGCCCAGGCCCGACGCGAGGAATGCCTCGTCGGTCGTCTCGATGACGATCGTCGATTCGCCGGGCCGGTACTGGTAGGCGTGCATGTTCCAGATGCCGCCGTTCTCGTCCTCGCGGAAGCTGTAGTAGAAGCCGGGCAGCGACATCTTCGCGCCGAGCCAGACGAAGCGGTTCGTGCGCTGGTCGACGGACGGCTCGAACTCGTCGTGCCACGCCTGGCGCACGGCGCTGTTGATGCCGTCGGCAGCGATGACGAGGTCGGCGCCCAGGTGCGTGTGCACGCCCGGGTCTTCCGTCTGGTAGCGAACGTCGATGCCGAGCTCCGCGCAGCGCCGCTGCAGGATCTGCAGCAGCGCGAGCCGGCCGATGCCGGAGAAGCCGTGCCCCGACGACTTCAACAGGTTCCCCTTGTACTGGACGAGGATGTCGTCCCAGTAGGCGAAATTGGCCGCGATCTCGCGGTGCGTCGGCTCGTCCGCGGCGAGCAGATTGCCGAGCGTCTCGTCGGACAGGACGATCCCGAAGCCGAAGGTGTCGTCGGGTCGGTTGCGCTCGACGACGTCGATGCGCGCGCGCGGGAAGGACTTCTTCAGCAGGATCGCGGAATACAGGCCGGCGGGGCCGCCGCCGATGACGTCGATGCGCATGAGGTCTCCACCAGGACGACGCGCGGGTGCACGCCTGTTCGTGAAACGTACGCGGTTGCGCACGAATTGCTTCAAGTTTAAAGTAATTTCACGTCGATGCAACAGGGAGACCATTCGATGCACAAGACCGTCCTCCAGCCCCCGGGCTGGGCCAAGCCGCGCGGCTACGCGAACGGCATCGCCGCCCGCGGCACCGTCGTGTCGGTGGCCGGCCAGATCGGCTGGAACGAACGCTGCGAGTTCGAGACCGACGATTTCGTCGGGCAGGTCCGCCAGGCACTCGCCAACGTACGCGCCGTGCTCGCCGAAGCCGGCGGCGGTCCCGAGCACATCGTGCGGATGAACTGGTACCTGACCGACCGCGACGAATACCTGTCGGGCGGAAAGGCGCTCGGCGCGGCCTACAAGGAATTCATGACCGACGCCGACGGCGTCGTGCACTACCCGGCGATGATGGCGGTGCAGGTCGTCGCGCTGATGGAAGAGCGGGCGAAGGTCGAGATCGAGGTCACCGCAGTGGTGCCGATCGCGATGTAGCGCGCGCTGCCCGGCGCGTCCCGCGCGCCGGATGCGGGCCCCGGCCCCGAAAACGCGCAGCGCTCGTACGGTCTCGCGTTCGATGCATCGAATTCCGCGGGCCGCCGAGCCGGGACGCGGGCCGGCACACGAGCGGACCGCGCGCGATCAGCGTCGTCGCTCGGCGCGCGCATTCGACGCGTTTCCGCTCGTGGAATCGGTTCCGCGGGCGGAAACGCTTCGAATGCGAGCGACCAGCGAGTTCGGGACGCGCCGAGTGGGCTCCGACCGCTTCCGCGGACAGCTGGCGTTCTCGCCGTCGAAATGCTTCGGGCTGCTGCGCGGCAGGCTGGTCCACCGGCGGCGTGGCGTCAGGCACGCAGAGGCCGCCGGTGGGCAAGTCGTGTTCGACGCCGTGACGTACACCGCCAGAACTCCCGTTATCCGGGACAGCCCGTGCACAGCGAAGCGGGCATGCGCACGAACGCCCGAAAAGCGGGCGCTTTCACGCACGCAATTCACGACCTGTGCCAGAAGTGCCGACCTTCGGCACTTCTGGTTTGACCCCGTCTTACGCGGACAGGTCGGCGTTCTCGTTGGCACGCCCGCGAAGTGCCGAGGCGCATCACCGCGATGCGGCGGCCGAGGCGCTCTCTATCCGTTCCTGCGAAGCCGGTTCAGCCCGTCGCGGCTGGCGCGTCGCCGGAGAGCTCCGCCAGGTATCGACGCAGCGCCGTCGCCCACGACTGCCGGCGCAGCGACTGCAGGACCGCTTCGCGCACCTCCTCCCACGGCGGCGGCTGCGCCGCCTCGCGCGCGCGCACGTCGACGACGTGCAGCCCGAAGCGGCTGCGCACGAGCCGCGGCAGCAGGCCGGTTTCCGGTCGATCGAACACTTCGCGTGCGAACTCGGGCGCGCAGTCGTCCGCGCGGATCCAGCCGAGGTCGCCGCCGTGCGCGCCGCTCGGGCAGTTCGAGTTCTCGCCCGCGGACTTCGCGAAGGCGAGATCGCGATCGGTCGCGCAGCGCAGTTCGAGCAGCAGCCGCTCGGCGTGCGCGGTCAGCGCACGCACGTCGACGCCCGGCGTGACGGCGAACAGGATGTGTCGCGCGTGCACGCGCTCGCCGCCGCCGAAGCGCGACGCGTGCGCAGCGTAGTGGCGCCTGCACGCTTCGTCGTCGGGCTCGACGACGCGCAGCTCGTGCTCGAGCAGGACCTCGATCGCCGCCGCGGCGGCTTCGCTGACGACGCCGTCGTCGTGCGCACGGTCGTCGGCGGCGAGCAGCCCCTTTCGCTGCGCTTCGCGGCGCAGCAACTCGAGGCACTCGCGCCGGCGCGACTCGTGCACATCGCAAGGTGCATCGCACGACGCGTCGCCGGGCACATCGCCCGGCACATCGCCCGGCGCATCCGGCCGTGCGCGCGGCGCTGCATCGACCTTCGCAGTGGTGCAGCTCACGCCCGCCTCCCGCCACCGTGCATCGTCGACATCGCGCCGACGGGCGAAGCCGGTGCGCGAACGCCCTTGGCCTGCTCGTCGGGGGCCGGCATGCGCGGCGCGACCGCGGGCCCTCCGCTGCCCGGACGCGCCGGCGTGCGGTGCGAGGCCGGTACGCCCAGCCGACGGCTGCGCACCAGCTGGTACGGGCGCAGCAGGTAGGCGATCGACGCGAAGCCGCTCCAGACGTGCACCAGCCGGGTGAACGGGAACACGAGGAACACCGTCATGCCGAGCACCATGTGCAGCTTGAAGACCCAGCTCACCTGCGCGATCGACTCGACCGCGCCGGGACGGAAGGTGACGATGCGCTGCGCCCAGTCGGCCAGCACGAGCATCACGCTGCCGTCGAGGTGCCGGCCCGAGAGCGGGATCGTCGCCAGTCCGAGCGCGAGCTGGATCCACAGCAGCCACAGCAGGAACACGTCGCTCTTTCTCGACACCGCGCGGATGCGCGCATCGCCCAGGCGGCGGGTGAGCAGCAGCGTGAGTCCGGCGATCGCGAGCAGTCCGGCGATGCCGCCGCTGGCCATCGCGATCACCTGCTTCGTTCCCGCGTCGAGGACCGGCGCATAGACGAAGTGCGGCGTGAGCATGCCGAAGAAGTGGCCGAAGAACAGGAACAGCACGCCCGCGTGGAACAGGTTGTTGCCCCAGCGCAGCGACCCGGCGCGCAGCAGCTGCGACGAGTCGCTCTTCCACGTGTACTGGTCGCGATCGAAGCGGATCCAGCTGCCGACGAAGAACACCGTCAGGCACACGTAGGGGTACAGGCCGAAGAAGAAGTGGTCGAGGACGTTCATCGAATGCTCCGGGATCAGATGCGCGCACGCGTCGGCGCGCCGCCGCTACGCGTCGCGGGAATCTCCGCGTCGTCCGCGGGTGCGGCACGGCGCACGAAGTGCAGCGCCTGCGCGCCGTCGGACCGCGACTGCCCGCGCGTCGAGCAGCCGTCGAAGGCCGGCGGCTCGGCCCACGCCTCGTCGAGCGGCGGCTCGGGCGGGAGCACGACCGTGCGAACGCGCTCTCCGGCGAGTTCGAGCGCGGCGGCGATCGCTGCCGCGTATCCGCTGCGCCGCGCGGCGAGCGCCGTGTGCAGCGCGTTGAGCAGGGGTGCGAGCTCGGCAAGGAACGCGCGTGCGAGCTTCGGCGGCTGCGTCGACGCGAACTCGAGCACCGCGGGCAGCCAGTCGGGCAGCTGTCCGGGCGCCAGGCGCAGGCCCGCCTGCTCGTAGGTGGCGAGCAGGTCGACCATCGCCTGCCCGCGCTCGCGCGAATCGGCGTGCACGTGCTCGAAGAGCAGCAGCGAGGTGGAGCGGCCGCGATCGAAGCAATCGACGTAGTCGGCCTCGATCGAGTACGGGTCGCGGTCGCGCAGCTGCGCGACGAGCGCGGCGAGCGCCTCGCGCACGGCGGGGCTGCAGGCGTGATCGGCCTCGAAATGCGCAGCGAGCGCCGGCAGCAGCGCACGCAGGCGCGCGTCCGGATACGTGAGCAGCTGCGCGAGCGCGCGCAGCGTGCGGGCGTGGTTCATCGCCTCGGCCCTCACAGCGTGGCCTTCACCGGAATCGTGCGGCGCTTGCCGGCGCCGAACAGGCTCGTCTCGCTCGTTCCCTCCGAACAGCCGTTGCCGAAGGAGAAGCCGCATCCGCCGCGCACGTCGAAGGCGTTCTCGGCGTACTCGCGGTGCGTCGTCGGGATCACGAAGCGGTCCTCGTAGTCGGCGATCGCCATCACGCGATACATGCGCTGCACCTCGGACACGCTCAGGCCCACCTGCGCGAGCACCTCGCGGTTCTCGCGGCCCTCGACGTGCAGGTCGCGCTGGAAGGCGCGCATCGCGAGCATGCGTTCGAGCGCGCGCACGACCGGCGCGGTGTCGCCCGCGGTGAGCAGGTTCGCCAGGTACTGCAAGGGAATGCGCAGCTGGGCGACGTCGGGGATCTGCCCGTTGGCGCCGACGTGCCCGGCCTGCGCGGCCGAGGCGATCGGCGACAGCGGAGGCACGTACCAGACCATCGGCAACGTGCGGTACTCGGGATGCAGCGGCAGCGCGACCTTCCAGTCGACCGCCATGCGGTAGACGGGACTCGCGCGCGCCGCCTCGAGCCAGGCGTCGGGCACGCCGTCGGCACGCGCCTGCGCGATCACCGCGGGGTCCTCCGGGTCGAGGAAGACGCCGAGCTGCGCCTCGTACAGCGCGCGCTCGTCGGCGACGCTGGCCGCCGCCTCGATGCGGTCGGCGTCGTAGAGCAGCACCCCCAGGTAGCGGATCCGCCCGACGCAGGTCTCCGAGCAGACGGTGGGCTGCCCGGCCTCGATGCGCGGGAAGCAGAAGATGCACTTCTCGGCCTTGCCGCTCTTCCAGTTGAAATAGATCTTCTTGTACGGACAGCCCGAGATGCACATGCGCCAGCCGCGGCACTTGTCCTGGTCGATGAGGACGATGCCGTCCTCCTCGCGCTTGTAGATCGAGCCCGACGGGCACGATGCGACGCAGGTCGGGTTCAGGCAGTGCTCGCACAGCCGCGGCAGGTACATCATGAAGGTGTTCTCGAACTGCCCGTAGATCTCCTTCTGCACGTCGTCGAAGTTGCGGTCCTTCGAGCGCTTCGCGAATTCGCCGCCGAGGATCTCTTCCCAGTTCGGCCCCCACTCGATCTTCTGCATGCGCTCGCCGGTGATGAGGCTCCTCGGCCTCGCGGTGGGCGCCGCCTTCATCGCGGGCGCCGACTGCAGGTGGTCGTAGTCGAAGGTGAAGGGCTCGTAGTAGTCGTCGATCTGCGGCAGGTTCGGATTGGCGAACAGGCGCATCAGCAGCTGCCACTTGCCGCCCTGCCGCGGAACGATCGAGCCGTCGTCGCGGCGCACCCAGCCGCCCTTCCACCGGTCCTGGTTCTCCCACTCCTTCGGGTAGCCGATGCCCGGCTTGGTCTCGACGTTGTTGAACCAGGCGTACTCCATGCCGGGGCGATTCGTCCAGACGTTCTTGCAGGTGACCGAACAGGTGTGGCAGCCGATGCACTTGTCCAGGTTCAGCACCATGCCGATCTGTGCGCGGACCTTCATGCTTGCGCTCCGTTCGTCGCGGCCGCGGGCTCGTCGAGCCAGTCGACCTTCGCCATCTTGCGCACGACGACGAACTCGTCGCGATTCGTGCCGATGGTCCCGTAGTAGTTGAAGCCGTAGCTGTACTGCGCGTAGCCGCCGATCATGTGCGTCGGCTTGAGCACGATGCGCGTCACGGAGTTGTGGATGCCGCCGCGCATGCCGGTGATCTCCGATCCCGGCGTGTTGATGATCTTCTCCTGCGCGTGATACATCATCACCATGCCGCGGTTCACGCGCTGGCTGACCACCGCGCGCGCGGCGATCGCGCCGTTGGCGTTGAAGAGCTCGACCCAGTCGTTGTCGACGATGCCCGCCTCGCGCGCGTCGTCCTCGGACAGCCAGATCACCGGCCCGCCGCGGTTCAGCGTGAGCATCATCAGGTTGTCGCTGTACGTGGAGTGGATGCCCCACTTCTGGTGCGGCGTGATGAAGTTCAGCGCGATCTCCGCGTTGCCGTTCGGCTTGCGACCCATCACCGCGCCCACCGCCTTCAGGTCCACCGGCGGGCGGTACGCGACGAAGCCCTCGCCGAAATCGCGCATCCACGGATGATCCTGGTAGAACTGCTGGCGCCCGGTGAGCGTGCGCCACGGGATCAGCTCGTGCACGTTCGTGTAGCCGGCGTTGTACGAGACCTTCTCGCTCTCCAGCCCCGACCAGGTCGGCGACGAGATGATCTTGCGCGGCTGCGCCTGGATGTCCCGGAAGCGGATCTTCTCGTCCTCGCGGTGCAGCGCGAGGTGCGCATGCTCGCGCCCGGTGATCTTCGACAGCGCTTCCCACGCCTTCACCGCGACCTGGCCGTTCGTCTCGGGCGCGAGCATCATCACCGTCTCGGCGGCGTCGACGTCGCTGACGATGCGCGGAAGGCCGTGCGCGACGCCGTCGTCTTCCACCTTGCCGTTCAGCTCCGCGAGCGCGCGCACCTCGTCGTCGGTGTTCCACGCGATGCCCTTGCCGCCGTTGCCGGCGCGCGTCATCAGAGGTCCGAGCGCCGTGAAGCGCGCATAGGTGTTCGGATAGTCGCGCTCGACCACGGCGATCTGCGGCGCCGTGCGGCCCGGCTCGAGCTCGCATTCGCCGCGCTTCCAGTCGTGCACGTCGAAGGGCTGCGCGAGCTCCGAGGGCGTGTCGTGCATCATCGGCGCGAGCACGACGTCCCGCTCGACGCCGAGGTGGCCGGGACACAGCTCGCTGAACTTCCTCGCGAACCCCTTGTAGATCTCCCAGTCGCTGCGTGCTTCCCACGCCGGGTCCACCGCGCGCGACAGCGGGTGGATGAAGGGATGCATGTCGCTGGTGTTGAGGTCGTTCTTCTCGTACCAGGTCGCGGTGGGCAGCACGATGTCCGAGTACAGGCAGGTCGTGCTCATGCGGAAGTCGAGCGTGACGAGCAGGTCGAGCTTGCCCTCGGGCGCGCGCTCGTGCCATTTCACCTCGGCCGGCTTGGCGTCTTCGGGCCCGAGGTCCTTGCCCTGCACGCCGTGGCTCGTGCCGAGCAGGTGGCGCAGGAAGTACTCGTGCCCCTTGCCCGAGGAACCGAGCAGGTTCGAACGCCACACGAAGAGGTTGCGCGGCCAGTTCGCCGGGTCGTCGGGGTCCTCGCAGCTCAGCTCGAGCGTCCCGCGCTTCAGTCCGTCGACGACGTACGCCTTCGCGTCGACGCCGGCCGCCTGCGCCGCCCGCGCGATCTCCAGCGGATTGGTCTTCAGCTGCGGCGCCGACGGCAGCCACCCCATCCGCTCCGCGCGCACGTTGTAGTCGATCATCGACGCGTGCGGCGTGCCGCGTCCGGCGAGCGGCGAGCGGATCTCCTCGACGCCCAGGCGCTCGTAGCGCCACTGGTCGGTGTGCGCGTAGAAGAAGCTGGTCGAGTTCTGCTGGCGCGGCGGACGGATCCAGTCGAGCGCGAAGGCGACCGGCGCCCAGCCGGTCTGCGGACGCAGCTTCTCCTGCCCTACGTAGTGCGCCCATCCGCCGCCGCTCTGCCCGATGCATCCGCACAGCATCAGCAGGTTGATGATGCCGCGGTAGTTCATGTCGCAGTGGTACCAGTGGTTCATCGCCGCACCGATGATCACCATCGACTTGCCGCGCGTCTTCTCGGCGTTCTCGGCGAACTGGCGCGCGACGGCGATCACCTGCTCGCGCGGCACGCCGGTGATCGCCTCCTGCCAGGCGGGCGTGTAGGGGCGGTCGTCGTCGAAGCCCGTCGCGGCCGACGGGTCGTCGATGCCCGCGCGCGCGACGCCGTAGTTGGCCGCGAGCAGGTCGAACACCGTCGCGACGAGGATCTCCGTGCGCACCCCGTCGCGCACGACCGTGAGGCGGCGCGCCGGCACGCGCCGGCGCAGCACGTCGCCGCCCTGCTCGTTCGCCGCGAAGTGCGGCGTCGCGATGCCGCCGAAGTAGGGAAAGCCGACGTCGACGACCTCGTGCGCATGCGCGGCATCGTCGAGCAGCGACAGCTGCAGGCGCAGCTCGCGCCCGTCGCGCGCATCGCGGCTCTCGAGGTTCCAGCGGCCGGCGTCGTCGCGACCCTCCGGCCCCCAGCGGAAACCGATCGATCCGTTCGGCACGACGACGGCGCCCGAGTCGTCGAGGGCCACCGTCTTCCACTGCGGGTGGTTCGACTCCGCGAGCGAATCGTCGAAGTCGCTCGCGCGCAGGTAGCGGCCCGGAGCGAGCAGCGTCGCTCCGTCGGCGAGCGGGGCCTCGGCCAGTTCGACCAGCAGCGGCAGGTCGGTGTAGCGGCGCGCGTAGTCGTCGAAGTAGTCGGGACGGCGCTCGACGTGGAACTCGCGCAGGATCACGTGCCCCATCGCCATCGCCAGCGCCGCATCGGTGCCCTGCTTCGGATGCAGCCAGAGGTCGGCGAGCTTCGACACCTCGGCGTAGTCGGGCGTGACCGCGACCACCTTCGCGCCCTTGTAGCGCACCTCGGTGAAGAAGTGCGCGTCGGGCGTGCGCGTCTGCGGAACGTTCGAACCCCAGGCGATGAGGAAGGTGGAGTTGTACCAGTCGGCCGACTCCGGAACGTCGGTCTGCTCGCCCCAGGTCTGCGGGCTCGACGGCGGCAGGTCGCAGTACCAGTCGTAGAAGCTCATGCACACGCCGCCGATGAGCGACAGGTAGCGCGAGCCCGCGGCGTACGAGACCATCGACATCGCCGGGATCGGCGAGAAGCCCAGGATGCGATCGGGCCCGTGGCGGCGGATCGTGTGGACGTTCGCCGCCGCGACGATCTCGTTGACCTCGTCCCAGGAGGCGCGCACGAAGCCCCCCATGCCGCGCTGCTGCTGGTAGCGGCGACGCAGCTCGTCGTCGCCGACGATCGCGGCCCACGCGTCGACCGGCGATTCCGTCTTCGCGCGCGCCGTGCGCCATGCCTTCATCAGGCACCCGCGCACCAGCGGATACTTGACGCGATTCGCGCTGTACAGGTACCAGCTGTAGCTCGC
>JBIQJM010000007.1:0-74009 GCA_044507525.1 Burkholderiales bacterium
GATGCGGATGCGGCTCATGCGCGGCCCCGAGCGAGCGGCGCGCCCGGCGCTGCGGCGCTGCGGCGCTGCGGGAGCCGACCTCGCCCGCGACCGGCCCTCGCGGACGCGGCGTTGTACGATGCACACAGGCAGGTAGCCGGAGGAAATCCACGTGCTCGCGAAACGCAGGCTCGGCTCTCGAGGCCTCGAGGTGTCGGCGATCGGCCTCGGCTGCATGGGGATGTCGCACGCCTACGGCGTCGGCGACGAGGCGGAAGCGATCGCGACGATCCATCGTGCGATCGAGCTCGGCTGCACGTTCCTCGACACCGCCGAGCAGTACGGCCCCTATACGAACGAGGAACTGCTCGGCCGCGCGCTGCGCGGGCGGCGCGACCAGGTCGTCGTCGCGACCAAGTTCGGCTTCACGATCGGAACGCCGCAGCAGGGGCTCGACAGCCGTCCGGCGCACATCCGCGAAGTCGTCGACGCCTCGCTCGCGCGCCTGCAGACCGACCGCATCGACCTCCTCTACCAGCATCGCGTCGATCCGAAGGTGCCGATCGAGGACGTCGCCGGCACCGTCGGCGAACTGGTGCGCGCGGGCAAGGTGCGTTATTTCGGGCTGTCCGAGGCCGGCGTCGAGACGATCCGGCGCGCGCACGCGGTGCATCCGGTGTCCGCGCTGCAGAGCGAATATTCGCTGTGGGAACGCGGCCTCGAGGAACACATCCTGCCGGCGCTGCGCGAGCTCGACATCGGGCTCGTGCCCTTCAGCCCGCTGGGTCGCGGCTTCCTCACGGCCGCAGCGAAGCCGGCCGACGCGTATCCCGAAGGCGACTACCGGCGCAGCGGCGACCCGCGGCTGCAGGGCGAGAATTTCGAGGCCAACCTGCGCGCCACCGGGTTCCTGCGCGAGCTCGCGGGCCGCAAGGGCGTCACCCCGGCACAGCTCGCGCTGGCGTGGCTGCTGCACCGGGGACCGGACATCGTGCCGATCCCCGGCACGAAACGACGCAAGTACCTCGAGGAGAACCTCGGCGCAGCCCGGGTGACGCTCGACGCGGAGGAGATGCGCGCGCTGAACGCCGCACTTCCCCCCGGCGCGACGAGCGGCGAGCGCTACGGACAGGCGGGACTGGGGCTGCTCGAACGCTGAGGAACCGTCGAGCGCGCGGCGCGCTGCGCGAGCGGTCGCATCAACTCGCCATCGCTCGCTTCGGTACGCGCTTGCCCATCCAGATCACCGCGATCAGGACGAGGAAGAGCAGCGCCGATCCGTGGAACATCTCGGTGACGGCCAGCGTGTGCGCCTCGCGTTCGATCCAGCGCTCGATGGTCGCCATCTGCTGCGCGGCGGGAAGCCCCGCCGCGCGCAGCGCGGCTCGCGCCTGCACGAACGGCTCGTAGCCGTCCTGGATCCGCTCGACGAGGCGGCTGCGATGGAAGACGGCGCGCCATTCCCAGATCGTCGTGACCAGCGACGTGCCGACGGCGCCGCCGGTGTATCGGAGGAAGTTGCTCACGCCCGACGCCGACGCGACGCGATGCGGCGGCACCTGCGACAGGATCTTCGCCAGCAGCGGCGTGAAGAACATCGCGCTGCCGGCGCCCTGCACGAAGCTCGGCAGCATCAGCGAAAGCAGATCGGTCTGCGTGGAGAAGCGCGACCGCATCCACAGCGACAGCGCGAAGATCAGGAAGGCCGCGCTGATCATCCAGCGCGGGTCGTGCCGGTCGAGGTAGCGTCCCACGAAGGGGATGACCATCGCCGCGAGCACGCCCATCGGTGCGAGCACGACGCCGGCGAGCGTCGCCGAGTAGTCCATGTACTGCAGCAGCCAGAGCGGCTGCAGCACGAGGTTGCCGAGGAACAGTCCGTAGGCCAGCGATATCGCCAGCGTGCCGACCGAGAAATTGCGCAGCTTGAACAGGCTCAGGTCGATGATCGGGTCGGCGTCGGTGCTTTCCCAGGCGAGGAACAATGCGAAGCCCGCGAGCGCCGTGAACGCGAGCGCGACGATCACGGTCGAGCCGAACCAGTCGTGATCCTTGCCCAGGTCGAGCATCAGCTGCAGCGACCCGGCCCAGACGACCAGCAGCCCCAGGCCGACGACGTCGATCGGCAGGCGCCGCGTCTCGGTCTCGAGCGGCCGGTAGACCCGCCCGACGACGAGCGCGCAGGCGATCCCCACCGGCACGTTCACGTAGAAGATCCAGCGCCACGACCAGTTGTCGGTCAGCCATCCGCCGAGCAGCGGGCCGGCCACCGGCGCGGCGAATGCGGTGAGCGCGAGCAGCGAAAGCGCGGAGCCGGCGCGCTCCGGCGGAAAGCTGCGCAGCAGCAGCGCCTGGCACAGCGGAATCATCGGCCCCGCGACCAGGCCCTGCAGCACGCGGAACGCGACGAGCGCCTCGATCGACGGCGCCGCGCCGCACAGGAACGACATCGTGGTGAACAGCAGCACGCTCAGCACGAACAGGCGCACCGTACCCACGCGCTGCACCACCCATCCCGTGAGCGGCATCGAGATCGCCGTCGCCACGCCGAAGCTGGTGACGATCCACGTGCCCTGGTTGGGGCTCACGCCCAGGTCGCCGGCGATCGCGGGAATCGAGACGTTTGCGATCGAGATGTCGAGCACGCTCATGAAGGTGGCGAGCGACAGCGCGAAGCTGCCGACCCAGCGGACCGCTCCGCGCGTCGGGCCGGCGCCGGCTCCACTGACGACCGCGCTCGCGGCACTCACCGCTTGCTTCGCCGGCCGGTGGCGACGGGAACGGCGCCGGCAGGCGATCGCTCGGGCGCGAGATGCGAATCGATGATCCCGCGCACCCATTCGGCGGCGCCCTGTTCGAGCGACGCGAAGATCGTCGTCTCGACCACCGGTGCCTGGTCGCGCACCTCGTCGAGCATCGGGCCCGTCGCGTCGCGCGTGTCCACGGTGAGGCGCATCGACAGCCCGATGCGCAGCGGATGCGCGGCGAGTTGCGCCGGGTCGAGCGAGATGCGCACCGGAACGCGCTGCACGACCTTGATCCAGTTGCCCGTGGCGTTCTGCGCCGGCAGGAGCGCGAAGGCGGAACCCGTGCCCGCGGCGAGCCCGGCCACGCGTCCGTCGTAGACGACCGACTTCCCGTACAGGTCGGCGCGCAGCGCCACCGGCTGGCCGATGCGGATGCGCCGCAGCTGCGCCTCCTTGAGATTCGCCTCGACCCACAGCCTGTCGAGCGCGACGATCGACATCAGGTTCGCGCCGGCCTCCACCCGCTGGCCGACCTGCACGTTGCGCCGCGCGACGTGGCCGGAGACCGGCGCGCGGACCTCGGCGCGTTGCACCGCGAGCCAGGCCTCGCGCACTTCGGCGGCGGCGGCGGCGACCGCGGGATGGCGATCGATCGACACGCCCTCGGTCAATGACAGGTGGGCACGCAGCGCTTCGCGCCCGGCGGCGAGCGCCGCCTCGGCGGCGGCCAGCCGGCTGCGCGCCGATTCGTGGCCCACCTGCGCGTTCTTGAGCTCCTCGCGCGAGATCGCGTTGCGCTGATGGAGCGCCTCGCGCCGCGTCCACGCGTCGGTGGCGAGCGAGAGCTCGGCGCGGGCGCGCTCCAGCTCGCTCTCGCGGATCGCGACGTTGCTGCGCAACGCGTCGACTTCGAGATAGGTCGCGCGCGTCTCGCGGACGACGCGCGCCAGCTGCGCGGACTTGCGCTGCAGCGCGTTGCGCTCGTCGATCGCATCGAGCGTCACCAGCACCTGGCCGGCTTCGACCCGATCGGTGTCGTCGGCCCGGATCGCGAGCACGGTGCCCGTGCGCTGCGGCGTGACGACGACGACGTTGCCGTGGACGTAGGCGTTGTCGGTGCTTACGCTGTCGCCGTCGAGCCAGTGCAGCAGCGCCCAGCCGCCGAGGGCTGCGCCGAGCAGCAGGCCGACGACGCCGAGAGCGGCGCGACGATGCCTGCGCGGCCCGGCCTCGCGGCGATCGGAGAGCTCGGGATTCCTGGACAATTGGATTCCTATCAAATTCCCATATACTGGGAATTTCGATAGTTTAGCAATTCGGCCGCCTTCGAGCCGCGGCCATCGAGCGAAGCCGCGATGTCAGCCGACGCCGTTGCGGGCAGCCGCATCCTGCGCATCCTCCAGCTGTTCGAGGAGGATTCGGTCTGGACGGTCGACGCGATTGCACGGCGGCTGGAAGCATCGACCAGCTCGATCTATCGCGACGTGCAGGAGCTGACCCGGGCGGACTTCCTCTCGCCGGTCGTCGGCGGCGGCTACGTCCTCGGGCCCGCCTTCGTGCAGTTCGACCGGCTGGCAAGGCACGGCGATCCGTTGATCCGCCTGGCGGCGCCGCGCATGCGCGAGCTGCTCGCGGCGACGACGCAGCACGCGGTCGTGGTGCTGGGCCGGCGCTATCGCAACCACGTGATGTGCGTGCACCAGGAAGCGGGCGATGCGCCGCACCCGGCCTCGCTGTACGAGCGCGGCGTAGCGATGCCGCTGTTCCGCGGCGCGACGTCGAAGGCGATCCTCGCGTTCCTGAGCGTGCGCACGCTCGAGCGCGTCTACCTGGAGAACGAGGAGGAGCTCCGGCAGGCGAGCGGCACGAGCTGGAAGGCCTTCCGCGACGAGCTCGCCGCGATCCGTCGCGCGGGCGTCGTGGTGACCCGGTCCGAGATCGCGGCACGCCGCATCGGCGTTGCCGCCCCCCTGTTCGCCGGCGAGCGCGTCATCGGCGCGCTCAGCCTGATCTCGGAGCAGCGCCACTACCGCAACGGCCGCTTCGAGGAAGCGGTGAAGTCGGCCGCCGCCGGGATCACGGCTGCGCTGTCGAACGAACCGACCTGGGTTCCTCGGAACTGAGGGGGCGAGCGGGCGCGCAGAGCGGAACCAGTACCCCGACGTCGGGCAGCGTCTCCAGTTCCGATACGCGATCGATCGTCGCCGGCGCGCCGGCCCATCGAGGACCCGCGAATCCGGCGCACGCGAGGAACTTCGCGGCCACGTCGTCGTAGCTCATCGGGTTGCGCGGATGACCCTTGACGAACGCAACCCGCCGTTGCGTGCGCCGCCCGCCGCGCTCGACGATCGACACGTCTCCGGGCATCGGGAAGGTACCGCGCCCTTCCTCCTGGTGCGCCGTGTCGACCTCGATCCTCACCCTGGCCATCAGCGCGCGCACCGACGGGTCGCGCAGGCTTTCGGGTTCGAGCGCCTTGAAGTCCATGCAGCGATGGATCGCCGCCCATGCGACGAGATACGGCAGGCTGAACTGCGCATCGGCGACGCTGCGCGGATCCATCTTGCGCTCGACGGGTTCGCAGATGAGATGCAGCACTTCGTTGTTGGTCACCGCGACCCGGATCTCGTCGATCGCGTCGACGTCGATCCGCGCTTCCGCCACGGCGAGGATGGTCGCCTCGATCGGCCCGTGCGCGAAGCGGCAGCACGGGTACAGCGGCTTGATGCTCACCGCGTCGAGCAGGTATCGCACGCCCAGCTCGCGCGTGAGCTCGCCCGGGTCGTACTCCCCTCGATGATGCAGGCGGAAGTACCCGTAGCGCCCCTCGAATACGTCGTCGGCCCCGGTGATGCCCAGCTCGGCCATCAGCGCGCACGCCAGGCCGCCTTCGGCCGCGACCCCCTGCATGACGCGCACCGCCATCGCCCCCGACAGGAAGGCCTGTTGGTTCCCGGCGACGCGCGCGTGCGCGAGCCCGAGCGCGTGCCGCATCTGCTGCCGCGAAAGCCCGAGCAGGCGGGCGGCGGCGGCGGCGATCGCGTAGAACGCGCACTGGTAGCTCATGATGCTGCCGGTCTCGGTGAAACCGACGCGCGGGGCGGCCGAGAGCCGGCAGATGATCTCCGCGCCCACGGCAACCGCGGCGATGAAGTCCCGGCCCGCGACCGGGCCGCGCGCTTCGCTCAGGGCCAGCAGGGCGGGGATCAGGCTGACGTGCACGTGGCAGGTGTTCTGCTCGTGCAGGTCGTCCAGGTCCCACGCGCGCGCCGCCGTCGCGTTCACGAGCGCGGCGAGCGGAGCCGGCAGCCGCTCGCCGTTGGTGAGCAGCGTCGCCTCCGCCCGGCCGCCCCAGTGCGAGGCGAGCGCAGTGAGCTGCGGCAGCGACGCCGCATCCGCACCCGCGATGCCCACGGCGAGCGTGTCGAGCACCGCCCGCTTTGCGCGCTCCACCGTCGAGACGGGGAGATCGTCGAAGCGGGTCTCGTGCGCGAAGGACAGCAGCTGTTCGAGCGCGTCCATCAGTCCCTTTGGACCATGCCGAGCTCTTGCATCAGCGCTTTCGTCTCCTGGTCATACTGCTTGAGCCATTCGACGAACTCCGGGCCGTCCTGGTGCGCGAGGTTCAAGCCGACGGTGGCGAGTCTTTCCCGCAGCTCGGGATCGTTCAGCGCCTGCTTCGCCGCCGCGCGCAGCTTGTCGGTCACCTCGGGCGACGCGCCCTTGGGCATGTGCAGCGCCTCGAACGCGATCGAGACGAAATCGACGCCCTGCTCGGCAAGCGTCGGCAACTCGGGATACAGCGCGCTGCGCTCGGTGTCGGCGACGCCGAGGATCTTCAGCTTTCCGGCATCGAGCAGCGTCTTGAACGCGGGCATCAAACCAAGCGAAAAGCTGGCTTCGCCGCCGGCGAGACCGACCACGGCCGGCCCTTCGCCCTTGTAGGGGACCTGGCCGATCTGGATGCCGAGCTTCTTCGCCATGCCGGCCGACGCGAGATGCGTCGAGCTGCCGGTGCCGCTGTTGGCGTGCGTGACCTTGCCGGGATTCGCCTTCGCGTAGTCGACCAGCTCCTTCGCGTTCTGGAACGGCGAGTCGGCGGGAACGGCAACCACGAGCGGCGTCGAGTATGTGCGCGCGAGCCAGGTGTAGTCCCACAGCATCGGCGCGTTGCTCTTCTGGTACTGGATGCTCGCCATGGCGATCCCGCCGGTGGAGATCGTGTAGCCGTCGGGCGCCGCGTCGCGCACCGCGGTCATCCCGACCAGGCCGGCGCCGCCCACCTTGTTGTGGATCACGACCGGTTGACCGAGCGCCTTCTCCAGGTACGGCGCGATCATGCGGATCGACACGTCGGTTCTTCCGCCGGTCGGCCACGGGATGACCAGGTCGATCTGCTTGCTGGGATAGGCGCCGGCGCCCTGCGCGATCGCGGTGCCGCTGCCGAGAACCGCGGCCGCCAGGCCCGCGGCCACGAACGAGCCGATTTTCAGATAGCGAAGCATGAGCATCTCCTCCAGTTGAACGCTCGAATGCACCGGCGCTAGACGTCTTCCGGTGCGCGGATCTTCGTCAGCCGGCCCGCCATCGCCGGCAGCGAACCGACGATGGGGAGCAACAGCGCGAGGCAAAGGAAAGTGAGTGCGATCGGTCGGTCGAGAAAGATCCCGAAGGAGCCTTCCGAGACGATCAGCGTGCGCCGCAGGTTCTCCTCCAGCATCGGACCGAGCACGAACGCCAGGATCAGCGGCGCCGGCTCGAGCCGGTTGCGACGCATCCAGAACCCGAACAGCCCGAACGCCAGCATCACGCCGACGTCGAAGTAGGAGTTGTTGACGACGTAGGCGCCGATGAAGCAGAAGAGGAGCAGCACCGGGAACAGGAACCGGTACTCGATCTTCAGCAGCCGGATCCACAGGCCGATCAGCGGAAGATTCAACACGAGCAGCATCGCGTTGCCGATGATCATGCTCGCCATCAGCCCCCAGAACACGTCGGCGTGCTGCGAGATGAACATCGGCCCGGGCGAGACGCCCTGCACCATCAGCCCGGCGAGCATCAGCGCCATCACCGAGTTGGTCGGGATGCCGAGCGTGACGAGCGGAACGAATGCGCTGACGGCCGCGGAGTTGTTCGCGGCTTCCGGGCCGGCGACGCCTTCGATCGCGCCCTGCCCGAAACGCTCGGGCGTGCGCGACAGCTTGCGCTCGGTGATGTACGAGAGCATCGACGCGATGATCGCGTTGCCGCCCGGGATGATCCCGATCAGGAAGCCGAGCCCGCTGCCGCGCAGCGTCGGACCCGCCGAATCCTTCAGGTCCTTGCGGCTCGGCATCACGCGACCGACCGATCCGGACACGGTCGATTGCCGGATGTTGTCGTCGATGTTCACCAGCACCTCGGCGACGCCGAACAGGCCCATCACGAGCGGAACGAGGCCGATGCCGTCGAGCAGGTAGGTCGAGCCGAAGGTCAGGCGTTCCACGCCGTCGACCGGATCCAGTCCGATCGTGCC
Source organism: Burkholderiales bacterium (assembly GCA_044507525.1). Taxonomy (GTDB): domain Bacteria; phylum Pseudomonadota; class Gammaproteobacteria; order Burkholderiales; family Burkholderiaceae_E; genus Zeimonas. The sequence goes on from JBIQJM010000007.1 coordinate 8,242, forward strand.
CAGCAGCAGCCCGAGCGCGGCCATCATGAACGCGCGCCGTTTCGAGCCGAAGGCGATGTAGCTCGTCAGCGTCAGGCCGAGGACGAGCAGCGCGACGAACTCGGGCGACTGGAAGCTGAGCGCGATGTCGGCCAGCGGCGGCGCAACGAAGACGAGGCCGGCGATCGCAACGAGGCCGGCCGCAAAGGAACCGAGCGCCGCGATGGCCAGCGCCGGCCCGGCGCGCCCTTTCTGCGCCATCTGGTAGCCGTCGAGCGTCGTGACGATCGATGCGGCTTCGCCGGGGATGTTCACGAGGATCGCGGTGGTCGATCCGCCGTACATCGCACCGTAGTAGATGCCCGCCATCATGATGATCGCGGTGACGGGTGGCACCGCCATCGTGGCGGGCAGCAGCAGCGCGAGCGCCCCGGCCGGGCCGATGCCGGGCAGCACGCCGATGAGTGTTCCGAGCAGTGCGCCGGCGAAACAGAACGCGAGGTTCTGCCACTCGAAGGCGACCTGGAAACCGAGGAGTAGATCGACAAGCATCTCAGCGGAAGGACACGCCGAACCAGTGCACGAAGACGAGCCACGAGGCGAGCGTCACGAGCGCCGGGTACGCGAGGGAGGCGACGACGCGGCGCGGACCGCCGGCGGTGTAGAGAACGAGCGTGAAGAGGAAGACGGCGGGCACGAACGAGAGGTACGCGACGCCCAGCGCGAGTCCGATCACGGCAGCCACCGTCAGCAGCCAGCCGCGCGGATTGCGCACGAAGGGCGTCTCCTCGTCGTCGGCCCCGCCGCGCCCCTCGCCGGCGCGCGCGAACGCTCCGGGAAGCGCGAGCGCGGCGAGCAGGACGCCGACGACGAAGGGCATCAATCCGCTCTCGGGCGCATTGATCGCACCGATTCCCAGCCGTGCGCCAAAGACGCACGCGGCGATCCCGACCGCGAGGAGCGCGGCATCGCCGATGGCCGCGCGCGTGATCACCGATCGAGCCCCAGGTGGCGAGCCGGGTTGGTCTTGAAGATCTTCGTCACCTCTTCCTGCGTGACGCCGTAGGCAAGCAGCACTTTCGCGAGCCAGCGCAGTCCGTCGATGTGCGCGAGGTTCTGCACCTGGCCCGAATCGGTGCCGATGACCATGTGGTCGCTGAAGGCCTTGATCGTCTTGATGTACCAGCGGAAGCCTTCGATGAAGCGGATGTTCACCGACGCGACGCCCATCAGCCCGATCGCGATCCCCTCGGACGCCAGTTCGCGGAAGTTCTCCATCGTGTGCTTGCTGTGGATCAGCGTCGGGTGGACCGACTCCATCCGCTTGACCCCGGCCTTCTTCGCCTCCTCGAAGAGGATCTTCAGGTCCTGGTACGGGTAATGGCCGCAGCAGAGGACGAGATCGTTGTCGGCGATGATGCTGAGGATCTCGCGCATCTCGGGGATCAGGCGGTTGCGCTCGTCGAGGAAGCGGATTCCCTCGTTCTTCCGGTTGAACACGACGTACTGGTGCCAGTACGAGTCGGCCATCGGCATCCAGACGCAGCGGAAGTTCGGAAAGCCCAGGCACTTGCGCACCGCTTCGGGATTGATTCCGCCGGCCGGCTTGTTCAGCGTCACGCCGCCGAGGATCTGCGTGGGCTGCAGGTCGTTCTCGCGCGCGAACTTGTCGACCGCGCGCTGCGTGAGGCCGTTGCGCGATGCCGACGGGCTGTACCAGGTCTTGATGACGATCGCCCGCATGCCGGCTTTCGTCGCGTTGATGCCGATCTCGTCCTCGTACTGCGAGCGCTCGAAGGGATCCGACGCACCGTGCACGTGCGTGTCGATCGAGCCGCGCATGATGTCGTCGATCAACTCCTCGGTGATGCGCGTCTTGTTCTCGTAGCGGCCGTACTCGAGCTGCATCATCTCGATGACCTGCTTGAGCAGATAGCGCTTGACGTCGTCGCTGACGTTCTCGATGTCGAGCGGGATCAGCTTGAGGAACTCCTCGACGCGCTCCGGCGGCGCCTCGTAGTTCAGGAGGTCTTCCAGGCTGATGTGCTTGCTGCTTTCGACGATTCCGGACATCGGGTTTCCTCGGTTGAGTCGCTTGGACCAGGGTGTTTCGGACGGTCGTTCCGTTTCGGTCGGCTCGACGGGGTTTCGGACGGCGCTTCGAGCGCGGTTCAGCTCGCCCGCGGAACCAGCGTGGCCGCGAAGCGATAGCGGGTCGGGTGGTACAGCGCGTCGACGGCTTCGAGCAGCGCACCGCTGTTCGAGACGTAGGCGCGCACGATGCGAAGGATCGGCGTGCCGGCGGCGATGCCCAGGTGTTTGGCAACCCGCTTGTCGGCAATCGCGGCTTCGACCACCTGCATCGCGTGGTGCACGGTCTGGCGAGACTTCGCCTCCACCAGCTTGATCGGCGACACCGGCCCTTCGAGCTCGCTCCACGAGAAGAGCGCCGCCGACTCGTGCGGAAAGAAGAACTTCGCGAACGACAGCGGACCCTCGGACAGATGGTTCACCGCGGTCACGCAATACACCGGCTCGACGAACGGCGAGCCGAGCATCGAGACGACCTCCGTCGGGAGGTCCGCCGTCGATACCTCGAGGACCTTCAGCCGGTTCAGCGGAACGACGTCTTCGATGAAGCCGGTGAGCGAGACGGCCTTCACGTACTGGTCGGGCGTGCTCACGAAGGTGCCCACGCCCCGGCGCCTGACGACGAGGCGTCGCTGGACCAGCTCCTCGAGCGCGCGCCGCACGGTGATGCGGCTGACCCCGAAGTTCTCGCAGAGCTGGCCTTCCGAGGGCAGCGACGACCCCGGCGCGATCGCGCCGTTGCGGATGCGCTCCTCGAGCGCGCGCGAAACACGCCGGTAGAGCGGAGCGAGATCGGCGACCTCGGCGGAAAGATCGAATTCGGAGGCTTGAGTTGTCATAACAGCATAACAAGTGGTGGAAGTCTAGGCGGGAACCGGGGGCAGGGTCAAGTACGTGAAAACCGGTGTGCGGCGAGCGACCGGGACCGACGCGGGCGCATCGTTCACCCTCTTGAACGAGCGGTCACGTTGACAGCGAAACCCGGGTATGAATACGCTGCGCGGCCCAGCGCCATCGGACCTTCCCCGGCACCAGGGTTCGTGTTTGAAGAGGCAAGCGGATGAAGCAGCCCCCGTCACCCGTCAAGTCGGCGTCCCGGGTCCTCGACCTGCTCGAGCTCTTCTCGAACGCACTGGCACCTCTCGGCGTCTCGACGATCGCGAAGCGGCTGCAGCTGCCCAAGAGCAGCGTCTGCATGCTGCTCGGCACGCTGGAACGTCGTGGCTTCATCACGTCCGACGAGAACCGCCGCTTCCAGCTGCACCCGTCGTTCAGCGCCGAAGCGCGCGCATGGATCGGCGGATCGCGCGGTTGGCTGATACGCGAAGCGCGCAAGGAAATGGAACAGCTGGTCGAGTCGACGCGGGAAAGCTGCTTCCTGTCGGTGCTCGAGCCCGACTGGCACATCCAGTACATCGAAAAGCTCGTGAGTCCCCAGGACCTGCGGATCGACTCGGCGACGGGCGTGAAGTTTCCCCCCAACTTCGGAAGCAGCGGAATCGTTCTGCTGGCGTTCCAGCGCGACGTCGAGCTCGATCGCTTTCTCGAGGAGCGTCCGCTGCGGCGATCCACTCCGAAGACGATCTGCGATCCGCGCCGCCTGCGACAGGAGGTTTCGATCGTCCGGAGCCGTGGATACGCCATCGCGGAGTCGACGCACTACGAACACGTCTCCAGCGTAGCCGCGCCGATCCGGAACAACCGCGACGAGGTGACCGCTGCGATCGGAATCGGCGCGCCGACTGCACGGTTCCCCGCCGTTCGCGAAAGAGCCATCGCCGGCGTGCTGCGGGCGGCGAGCCTGCTCAGCTCCCGGCTCGCCGGCTCCCAGGCTTGAGGTCGCGGCGGGGTTCCGCCGCGCTCCGATGGTTGCTACTTCTTCGGTCGCGCCATCCCGATCATCGACGCCTTGGCGATCGTGTTGAACGTCAGGTGGAAGCCCACCAGCGCGGCAGACGTGTCCGGCGTGACGGGAAGCTGTTCCACCGACAATGCGAAGACCGTGAAGACATAGCGGTGCGGACCGTCCGGCGGACAGGGGCCTGCATAGCCCGGCGCGCCGAAGTCCGTCCGCGTCTGCATCGCCCCCCTGGGCAGCGCGCTTCCCTGCGGCTCACCCGCGCCTTCCGCCAGCGAGCGCACGTCCGCAGGAACGTTGACGACGAGCCAGTGCCAGAAGCCGCTGCCGGTGGGCGCGTCGGGGTCGAAGCACGTGATGGCGAAGCTCTTCGTACCCTGGGGCACGTCCGACCATTCCAGATGCGGCGACCGGTTGCCGCCGTCGCAGCCGAATCCGAACGCTGCCGAAAGGATCTGCGGCGCGGACAGATAATCGCCGTCCCCGAAATTGTCGCTTCTCAGCTTCATCGACATACCCTCCTCCTGCAGAGACGCTCAGGACCGCTTTGCGTTCCGGGCGACACGTCGCTCGACGACCAGCAAGCCCGCGTTGATCACCAGCGCGATCAACGACAGCACGAGCGCGATGCCGAAGATCCGCTCGATGTCGTTGAGCGCGATGGCCTTGAAGAGCTCCTGCCCCATGCCCTGGCGCGTGCCCAGCATCTCGCCGACGATCACGCCGAGAAAGCTGAGACAGAACGAATACCGTGTGGCCGTCGCAATCGACGGCGCGGCCACCGGCAGCACGATCTCGAAGAAGACCTTCCAGGGACTCAAGCGGTAGGAGGCCGCGACCTTCAGGAGGATCGGGGGGATCGCCCTGACCGCCCCGAAGGTGATGATGGCGACGGGAAAGACCGCGCTGATGAACGCGAATGCGATCGATGCCTTCAGGCTGATGCCGAACGTCAGAATGACGACCGGATAGAGCACGACCTTCGGAATCGAATAGATCCACACCAGGATCGGCTCCCAGACATCCGCCCAGAAGCGATTGAGCCCGACGACGAGGCTGAAGCCGACGCCCGCGACCGTCGCCAGGACGAACGCCGCGGCGGTTGCCGTCAGGGTCTCCTGCAGCGCCCGCTGGACCCAGCCGCGCCGCGCGCCCTCGAGAATGGCGTGGACCGCTTCCCACGGCGATGCCACCGCAAACGGCAGCCAGCTCGCGAGCGCCGCCCAAACGGCAAGGATCAGCAGCGGAAACGCGAGCGGCGTCAGGCAAGCCTCGACGCGGATCCCGTTCTTGCGCACGACAGGCGCGACAGGCGCAGTGGCAGACATCAGCGGCTCGCGGTCAATCGCCTGGTACCGAATCGCGATGCGGAATCGAGGAGGATGCCGAGCGCGAAGACGACCAGAATCGCCCCCCACATCTCCTTGAACTCGAAGCTGTTGTAGTAGAGGTGGACGAGGTACCCGATACCGCTGTCGGACAGGATGAACTCGGAAGCGATCACGCCGAGCATCGAGTACGTGACCGCCAGCCGCACCCCGGTGGCGATCTGCGGCCATGCACCGGACAGGTGGATCGTCACGGCGCGCCGGAACGGTCCGACGTGATACGCGTCAGCCACCTTGTCCCAGGAAGGACGAAGATGTGCCAGGCCTTCGACGGTGGCGATGATCACCGCGACGATGGCCCACGCGAACGCGATCAGCACGATGGGAACCCGGTTCGCGCCGAACATCACGATCAACACCGGGTAGAAGGCGAATATCGGTATCGCGTAGTAGCTCGTCAGGTAGGACGAGATCGCGCGGTAGACCCGAGGCAGCTTCCACAGCGCGTACCCGATCGCGATGCCGAGAATCGTCGACGAGACGAAGGCAATCGCGATCGACACGAGGCTGACCAGGAGGTGCTCGAAGAGCTTGCCGGAGGCAGCGACCTGGTAGACGCCGACCAGCATCTCGGACATCGGAAGGATCGCCAGCCTGCTGGCCGGGCCGAGCAGCCGCGGACCGATCTCGAGGGCCGCGCCCATCGCGCCGAGGACCGCGCAACGGGCAAGCAGAACGCGCGTCGAATAGCTCATGATGCCGGCACTGCCGATCGACCGGACTTCAGCTGCTGCCACAGCGTCGCCGTCATCCGTGCGAAGCCGGGCGACCCCAGCGTGTCGGACGAACGATCCTTGCCGCACGGGCTCTCGATGACGTCGTGCACCCTTCCCGGCCTGGCCGTCATCACGACGACCCTGTCTGCGAGCATCGCGGCCTCGCTGAGGCTGTGAGTGATGAACACGATGGTGCATCCGGTGGTGCGCCAGATGCGCAGGAGCTCGTCGCCGAGCTCCAGGCGGCTCTGCTCGTCGAGCGCACCGAAGGGTTCGTCCATGAGCAGCAGCTTGGGCCGGGGGGCGAGCGCACGCCCCAGCGCGACCCGCTGCTTCATTCCACCCGAGAGCTGGGGCGGCCGATGACGTTCGAAGCCTCCGAGCCCCACGAGCCTGACCATCTGACTGACGGTCGCACTGCGTTCGGAGCGCGGCACCGCGCGATGGCGCAGGCTGAACTCGATGTTCTGCTCGACCGTGAGCCAGGGGAAGGTGGAGTCTTCCTGGAACACGACGCCGATGTCCTCGTTGGGGCTGTCGATGCGGCGCCCCTCGATCGTGACCTCGCCGTCGGTGGGCTTGCGGAAGCCTCCGATGACTTCGAGGAGGCTCGTCTTGCCGCACCCGCTCGGGCCGATGATCGCAACGAATTCACCCTTCGATACTTCGAGGTCCACCCTGTCGAGGGCAATGACCGGTGCCGAACTCGAAGTCGTCGCACCGTAGCGCACGGACACGGTCTGCAGTCTCAGCATGCCATTTCGCCGGATGAGGCGTTCACTTGGCGCGCGTCGGATTGCTGAATTTCCCGATGTCCACGCGCGGCGCATCGTTCGGCAGGTACGTCTGGTCCAGGATCTCCTTCCACGGCACGACTTGATCCGGCTTCAGACTGCCGAGCAGGCGCATTCCTTCGATCGCGACCTCCATGGCTTCCTGGTCGAACCCGACGCCATAGTAGGCTTTCACGCCTCCGGTCGCCTCCATCGCCTTCAGCGTGGACAAGGCCGCCGGTAGCGAAATCTCGGCTTTCTCCGAATACAGCCTGGCCGCTTCCTCGAGGTTGTCGGCGATCCAGTCGACCGCCGCCTGGCGTGCCCGGAGAAATCCCTTCACCGCATCCGGATTCGCCTTGGCGAACTGCGGGTTGACCACCCACACCGCTTGCTGGAACTTGGGGACATTGTCCGAAACCTTGTGGATCGGTCGCAATCCCTTGCCGGCGCGCGAGAAGAACGGCTCCGCTGCGGAAGTCACCTCCAGGCTCCCGCCGCGAACCGCCGTGAAACCGCCGCCGAGACCTCCCGTAGGACGCGAGTTGATCTTGGCATGGTCGAAGCCCGCGCGCTGCAACGTCAGGTACAGCAGCGCCTGGGTGGCGGAGTTGGGGCTCGAATAGCCGAAGGTCGCGTTCGACTGCACGGCGTCGGCGAGGCTGCCGATCCTGGAGTCATCCGCTACGACCAGCGTGAAGGTGGGAACCCGGCTGGCATCGCTCTCGATCACCGGCAGCGGGGCACCTGCGATGTTCGCCTGCACGGCCGCAGGGAATCCCACGACACCCATGTCCATTCCCCCGGTCAGCAGGTTCCGGACGGTAGTACCGCCTCCCTCCGAACTCACGATGCTGCCGATCTTGATGCCTTCCTTCTCGAAGAAGCCCTGCTCGATTCCCACGAAGACAGGCACGCAGTAGTCGAGCAGCGGGAACGTGCTGATCGTGAGATTGACCGTCACCATCGGCTTCGCCGGGTCGCTCTTGCCGTCACGCGCCAGCGCATTGCCGGTGGCGAATGCCATTCCGACCAGTACGATCGGGGCCACCAGCCTGTTCCTCAGCCCAGTCAACCGGCTCAGTACGAACATCGTCTTCCTCCTCTGTCGAACGTTGCACCGTTCATTTGCGACACACGGCCCACGCGCGCAGCCACGGATCATGGCGCGTCCGTGAGACTCAGTGATCCATTCTTGTTGTCGATTCGTACAATTCCTTGCGGAACTCCGGCGCCGCCACCTCGACGAGCGCGATGGCGCGCTCGGCCACCGTGCGATCGCGGAGCTCCGCCACCCCCCACTCCGTCACTACATAATCCACGTCGACGCGAGCCGTCGTCACCGGGGTGTCCGCGGCCAGCCGGGGAACGATTCGCGACCTGCCATTGGACGTCGACGGCAATGCGATGATCGCTGCTCCCTGCGCGCAACCGTGCGCACCCCGGAAGAAGTCCGCCTGTCCTCCGATGCCGGCGACCTGCCGACCGTTCAGGAACTCGGCGTTCACCTGTCCCAGCAGATCGACTTCGATCGCGGAATTGATCGCGACGAAACGATCGATCGAGGCCAGCACCTGCTGCGCGTGCGTGTGCCGCGAACTCCGCAGCGACACACGCGGCGATTCATTGATTCGTGCATACAGTTCCGTCGAGCCGACGACCATTCCGGCGGTGACGACCCTCGCCCGCCCGTCCAGGCTCTCGGCGACTCTCATCATGGAGTCGGTGAGGATTCCCGAATGGAACGCCGCGATCTTTCCGTCCGACGCGAGCCTGTTCACGACGGCGTCCGGAACGCTGCCGATGCCGACCTGCACGGTACTGCCCTGCTTCACGACGCGGGAGACGTTCTTCGCGATCTCGAGCTCCACCGCTCCGAAGACCGACGGTCGGCTGGTCAGGAGCGCGTTGTCGGTCTCGGCGTAGAAGTCGATTCGCGTCGTGTGAATGCGAGTGTCGCCACCGACGCGCGGAATCCTCGGGTTCAGTTCGGCGATGACGACGCCGGCCGCCTGCAGCAGATCGCACTCGAGCGAGGCGCTGACGCCGAGATTGCAGTATCCCTCCTGATCGGGCGGCGACACCTGGACCATCACGACGTCGGGCGGGAACCTTCGAAGCATCGTGGGAACGATCTCCGACCAGTGGGACGGCAGGTAGTCGACCCTTCCCGCGAGAATCCCGTCAGCCAGCTTCGGGGCGCCGATGAAGGCGACCGGATTCGTTGCGAACCTGTTCCCGCCGTTCGCGAACTCGCAGGCGTTCACGCCTGCCACCGGCACGACCAGCAAGCGCGGATCGCAGTGGTGCGCCACGTCGAGCAATGCTCGATGCAGCACCTGCGGCTCGGATGCGCCCTGCTGCACGAAGACGTTTCCGCCGCGCGGCATCACGTGGGCAAGATCGGACGGTGCAATCTTCCTGCCGGCCATCCTCGCTTCGATCCTGGAAGTGGCTGCACCCATGTGCGTTCACACCACCCTGGATTTCCTGAGCCGGACGATCTCCTCGTCGGTCAGTTGTGCCAGGGCTTTCAGGACCGCGGACGTATCCTGTCCCATGCGCCTGCCGGTATGGCGGATCTGCCCGGGCGTTGCCGACAGCCGCGGGACGACGTTGGGGATCCGCACGCGCCCGAGTTCCTCGTCGTCGATCTCGACGAGCGTTCGGGAAGCACGGAACTGCTCGTCGGAGAGGATCTGATCGGCTTCGTACGCGGGAGCCGCGGCGCCGTCGCTCGCGTCGAACGCCGCCATCGCCTCCTCCAGCGTTCGTTCCAGGACCCAGCCGGCGACGATCCGGTCGACTTCGTCCGCGTGCTCGCGCCGGGCTTCCACCGACGAGAACCTCGGATCGTTCGCCAGGGCATCTCCGCCGATCATCCGCAGGGCGCGCAGCGCGATGGCGTTGGTCGAACTGGAGACCGCCAGCCAGCGACCGTCCCTGGTGCGGTAGATGTTCCGCGGGATGCTGCTGGGCGAGCGATTGCCGCTGCGCTTGAGGACCTTGCCGAGCTGGTCGTACTCGATGCTCTGGTAGCCGACGATCGAGAAGATGGCGTCGAGCAGGCTTACGTCGACGCACTGGCCTTGCGCCACCCCGTTCGCCCGGGCGAGAAGCGCGACGAGCACGCCGATCGCGCCGTACAGCCCCGCGATGGAATCGCCCACCGCCAGGGGCGGTACGGTCGGTGCCCCGTCGGGATCACCGTTCAGCGCGGCGAAGCCGCTCATCGCTTCGCACAGCGTGCCGAAGCCGGGCTTGCCCGCGTACGGCCCGGTACGCCCGTAACCGCTGATCCGCAGCACCGTGAGCCGCGGATTGAGCTCGTGCAGGTCCTCCCATCCGAGGCCCCACTTCTCCATGGTGCCCGGCCGGAAGTTCTCGACGAAGACATCCGCTTCGCGCAGCAGATCCTCGAGGACGGCTTTCCCTTCGGCGGCCCGCAGGTCGAGCGTGATGGCGCGCTTGTTTCTGGAATAGATCTTCCACCAGAGGGGAACGCCGTCCTTCGCCCCTCCCATGTCGCGCAGCGGATCGCCGAGCCCGGGCCGTTCGATCTTGATGACCTCGGCGCCGAAATCGGCCAGCAGCGTGGCGGCGAAGGGGGCCGCGAGAATCGTCGCTGCATCGACGATTCGAAGGCCCTCGAGGGGAAGTCGACTCCCCTTCGCCGTCTCGACTGCCGCGGGATCGCGACCGTGAACTCGATCGTTCATCTGGCCTGATCAATCCGCCTTGGGCTTTCCGGTGAGAACAGCAACGACGTCGTCGAAGATGTCCTCGGCAAACTGCTGTACTCGCTCGGGGGTGAAACCCGCTATCGACGATCCGTCTTCAACCTCCAGGATCACTGCCTTGAAGTCCGGCGCACCGTATGCCTTCGCGTGCACCTCCGCCGACCGCTTGAAGCCTGGCGTGGCAATCAGTGCCGTCGGGATCCCCAGCCCTTCGAACGTCACGCTGTCGCGTAGACCACACGACGTGCATGAACCTCAGTCGGCTATGGCCTCGATGACGAAGTCGCAGTGCTCGGCGATCTGCGCGATATCGGTTTCGGAAGCCGGGTACGAGAACAGGAACTTCGTGATCCGCGTCACGTCGGCAATCTCGTAGCGCTTGCGGAAGGCTTGCTCGAAACCCGTGAGCAGGTGATCGACGTTGTGCTTTCGATTGTCGATCAAGCCCATGCGCAAACCGTTGAAATCGGTGATGCGCCTGGCCAGCGACGTGGTCGCGCCCCGCGTTCCGTACGAGGGGTCGATCAGGTCGAACTTCTCGATGATGTCCATATGGCTCCCTTCTGTGGCGTCTGTTGCTCGTTGCCCGCTTCATCTTCCGGTCAAGAGTCCGGGAACTCGACCTTCGCGATCTGGCACCTCGACCCCAGCCCCGGCAGGTACACGGAGTGCGTCCCCGCGCCTCCGGTGACGATGATCTTGATGTCGTCGGCGTCGCGGGCGACCGGCAGCAGCGCATCGTCGTCGTTTCGGTCGATCCAGCGCGGCCAGAGGTTGTATCGGTGAACGTCGCGGCCGTACAGGCCGCCCTTCTTGAGTTCTCGAATCGGGTTGCGCGCGTGCTCGAAGAGGTATTTCTGCACGTCCTTCTTCTTCCAGCCTGCCTGCGCCACGATGTTCGCGTGCTCGGGCGACATGCCGACGACGTGCTCTCCCAGCAGATACGACTGATTCGCCCCGACGTCGCGCATCATGCTGGCGATCTGGTCCAGCAGCGCCCACGGCTGGTCGGGGTTGTCGTGCAGCGCACAGACGAGGATCGTCTGCGGTGCCTCGGACGCATAGACGGTGACCGTGCTGTCATCCCGGTCGAATCCGTACTCCGTGTGCAGCGGCTCCCACGGGCTCTCTTCCTCGTTCTCGGCAATGCAGAACGTGTACTTGCCCGGGTGAGCGAAGGTCGCACGGTCGACGACCGCCGGAATCGCACCGCCGATGTTCACGAGGATCAGCTTCAGCGCGCGTCCGACCGTCGCGTTCGCCCGCCAGCCGGGTCCGAAGACTCCCGACGAGTAATTGAAGCCGAGCTGGTTGCGAACCGGACCATTGACGATCTGCAGGGGAGTCGAGATCTGCGTCGAGCACTGCATGCCCCGCAGGTTCAGCTTCGGACCGACGGCGGCCTTCAGCGACGCAATGACGACGGGCATGTATTCCGGCTTGCAGCCGGCCATCACCGAGTTGGCGGCGATCTTCTCGATCGTCGCGTCATGATCGAACGGCGCCACGCTGCAGACCACGTGATCGGCCGGCAGCCCCGACGCTTTCACGAACTCCGCAACCCTCGCCCGCGTCGGGGGAACGACCGGAAGGCCGTCCGTCCACCCGCTTTCGAACAAGTCCTCGTGCATGGCAACCACGTCGTTGGCTGCCCTGGTCGATTCGACGATTTCCATGACGTCCGCTTTCCCCATGAAGCCCGGATGCATCGTCGGATCGACGAGCGACATGGTCAACGAAGCGTTCACAGGTGTGAAAGCCGCCTTCATCGCGCGTGCTTCGACGGTCACACTTCGTTCGCCAATCGAAGAACGAGCATCGGACTGGAGAACGACTTCGCAATGGGTACATTCGACACGATCGTCGTGGGCTCAGGTGTGGCCGGCATGACCACCGCACGCCTGCTCGCCGAGGCGGGCCTCGAGGTGAGCACCTGCGAGGGCTATCTGTTCGGCGGCTCGATCATCAACATCAACGAACTCGATCCCGGCCTCGCCGGCCTGCCGGCGTCGGGTCCCGAACTCGCGGCCGAGCTCGCCGGGAAGAACCTCTCGCTGGGGATCGTCGACACGCAGGCAACCGTCACCGGACTCGCGCGAAACGCCGACGGTTCACTCGGCGTCAAGGCGGGACCGAAATCGCTGCGCGCGCGTTCGGTCGTGTGCGCATCCGGCGCGCGGATCCGGCAGCTGGGCGTGCCCGGCGAAGCGGAGCTGACCGGGCGCGGAGTATCCCAGTGCGCGGACTGCGACGGTCCGCTGTTCAAGGGCAAGGACGTCGTCGTCGTGGGCGGCGGCGACTCGGCCTTCCAGGAGGCGCTTACGCTGGCACCCGGGTGCAGGTCCGTGCTGATCGTGCACCGCGGCAGCGAGTTCCGCGCGGCACGGCGACTGGTGGAGCGGGCGCAGGCGAACGAACGAATCCGCATCCTTCGAGACGCCGAGATCCAGGCGATCCGCGGCACGCGGCTGGTCGAAGGGGTTCAAGTCAGGGTCGGCGGCAGCGTCAAGGAACTGAAGTGCGACGGTGTCTTCGCCTACGTCGGCGTCGTGCCGAACGGCGACTATCTGCCTTCCGACGTCGCGCGCGACGAACGCGGTTTCGTCCTGACCGACGACGAAATGCGGACGACGCTCCCCGACGTCTGGGCGGTCGGCGCCCTGCGCAGCGGGTTCAAGGGGACCCTCGCCGACGCGGTCGACGAAGCGGCTCGTGCCGCGCGAGCGGTGGTCGCCAGCCTGGCGAGCGCCTGAGGCGCGGGCGGCCGTGAACTTCGCGTTGACCCACGAACAGGAAACGATCCGCGAGTCGGTGAAGCGGATCTGTGCGTCCTTCGGCGACGACTACTGGTTGACCCGCGACCGGGAGGGAGGCTTTCCCGACGACTTCCATGCCGCCTTCGCGAAGGACGGGTGGCTGGGAATCTGCATTCCGATCGATTACGGCGGCTCGGGGCTCGGCGTCACCGAGGCCGCACTGATGATGCAGACGATCGCGGAATCGGGCGCGGGCATGTCGGGCTGTTCGGCGCTGCACCTGAACATCTTCGGCTTGAATCCCGTCGTCGTGCACGGTACCCGGGAACAGAAAGCGCGGATGCTTCCCGACCTCGTTGCCGGCAAGCACAAGGCCTGCTTCGCCGTCACCGAGCCGAACGTCGGACTGAACACGACGCAGATCCGGACCCGGGCGGAGCGCGTCGGCGACCGCTACCTGGTATCGGGCGCGAAAGTATGGATCTCGTCGGCGCAGGTCGCCGACAAGATGCTGATCCTCGTCCGCACGACTGCGCTCGATCAGGTCTCGAATCCGAAGATGGGGCTCTCCCTGTTCTACACCGCCCTGGATCGCTCGAAGATCGAGATCCGGGAGATCGACAAGATGGGCCGGAAGGCCGTCGATTCCAACGAGTTGTTCATCGACGGTCTCGAGGTTCCGGTCGAGGATCGGATCGGAGAAGAAGGTCGCGGCTTCGAGTACCTCCTCGATGGACTCAATCCCGAGCGGATCCTCGTTGCCGCCGAGTGCGTCGGCATCGGCAGGGCCGCGCTGTCGAGGGCGAGCACGTATGCCAGGGAACGGAGGGTGTTCGACCGTCCCATCGGCCAGAACCAGGCGATCCAGCACCCGCTCGCGGACAGCTACGCGCACTTGCAGGCGGCCGACCTTCTGATGTTGTCCGCCGCCTGGCGCTACGACAACCGGCTTCCGTGCGGCGTCGAGGCCAACGCCGCGAAGTACGTAGCGGCAGAAACGTGCTTCACGGCCTGCGAGCGCGCCGTCATGACCCACGGCGGCTACGGCTACGCCCGGGAGTTCCACGTCGAGAGGCTGTTTCGCGAAGCGATGATCCCTCGTCTGGTCCCGATCAGTCCGCAGCTCATCCTCTGCTACATCGCGGAGCGCGTGCTCGGGCTGCCGAAGTCGTACTAGGAGATCGTCCTGTTGGGACCACTGAACGGCCTGCGCATCCTCGAACTCAGCGGCATCGGTCCCGGTCCGATGTCCGGAATGCTGCTGGCGGACCTGGGCGCCACGGTTCTCCGAATCGAGCGGCCGGTCGACGCAGGCACGGGCATCCAGCGGCCGGTACGCTTCTACCTGCCGCATCGGGGCAAGAAGTCGGTCGTCGTCGACCTCAAGTCGCGACAAGGAGTCGATTTCGTGCTCGACCTGATCGAACGCGCGGACGGGTTGATCGACCCGTTCCGGCCCGGGACGCTGGAGAAGCTCGGCCTGGCGCCCGAAGCCTGCTTCTCGCGCAACGCGCGGTTGGTCGTCGGCCGCATCTCGGGATGGGGACAGGACGGACCGCTCGCCCTGGCCGCCGGACACGACCTCAACTACATCGCGTTGAGCGGCGTGCTCGCATCGATCGGACGCGAAGGAGCGCCGCCCACACCGCCGCTGAACCTGATCGGAGACTACGCCGGCGCGGCCTATCTCGTGATGGGCATGCTCGCGGCGCTGCTTGCCGCCAGGACCACCGGCAAGGGACAGGTCGTGGACGCGGCGATGGTGGACGCTGCGGCGTCGCTGATGACGCCCATCTACGGCCTGTACGCGGCCGGCTTGCACTCCGAGACCCGCGGGACCAATGTGCTGGACTCCGGCAGCCCGATCTACGACGTCTACGAGTGTGCCGACGGGCGCTTCGTGAGCATTGCGCCGATCGAGCGCAAGTTCCGCGCCGAGCTGTTCCGGCGAATCGGCGTGTCGCAAAGCGGGATCGACGCGGCGGACGACCGCAACGCGTGGGCGGCCCTGCGCACCGAACTCGCGACCTTGTTCCTTTCCAGGACCCGGTCGCAGTGGTGCGAGCTGCTCGAGGGAACCGACAGCTGTTTCGCCCCGGTGCTGTCGCTGGGCGAAGCGCCAAGGCACCGGCACTTCGTCGAGCGCAGGGCCTTCATGGACATCGATGGCGTCACGCAGCCGGCGCCTGCGCCGCGCTTCAGCGTCGACCGGTGCGAGGATCCCGCTCCACCCGAGGAACCCGGCGCCGACCCGACTGCCGCGCTTGCCGCCTGGGGATTCACGTGCGACGACGTCGACGCCTGGCGGGCCGACGGCGCGCTGCTGGATCGAATCGGCATCGGATCGGAGGACCCGACATGAGCGAGGGAGCCGACGTCATCGAACTCGGCGTAGGGCTGTACTGGCAGGACCTGCGTGTTGGCCAGGTGTTCCGGACGCTGCGGCGAACGATCCGCGAAGCCGATCTCGTCGCGTTCATCGGCACGACCGGAATGCTCGAGGAGATGTTCATCGACGCCGACTTCGATGCGGGCGCGATGTCCGGACGGGTCGTTCCGGGCGCGCTGACCTACTGCCTGATCGAGGGCTTCATCCTGCAGACGATGATCCAGCGCACTGGGCTGGCGTTGCTGGAAGTCCACCAGAAGATGCACGCTCCGGTTCTCGTGGGAGACACGATCCACGGCGACGTGGAGGTCACGTCGATCAAGCCCACCTCGAAGAAAGGCCGTGCCGTGGTGGCTTCGAAGGTCCAGGTCTTCAACGGCAAGGGAACGCTGGTCCTTTCGTACGACGTGACGCGGCTGCTGCGCGGACGTCCCGGTGTCGAAGGCTAGCGCGATGCACCGGGCCCTGATCAGCCAGGCGCAAAGGCAGCGTCGCGACGGGAGTGTCGTGCCGTTCGCGGCTCCCGATCCCGGGGGAACGTAGTGGGCGCGCCCGACGAGTCCGTGGTCGACGGCTCGAAGGCAACCCCCGGCAGGCTCCCTTCGGTCGATCGACTGTTGCGGCGGGACGGCATACGGGCGCTCGTCGACGAGCACGGGCACGGCTTCGTCGTCGCCGAAGCGCGCGCCCTGCTCGCCGAGCTGCGCGAGCGCATGCGCACCGGTGACCTGCAGCTCCCGGCGCTGACCGACGTCGCGCTGCAGCGGCAGTTGTCCGATCGCTGCGAGCGCAGGCTCGCACCGGCGATGCGCGCGGTGCTCAATCTCACCGGCACCGTCGTCCACACGAACCTCGGTCGCGCGGTGCTCGCCGAACCGGCGCTGCAGCACCTGCTCGCGACGATGCGCGGGCCGAACAACCTCGAGTACGACCTCGACAGCGGCGGCCGCGGAGATCGCGACGCGCTGGTCGAAGGCCTGCTCACCGAGCTCACCGGCGCCGAAGCGGCGACGGTGGTCAACAACAACGCGGCCGCGGTGCTGCTGACGATCGCCGCGCTCGCGCGTGGACGCGAGGTGATCGTCTCGCGCGGGGAGCTCGTCGAGATCGGCGGGGCGTTCCGGATGCCCGACGTCATGGCGTGCGCCGGTGCGCGCCTGGTCGAGGTCGGCACGACGAACCGTACCCATCCGCACGACTACGTGCGCGCGATCGGCCGCCGCACCGCGCTGCTGATGAAGGTGCACACGAGCAACTATGCGGTGCAGGGCTTCACCGCTTCGGTGAACGAGGCGACGCTTGCCGCAATCGCGCGCGAGCACGGCCTGCCGCTGGCGAGCGACCTGGGCAGCGGCGCGCTGGTCGACCTGAGCCGCTACGGGTTGCCGCGCGAACCGCTGCCGCAGGACATGCTCGGCGCCGGCTGCGACGTCGTCACCTTCTCCGGCGACAAGCTGCTCGGCGGACCGCAGGCGGGGCTCATCGTCGGCAGCCGCGAGGTCGTCGAGCGGATCCGGCGCAACCCGATGAAGCGTGCGTTGCGCGTCTCGAAGCTGCCGCTCGCGGCGCTCGAGGCGACGCTGCGGCTGTACCTGCGGCCCGAGCGACTGGCGCAGGATCTGCCGACGCTGCGGCTGCTCACGCGCCCGCTCGAGGCCATTCGCGAAACGGCCGCGGCGCTCGCGCCGCTGCTTGCACGGGCGCTCGAGCCACGCTTCGCGGTCGCGTGCGTCGAGCTCTCGAGCCAGATCGGATCGGGCTCGCTGCCGGTCGAACGCATTCCGTCGGCGGGTCTCGCGATCGCGCCGGCCGGCGAGCGGACGCGCGGCGCGGGTTCGGCGCTCGACGAGTTGTCGCGGACGCTGCGCTCGCTGCCGACCCCGGTGATCGGCCGCATCGCGCAGGATCGGCTGGTCCTCGATCTTCGCTGCCTGGAAGACCGGGCCGCGTTCATCGCGCTGCTGCCGTCGCTGCGCGAGCGGCTGCAATGAAGTGCGTGCCGGAATCGCCCGCACGACGCCGCGCGATCGCGCGTGGCGCTGCGGCGCTGCTCGCCGGCGCGGCGCTCGGACTCGACGCTCGAGCGCAGCCGGTCGAAGCGCCCCTGGTGCACCGGCCGTGGCCGGCCGGACGGCCGACGCCGCCGCTCGTGCTGCCGCTGCACGACCGCGGCGGCGCGTGGAGCCTGGACGAGGCGCGCGGCCTGGTGATCGTGCTGAACTTCTGGGCCGGCTGGTGCGAGCCATGCCGCACCGAGATGCCCTCGCTCGAACTCTTCGCGCAGCGCCACGAACACGACGGCCTCGTCGTGATGGCCGTCAATCATCGCGAGACCGACGCGGCGATCGACCGCTTCCTCGGGCAGATGCCGATCTCGCTGCCGATCCTGCGTGACACCGACGGGGCCGTCGCGCGCGACTGGGGCGTGCGCGTCTTTCCGACCACCGTGCTCGTCGGGCGCGACGGCCGTGCGCGCTTCTCCGTGATCGGAGAAGCCGACTGGCTCGCGCCCGCAATGCGCAACCTGCTCGCTCCGCTCCTCGCGGAACCGGGCGCATCTCGATCTGGAACGAAGGAGAGATCATGAGCATTCGTTGTTCGCGTCGTGCGTTCGTCCACTGCAGCGTCGCGGCTGCCGCATCGTCGTGGCTGCCGTCGGCGCTCGCGGCCGGCGAGCGGCGCTTCGAGCCGCGGGTCGGCGATTGGCGCAGCTTCGAGGTGACGACCGAAGTCACCGTCGCCGACCACCAGGGAACGACGCGATTGTGGCTGCCGCTGCCCGGCGTCGAGACGACGTATCAGCGTCCGCTGGGCAACGAGTGGTCCGGCAACGCCGCTACGGCGCGGGTGGTGTCCGATTCGACTCTCGCCGCGCGCATGCTGTACGCCGAGTTCCCGCCGTCGGTCGGGCAGCCGACGATCCGCCTGGTGAGCCGCCTGCAGACGCGCGACCGTGCGGTCGACTGGCAGCGTCCGCAATCCGCGGTGCACGAGGATCCGGTCGTGCTGCGCGACTGCATCGCTGCGACCGAACTGATCCCCACCGACGGCATCGTGCGCGAGACCGCGCTCGCCGCCACGCGCGGCGCCGGCGACGACCTCGAACGCGCGCGCGCGATCTACCGCTGGGTGATCGCCCATGCGCACCGCGATCCGAAGGTGCGCGGCTGCGGCACCGGCGATGTGCGCACGATGCTCGAGACCGGCAACCTGGGCGGCAAGTGCGCCGACCTGAACGCGGTCTTCGTCGGCCTGTGCCGCGCGGTCGGCATTCCGGCGCGTGACGTCTACGGCCTGCGGCTCGTGCCTTCCGCCTTCGGCTATCGCGAGCTCGGCGCCAATCCGGAGAAGCTCACGAGCGCGCAGCACTGCCGCGCGGAGATCTTCCTGCGCCGCTACGGCTGGGTCGCGATGGACCCGGCCGACGTGTTGAAGGTCATGCGCCAGGAGACGAAGGAATGGATCCGCGATCCTGCACACCCGCTGGTCGCGCCGGTGAACCGGGGACTCTTCGGCGCCTGGGAGGGCAACTGGTTCGCGTACAACACGGCGCACGACCTCGCGCTGCCGGGAAGCGTCGGCAAGTTCCCTCTGCCCTTCCTGATGTATCCGCAGGGAGAGAACCGGAGCGGACGTTTCGACGAGCTGTCGCCCGACGACTTCCGCTACTCGATCCGCGCGCGCGAACTGCATGTCTGACGTCGACGGTACGCCGGACAGGACCGCAGAAGCCGCCGCGAGCCGACATTGCGCCTCGCTCGTCTGATGTTCGCCGGCCTGTTCGGCTGACCTCGAACCGCAGCGCAGCGCCCGCACAGGAGGCCGGCCGATGATCGTGGGTACCGCGGGGCATATCGACCACGGCAAGTCCACGCTGGTGGCAAGGCTCACCGGCATCGAAGCGGATCGGCTGCCGGAGGAGAAGAAGCGCGGAATCTCGATCGAGCTGGGCTACGCCTGGCTCGAGGTGCCGGACGGCGAAGGCCGGCGCATCGGATTCGTCGATGCGCCGGGCCATGAGCGGCTCGTGCACACGATGCTCGCCGGCGCCAGCGGCATCGACTACGCGTTGCTGCTCGTCGCCGCAGACGACGGACCGATGCCGCAGAGCCGGGAGCACCTGGCGGCGCTGTCGCTGCTCGGGCTGGATCGCGGCGCGGCGCTCGTCACCAAGTCCGACCTGGTCGACGCAGCACGCGTCGCCGAGGTGCAGGCGCAGGTGGCGGCGCTGCTGCGGGGCACGTCGCTCGACGGGGCGCCGGTCCTTTCCGTGTCGGCGCGCACCGGCGATGGCCTCGATTCGCTGCGGGAGCTCCTGTTCACGGCGGCGATCGACCGGGGCATGCGCGGTGACGACGGCCGCGCATTCCGTCTCGCCGCCGATCGCGTCTTCACGCTCGACGGCGTGGGCGTCGTCGTCGCCGGCACGGTGCATGCGGGCAGCGTGCGACCGGGCGACGAGCTCGTGCTGCTGCCTTCGAACCGGGAACTGCGCGTGCGGGTGCGCGGCCTGCACGTGCACGAGCGTCGCGTCGATCAGGCGATCGCCGGCCAGCGCTGCGCGCTGGCGATCGCCGGCGCGAGTCGCGAAGACATCGAGCGCGGACAGTGGCTGGTCGACCCGGCCGTAGCGCTGCAGACCGATCGCTTCGACCTGGAGCTGACCCTCTGGCGCGACGAGGCGAAGGCGCTGCGCTCCGGCACGCCGGTGCACGTGCATCTCGGTGCCGCCCACGCACTCGGTTCGGTCGTGTTGCTCGATGGCGATGCGCTCGGGCCGGGCGGCACTGCCCGCGCGCAACTGGTGATGCGCGCGCCGTTCGCCGCGTGGCGCGGCGATCGGGTCGTGCTGCGCGATGCTTCGGCGACCCGCACGATCGCCGGCGGCTACGTGCTCGACCCGCACGCGCCGGCGCGGTACCGGCGTACCCCGCAGCGGATGGCAGAGCTCGATGCGTGCGCGCGGCAGACCCCCGGGTCGCGCCTTTCCGCACTGGTGGCGGTGGCGCCCAACGGTGTCGACCTCCATCGCTGGGGCCGGGGCGAGGGGCTCGCGCCCGCGTCGCTGCCGTCGCTGCCCGTCGATAGCCTGCATGCGCGAGCTACCGGCTTCGACGGCGTACTCGGAACGAGTCAGGTCGCCGCGACCCGCGACGCGGCGCTCGCTACGCTGGGCGAATACCATCGGCGCGAGCCCGACGAGATCGGCCCCGACGTCGGACGCCTGCGCAGGTCGAGTGCACCCCGGCTGCCGGCGCCGTTGTGGTCGGCGCTGCTCGGGCGCCTCGCGCAGGAAGGACTCGTGAAGGTGCACGGGCCGTACGTACACCTGGCCGAGCACGGCGTTCGGTTGTCGGCTTCGGAGCAACGCATCGCGCAGACGACGGCACCCATATTCGATCAGGCAGGCCTCAAGGGTGCAAGGGTGCAGGACCTCGCGCGCGACGCGCGGGAACCCGAGCCGGTGATGCGCACGACGCTCGCCCGCATGGCCCGCCGCGGCGACGTGCACCAGGTCGTGAAGGACCTGTACTACTCGCAGGCGACGATGGCGAAGCTGGCGCAGATCGCCCGCAAGCTGGCGGTTGCGGAGCGCGAGGGAGTCACCGCCGCTTGCTTTCGCGACGCCACCGGCCTGGGGCGCAGGCGCGCCATCCAGATCCTCGAGTATTTCGATCGCATCGGACTGCTTCGCCGCGTCGGCGACGCGCACAAGCTTCGCACCGACACGTCTCTATTCGTCGAGCAGCGTGCGCCCACGACGGAAGAGAGGTGATATCTTTTCGCTCAAGGGAGAGGCAACGATCCTGGTGGATCGGCCGGGCTTCAAACCCGGTTAGCGGCGCCAAGCGTTGCCAGATGGGTTCGACTCCCATGCCTCTCCGCCATATGCGCTGCCGGATCGCTGCTGGATCCGGCAGCGCCCTGCTCCGTCGCCGCGCAGCGCTCGCTGGGGCGTGGAACTTCGGGGCGTGCTGAGGTCGAGCGAAAATCTGGCGGAGAGAGGGGGATTCGAACCCCCGAGGGGCTTTGGACCCCTACACGCTTTCCAGGCGTGCGACTTCGACCGCTCATCCATCTCTCCGGGGGCCGCAGTATACCTCTGCGGCCCCTCGGAGCCGCGCGTCAGGAAGTCTCTTTCAGCTGGTCGAGAATCGCCGGGTTCTCGAGCGTCGACACGTCCTGCGTGATCTCCTCGCCGCGCGCGAGCGAGCGCAGCAACCGGCGCATGATCTTGCCGGAGCGCGTCTTGGGCAGGTTCTCGCCGAAGCGGATGTCCTTCGGCTTGGCGATCGGGCCGATCTCCTTGCCGACCCAGTCGCGCAGTTCCTTGGCGACCTTCGCCGCTTCTTCGCCGGTGGGCCTCGCCTTCTTGAGCACGACGAAGGCCGAGATCGCCTCGCCGGTGAGGTCGTCGGGGCGGCCGACCACCGCCGCTTCGGCGACCATCGCGTGCGCAACGAGCGCCGACTCGACTTCCATCGTGCCGAGGCGGTGGCCCGAGACGTTGAGCACGTCGTCGATGCGGCCGATCACGCGGAAGTAGCCGTCCTCGTCGACCGTCGCGCCGTCGCCGGCCACGTAGTAGCTGCCGCCGTGGATCTCCTGCGGGAAATACGTCTTCTGGAAGCGCTCGGGGTCACCCCAGATCGTGCGGATCATCGCCGGCCAGGGCTTCGTGATCGCGAGGAAGCCCCCCTTGCCCGGCGGCACGTCGCCGCCGGTTTCGTCGATGATCGCCGCCGAGATGCCGGGCAGCGGCATCGTGCACGAGCCCGGCTTGAGCGCATGCACGCCGGGCAGCGGCGAGATCATGATGGCGCCCGTCTCGGTCTGCCACCAGGTGTCGACGATCGGACAGCGCTCGCGGCCGACGTTCTCGTAGTACCACATCCACGCTTCCGGGTTGATCGGTTCGCCGACCGACCCGAGCAGGCGCAGCGACGACAGGTCGTACTTCTTCGGGTGGTGTTCGGGAGAGGTCTGCCCCGAGCGCACCAGCGCGCGGATCGCGGTGGGCGCCGTGTAGAAGATGCTGACCTTGTGGCGGTCGATCATCTCCCAGAAGCGGCCCGGATGCGGATACGTGGGAACGCCTTCGAAGACGACCTGCGTCGCGCCGCACGCGGTGGGGCCGTAGACGATGTACGTGTGCCCGGTGACCCAGCCGATGTCCGCGGTGCACCAGAAGACGTCGTCGGGCTTCAGGTCGAACACCCACTTCACCGTGAGCGCCGCGCCGAGCAGGAAGCCCGCCGACGAATGCTGCACGCCCTTCGGCTTTCCGGTGGAGCCCGAGGTGTAGAGCACGAACAGCGGGTGATCCGCCTCGACCCACTCGGGCGGGCAGTCGTCGGACTGCCCTTCGATCGCCTCGTCCCACGTGAGATCGCGCCCGGGCTTCATCGAGGCGCTCTCGCCGGTACGCTGATAGACGATGACCTTGCGCACCGAATCGCAGCCGCCGAGCGCGAAGGCTTCGTCGACCGCGTTCTTCAGCGGTACTTTCCTGCCGCCGCGGATCTGCTCGTCGGCGGTGATGACGAGCGTGGCGCCGACGTCGGCGATGCGCTCCTGCAGGCTCTTGGCCGAGAAGCCGCCGAAGACCACCGAGTGGATGACGCCGAGGCGCGCGCAGGCCTGCATCGCCACCACGCCCTGGATCGACATCGGCAGGTAGATGATCGCGCGGTCGCCCTTGCGATAGCCGAGCGCCTTCAGCCCGTTCGCCATCCGGCAGACGCGCTGGTGCAGTTCCTTGTACGTCACCCGGGTGACGGTGCCGTCGTCGGCCTCGAAGAGGATCGCTGTCTTGTTCTCGACCGGCGTGCCGAGGTGCCGATCGAGGCAGTTGTACGAAACGTTCAGCTTGCCGTCGGCGAACCAGCGGTAGAACGGCGCCTTCGATTCGTCGAGTGCCTGCGTGAACGGCTCCTGCCAGCGCAGGTGCTCGCGGGCCAGCCGCGCCCAGAAGCCGGCGTGGTCGCGCGCCGCTTCGGCGCACAGCGCCTCGTACTGCTCCATTCCCGAGATGGTCGCCTGCCGCACGAAGGCTTCCGGCGGCTGGAAAAGGCGTTGCTCCTGCAGAATCGAATCGATCTGTGCCGACATGGGTGCGTTCTCCTTTACCTGTCCCGCCGTAATCATGCACCCGTACGAGGGTAGTCCGCACGCGCGCGCCACGGTCGCATACCCACGATCCGCTAAAATCCGGGCGCGCCGATCGTCGTCGCGGCCCGTTTCGGGCTTCCGTTCCGTTCCACCGCCGAGGTCTTCTTCCGATGCGCGTCATTCGCCAGGCCGATCTGATCGAATCGATCGCCGCCGCGCTGCAGTTCATCAGCTACTACCACCCGCGCGACTACATCGAGCACCTCGCGCGTGCCTGGCAGACAGAGCAGAGTCCGGCGGCGCGCGACGCGATCGAGCAGATCCTCACCAACTCGCGGATGTGCGCCGAAGGCCACCGGCCGATCTGCCAGGACACCGGCATCGTCAACGTGTTCCTGAAGGTCGGGATGGACGCCCGCTTCGAGGGCTTCACCGGCTCGATCGCCGACGCGGTGAACGAGGGCGTGCGCCGCGGCTACCTCGATCCGTCGAACACGCTGCGCGCGTCGGTCGTCGCCGATCCGCACTTCGAGCGGAAGAACACGCGCGACAACACGCCGGCGGTCGTGCACACCGAGCTCGTCCCCGGCGACACCGTCGAGGTGTCGGTCGCGGCCAAGGGCGGCGGCTCGGAGAACAAGTCGAAGTTCGTCATGCTCAACCCGTCGGATTCGATCGTCGACTGGGTGCTGAAGACGGTGCCGACGATGGGCGCCGGCTGGTGCCCGCCGGGAATGCTCGGCATCGGCATCGGCGGCACCGCCGAGAAAGCGATGCTGATGGCGAAGGAATCGCTGATGGACCCGATCGACATGTTCGACCTGCTCGCGCGCGGGCCGTCGAACAAGGTCGAGGAAATGCGCATCGAGCTCTACGAGAAGGTGAACGCGCTCGGCATCGGCGCGCAGGGCCTCGGCGGCCTCACCACCGTGCTCGACGTGAAGATCGCGATGTACCCGACGCACGCCGCGTCCAAGCCGGTGGCGATGATCCCGAACTGCGCGGCGACGCGCCACGCGCACTTCGTGCTCGACGGCTCGGGCCCCGCGTACTGCGAGCCGCCTCCGCTGTCCGCCTGGCCCGACGTGCACTGGAAGCCGAACCTGGAGAAGTCGCGGCGCGTGGACCTCGATGCGCTCACGCCGCAGGAAGTCGCGTCCTGGACGCCGGGACAGACGCTGCTGCTCTCCGGGAAGATGCTCACGGGGCGCGATGCCGCGCACAAGCGCATCGTCGAGATGCTCGAGCGCGGCGAACCGCTGCCGGTCGACTTCACGAATCGCGCGATCTATTACGTCGGCCCCGTGGATCCGGTACGCGACGAGGCGGTGGGCCCGGCCGGCCCGACGACGTCGACGCGCATGGACAAGTTCACCGAGACGATGCTGGCGCGAACCGGCCTCATCGCGATGATCGGCAAGGCCGAGCGCGGCCCGGCCGCGATCGACGCGATTCGTCGGCACAAGGCCGCGTACCTGATGGCGGTCGGCGGCGCCGCATACCTGGTGTCGAAGTCGATCCGCAAGGCGCGCGTGCTGGCCTTCGAGGATCTCGGCATGGAAGCGATCTACGAGTTCGAGGTGACCGACATGCCGGTGACGGTGGCCGTCGATGCCAGCGGCACTTCGGTGCACGAGACCGGGCCGCGCGAATGGCAGGCGCGGATCGGCAAGATCCCGGTCCGGGTCGACTAGCGCGCGAGCGGCGCCCTGGCCATGGCCTTCCTGCTGATCGACATCGGCAACACCTTCCTCAAGTGGGGCACCTACTCGCGCGGCGCGCCGGGCGCGCGCACGCTCGCGCAGGACATGGGGATCGCCTCGGGCCGCGTGCTGCTCGAGGAGATCTCGATGGTCACGAAGGAGTGGCAGCGCCAGCCGCTGCCCGAGGCGATCGTGATCTCGAACGTCGCCGGAACGGGCGTCGTTAACCCGGTGCTGCGCGCGCTCGAGGTCTGGCCCGATGCGCCCGAAGCGCACTGGATCGTCTCGCGCGCCGAGCAATGCGGCGTCAAGAACGGCTACCTGAACCCGGCGG
This sequence comes from Burkholderiales bacterium, assembly GCA_044507525.1. Taxonomy (GTDB): domain Bacteria; phylum Pseudomonadota; class Gammaproteobacteria; order Burkholderiales; family Burkholderiaceae_E; genus Zeimonas. The sequence goes on from JBIQJM010000007.1 coordinate 34,081, forward strand.
CGCTCGGCTGCGACCGCTGGGCGGCGATGATCGGCGCGCATGCGCTGGTCGGCGAGCGCGCGGCACTCGTCGTCGTCTGCGGCACCGCCACGACGATGGACCTGCTGACCGCCGACGGCCGCTTCCTCGGCGGCGGCATCATGCCCGGGCTCGGCCTGATGGTGCGCGCGCTGCACCAGAACACGGCGACGCTGCCCGACGCCCAGGGCGACTACGTCGACTATCCGCGCCAGACGGTGGACGCGATCGCATCGGGCTGCGCGCACGCGCAGGCGGGCGCCGTCGAGCGGCTGTACTTCCTGCACAAGCGCCACCACCCCGACCTGCGCTGCATCCTGTCGGGGGGCGCCGCGCGCACGCTCGGCCCGCGCCTGACGATCGACTTCACCTACCACGAGCATCTCGTGCTCGAGGGGCTGTACCAGATCGCGCAGTCGATGACGCCGCACGCCTCGCCGGGCAGCGGCGCGCAGGGCAGCTAGCGCGGCGAATCGGCTGCGCCGCCTCGCGTGGCGAGCACTGCGCGCAACCGATACCAGACGGCGCCGACGGCTTCGTGCGCGGCGAGCCAGTTCAGGTTCACGCCCTGCGCGCTCGGCAGCCAGGCGAAGACCCGGGCCGGGTTCGGCGTACCGAGGTAACCGTGCGGCACGGCCACCGGCTGCAAGCCGGCACGCGCGAATGCGTCGAGCGCGCGCGGCATGTGATAGGCGTGCGTGACGAGCAGCACGCGGCGATGCCCGGCAGGCAGCAGCAGCTTCGCCGATTCGCGCGCATTGCCTTCGGTGTCGCGCGCCCGGTCCTCGACCCAGCGCACGGGGGTGGCGAGGCGCTGCTCGAGCAGGCGCTGCATCAGCACGGCTTCGGTCGCCCGTTCCGGCTCGACGGCGCCGCCGCTGACCAGCACCGGGAGGCCGGTGACCGAGGCAACCCACGCGCCGTGCAGCGCGCGTTCGGTCGTGCGCGAATTCGGGCGCTCGCGCTCGGGTTGCTCGCGCGGATCGGCGCGCGAGCCGCCGCCGAGGATGACGATGGCGGTCGGCGCGTCGGCGCGCGCGAGCAGCGCGCGCAAGCTCTTCTCGTCGGGCGCCGCGCCCGCGCCGCGCTCGACCCAGCCGATCAGCCACTGCCCGACGACCTGCGAGGACAGCAGCAGCGCGAGCACGAGCCCGATCGAAGCGAGGACGCGACCCGCCTGCGGGCGTCGCCGCGACCACGCGAGCCCGATCGCGATCAGCAGCAGCGGCGCCGCCGGCGGCAGCAACAGGTACTCGACGCCGCGCCGGGCGGCGAACGCGAGATCGGCCGGCGACATCGATCGCGAAGTCAGGCCGGGGAATCGGGACCACGCATCGAGGCGCGGCGTCAATCCGTGGCGCCGACCGCCTGCCGCACCTGCTCGAGCGCGCCCGGATCCTCGATCGTCGTCAGGTCGCCCGGATCGCGTCGTTCGCACAGCGCCTGGATCGACCGGCGCAGCACCTTGCCCGAGCGGGTCTTCGGCAGCATCGAGACGAAGTGCACGCGGTTCGGTCGCGCGATCGCGCCGAGCCGCTTGTCGACCGTGGCCATCATCTCGCCCTCGAGCGCCATCCGGCCGTTCGCGTCGTTCGCCTTCGACGGGTCCTTCAGCACGACGAAGGCGGTGGCCACCTGCCCCTTCAGCGCGTCGGCGACGCCCACCACCGCGCACTCGGCGACTGCCGGGTGGCTCGACAGCGTCTCCTCGATCTCGCGCGTGCCGAGGCGATGGCCGGCGACGTTGATCACGTCGTCGGTGCGCCCGAGGATGAAGTAGTAGCCGTCCTCGTCGCGGATGCCCCAGTCGAAGGTCGAATAGGCCTGCCGGCCGGGAACCGTCGAGAAATAGGTCTGCACGAAACGCTCGTCGTTTCGCCAGACGGTCTGCATGCAGCCGGGGGGCAACGGCGGGATCACCGCGACGACGCCCTTCTCGTTGGTTCCGACTTCCTCGCCGGTACGCTCGTCGAGCAGCCGCAGGTCATAGCCGTACATCGCCATGCCGGGCGAGCCGAAGCGCGGCTCGGTCTTCTCGATGCCGTGCGCGACCGAGAGGATCGGCCAGCCGGTTTCGGTCTGCCAGTAGTTGTCGATGACGGGCTTGCCGATCGCCGCCGAGATCCAGCGCGCGGTCGGCTCGTCGAGCGGCTCGCCCGCGAGGAACAGCGCGCGCAGCGACGACAGGTCGTACTTCGCCAGCCACGACGGATCCTGCTTCTTCAGCACGCGGATCGCCGTCGGCGCCGAGAACATCACGGCGACGCGATGCTTCTCGACCAGTCGCCACAGGATGCCGGCGTCGGGGCGCAGCGGCGTCCCCTCGTAGAGGATCGTCGCCATGCCGGCGATCAGCGGACCGTAGACGATGTACGAATGGCCGACGACCCAGCCGATGTCGCTGGTGGAGAAGTAGGTCTCGCCGGCGTTGCCGCAGAAGATGTACTTCATCGACGCGGCGAGCGCGACGGCGTGGCCGCCGACGTCGCGCTGCACGCCCTTCGGCGTGCCGGTGGTACCCGACGTGTACAGCGTGTAGCTGACCTCGTTCGACTCGAGCCACTCGATCGGCACCTCGTCGTCGAGATGGCGCTCGCGCAGCGCCGCGTAGTCCTCGTCGCGCCCGGGCACCCGCTCGAAGGCCGCGAGGCCGCGATCGACGATGAGCACCTTCTCGGGCGCACGGCTCGCCAGCTTCAGCGCGGCGTCGAGCAGCGGCTTGTACTCGATGACCTTGCCGGCGCGCGAGCCGGCGTCGGCGCTGACGACGAGCACCGGTTCGGCATCGTCGATGCGGCTGGCGAGGCTGTGCGACGCGAAGCCGCCGAAGACGACCGAATGGATCGCGCCGATCCGCGCGCAGGCGAGCATCGCAAACACGGCTTCGGGGATCATCGGCATGTAGATGATCACGCGATCGCCGCGACCGACGCCGAGCGCTCGCATCACCGCGGCCATCCGGACCACTTCGCGCTGCAGCTCGGCGAAGGTGTAGACGCGCGAGACGTCGACCTCGGTGGATTCGTAGATGAGCGCCGGCTGGTCGGCGCGCTGCGCGAGGTGGCGATCGACCGCGTTGTGGCACAGGTTCGTGCGCCCGCCGACGAACCAGCGGGTGAACGGCGGGCGGGAATAGTCGAGCACCTGCCCGAAGGGTTCCTTCCAGTCGATGAGCTGCGCCTGCTCGGCCCAGAACGACTCGCGCTCGCGGATCGATCGTTCGTGAACCTCGTGCAACGAGGGTCCTGCCTCGGGTGCGGCCATGGAATCGTCCTCCGGGTGCGATATCCGATTCATTCTACTTCCGCCCTTCCGACCGTCGGCTTTGACAGCACCGAGGGCCTTCTCTACCCTGCCGCGCATGCGCGCGCCCCGTCCTGCCGCCGCCTTCCGCTCGGTCCTGCTCGCCGCGCTGGTCGCCGCGAGCCTCGCCGGCATTCCGTCGATCGCGCGCGCCACGCCGCCGAGCACCGACCACGCCGCCGATCACGCGAGCGCCGGCCACCAGTTGGTGCTGCATTCGCTGTCGCTGATCGGCGTGCGCTACCGGCTGGGCGGCGAGTCGCCCGAGACGGGCCTCGACTGCAGCGGCCTCGTCCGGCACGTCTTCCGGGAGGTGCTGGGCTTCGCACTGCCCCGCCGTTCGGAGGAGATGAGTCGCGCCGGGACGCCGGTGTCGCTCGACCGGCTGCAGCCGGGCGATCTCGTCTTCTTCAACACGGTCCGGCGCGCGTTCTCGCACGTCGGCATCTACATCGGCGGCAACCGCTTCGTGCACGCGCCGTCCACCGGCGGACACGTGCGCGTCGAGTCGATCGGCACGAAGTACTGGAAGCGGCGCTTCAACGGCGCACGCCGGGTCGCCCCCGAGGGCGCCCCCCTCGTCGTGCCGGCGGTGTACGAGACGACTCCCGCGACGCGGCCGTCGATGTCCGCGGCGGCGCGAGCGGCGACGAGCGCGGGCAGCGGGACCGACGCGGGCAGCGCGACCAGCGCGACATCGGCGCCGGCAGCGCCGGCGGCGCCCCGCGCGACGCCACCGCAGGGCGGCGTCGCCTCGCTGCTCGACACGATCTACGCGTACTGACGCGCAGACGGCCGCGGAGCTCGCCGCGGAAGGCACTTCCGCGAGAGCGCCTGGAATTGCGAACTCTTCTCGTTTCGATTACTGTCTCCGTCCGCGCGACGCTTGCCCGGTGCGCGCAACCTCGTAACGGGAAGTCCTCGATGATCCGAAAAAGCCTCTCCGCGCTGGCCGCCTGCGCGCTGCTCGCCGTCGCTTCGTCGACGTTCGCGCAGGAAAAGGTGCTGAACCTGTACTCGGCGCGCCACTACGCGACCGACCAGCAACTCTTCGACGCATTCACGAAGAAGACCGGCATCCGCGTCCAGCGGATCGAGGCCGGTGACGAAGCGCTGCTCGAGCGACTGCGCAGCGAAGGCGCCAACAGCCCGGCCGACGTCCTGCTGCTCGCCGACGCCGCTCGCCTGTGGAAGGCGCAGATCGAAGGCCTGTTCCAGCCGGTGAAGTCGGCGACGCTCGAGAAGCGCATCCCGGCAAAGCTGCGCGGCAAGGACGACGGCAACGGCAGCGAGTGGTTCGGCTTCTCCATGCGCGCGCGCATCATCGTCCACAACAAGGCCGACGTCGATCCCGCGCTGGTGCAGAACTACGAGGATCTCGCGCGGCCCGAGCTCAAGGGCAAGGTGTGCACGCGCTCGGGTGCGCATCCCTACATGCTGTCGCTGATCGGTGCGGTGTCGGAGCACAACGGCGAAGAGACGGCCGAACGATGGGCCGCGGGCGTCGTGGCGAACTTCGCGCGCAAGCCGCGCGGCGGAGACACCGACCAGATCCGCGCGGTGGCAACGGGCGAGTGCGGCGTGGCGCTGACGAACAGCTACTACCTCGCGCGGCTGATGCGCTCCGACAAACCCGAAGACCGCGAGGTGGTCGCGAAGGTGGCCGCCGTCTGGCCGAACCAGCAGAGCTACGGAACGCACGTCAACGTCTCCGGAGCGGGCGTCGCGAAGCATGCGCCGCATCGCGCCGAAGCGGTGCTCTTCCTCGAGTTCCTCGCCAGCGACGAAGCGCAGCGTCATTTCGTCGAAGCGAACAACGAGTGGCCGGTGGTCGCGTCGGTGAACCAGTCGAACCCGGCGCTCGAGGCTTTGGGCGAGTTCAAGGCCGACACGCTGCCGGTCGCCTCGATCGGCCGCGCACAGGTGACGGCGGCGAGGATCATCGATCGCGTCGGCTGGCGCTGACGAACGACCGGGCGCTGCCGAAGCGTCGGGTTGAAACCGGCGGGGGAAGCTCCGGCTTCCCTCCCCGTCGTTCAGCGGCTCGGCGACTCAGCGCCGGGCGAGCGCCGCGACGACCAGGATCTCGACCCGGTACGCCGGCGCGGCGAGTTTCGCCTCGACCGTCGCACGCGCCGGAGTGTGCCCCTGCGGCACCCAGGCATCCCACACGGCGTTCATCGCGGCGAAATCGGCGATGTCGGCGAGATAGACGCTCGCCTGCAGGATGCGCGTCCTGTCGGTGCCGGCCTCGCCGAGCAGGCGGTCGATGGCGGCGAGCACCTGCCGCGTCTGGCCGGAAACGTCGAGCGAGACGTCTTCGGCGACCTGCCCCGCCAGGTAGACGAGGCCGCCGTGGCAGACGGCCTGCGACATGCGCGGGCCCACCTGCAGGCGGACGATGTCCGCGTTCGAATCCGCGCCCGGTACAGCGCCCGCGCCTGCGCCCGCAGTCATCGGCGACCCTCGTCGAGGAAGCTCTCGACCGCGTCGACCTGGTCGTCGGCGATGATCGACGGCGCATGCCCGACCCCGTCGAACACGACCTCGCGCGCCCTCGGACCGCGGCGCGTCATCTCGGCGGCCGTGGCCGCGCTGAGCAGGTCGGACTCGGCCCCGCGCATCAGCAGCGTCGGCACGCGGATCGCGTCGTAGGCCGGCCACAGATCGGGCGGCTCGAACTGGTTGCTCTTGAACGGCACCGCGATCGCCGGATCGTAGTGAAAGCCCCATTGACTGCCGCGCGGCACCAGGTAATGACGCACGAGCAGCTCGAACTGCTCGTCGTCGTGCGGCCCGAAGCTGGCCATCCGCTCGCGCATCGACGCGACCGCTGCCGCGCGCGTGTCGAAGACCGGATCGTCGCCGACGTAGTCGGCGATCCGCTCGCGCCCGGTCTTCTCGAGCACCGGACCGATGTCGTTCAGCACCAGGCGATCGATCGGGTTGCCCGGCAGCGACGCGAGCATCATGCCCATCAGGCCGCCCATCGAGGTGCCGACCCACGCCAGCCGCTCGACGTCGAGACGCGCGATGAGCGTCACGCAGTCGGCGATGTACTGCGGCAGGACGTAGAGCGACGGGTCGGGGGCACGATCGGAACGACCGCGGCCGATCATGTCGGGGCACACGACGCGCCAGTTCGCCGACAGCCGGTCGGCGAGCGCGTCGAAGTCGCGGCCGTTGCGCGTGAGCCCGTGCACGCAGACGACGGTGGGCGCCGACGCTCCCGCGCGCGACGGCCATTCGTGGTACGCGAGCTTGTGCAGCCCGCGCACGCTGGCGCAGGTGACGGTACGCAACTGAGGCTCGTTCATCGACGCTGCGCTCCTCGGCGTTCGGGTCAGGCGACTGGCTAAACTAGCCGGACGATTGTACAGGGAGAGATCATGCTCGAAGGCAAGCTCGCACTCGTCACCGGCTCCACCAGCGGGATCGGGCTGGGCATCGCCCGGGCGCTCGCCGCCAGGCGCGCGCGGATCGTGCTCAACGGTTTCGGCGATCCGGCCGACATCGAGAAGCTGCGCTCGAAGCTCGCGGCGGATGCGGGCGTGGACGTCGACTACGAAGGCGCCGACCTGTCGAAACCCGACGAGATCGAGGCGATGCTCTCGCACATCGACTCGCGGCACGGCGGCGTCGACATCCTGGTGAACAACGCCGGGATCCAGTACGTCGCACCGGTCGAGCGTTTTCCCGTCGATCGCTGGGACGCGGTGCTGGCGCTGAACCTCTCGGCCGCGTTCCACGCGACGCGCATCGTGCTGCCGGCGATGAAGCAGCGCAACTGGGGCCGCATCGTCAACATCGCGTCGGCGCACGGAATCGTCGCCTCCGTCGAGAAATCGGCGTACGTCGCCGCCAAGCACGGGCTGATCGGACTGACCAAGGTCGTCGCACTCGAGACGGCGGCCACCGGCATCACCTGCAACGCGATCTGCCCGGGCTGGGTGCTCACCCCGCTCGTCGCGAAACAGATCGAAGCGCGCGCCGAGGCGAGCGGCCGTACGGTGGAAGAGGAACAGCGCGCCCTCGTGCTCGAGAAGCAGCCTTCGGGTCGGTTCGTGACGCCCGAGCAGCTCGGCGAGCTGGCCGCCTTCCTCTGCTCGCCGGCGGCCGAGCAGGTGCGCGGCGCGGCCTGGTCGATCGACGGGGGCTGGACGGCGCAGTAGCGCCGCGCGCGGGCGCCGCAAGCGCGTCGGCGACGCGCACGCGCCAGTAGCGGCGGTCGTCGATGCGCGAGCGTGCGACCCGCGCAGCCTCGCCGCGCGCATATTCGATCGTGATCGCGCCATCGCGATCGTTGCGCAGCAGCTCGATGCCCGCCGCGCGATACCGCTCGACGACCCGGTCGGCCGGATGCCGGAAGCGGTTGCGGTAGCCGTTCTGCACGATCGCGTATTGCGGCGCGACCGCCTCCAGGAAGGGCGCGCTCGACGAGGTATTGCTGCCGTGATGCGGCACGAGCAGTACGTCGGCGCGCAGGCCTTGCGCGCCGAAGCGTTCGACGAGCGAACGCTCCTGCCCCTTCTCCAGGTCGCCGGTGAGCAGCAGCGTCGCCGCGGGCGCGACGACGCGCAGCACGCAGCTCGATGCATTGGTCGACGAACGCACGCCGCGCGGCCGCTCGGGGCCCGGATGCAGCACCGCGAACTCGACCTCGCCCCAGCGCCACGCGTGCCCGCGCAGGCAATCGTGGAAGGGCCTGCCCGCGTCGCGTGCGGCGTGATCCCGCCCGAGCGAGCCCGCGATCCAGTCGAAGCGCAGGCCGCGCAGCAGGCTCGGCAGTCCGCCCGAATGATCGCCGTCGAGATGCGAGACGACGATCGCGTCGACGCGGTCGATGCCGCGCGCGCGCAGGTAGGGCAGGATCACGCGCGCGCCGGCGTCCGAGTCGCCGCCGTAGGTCGGTCCCGCGTCGTACAGCAGCCTGCGGCCGGGCACCTCGACGAGCACCGCACTGCCCTGCCCGACGTCGAGCGCGACGACGCGGATCGACCCGGCGACCGGCGGATCGCTCGATGCGCCGAGCATCGGCAGCAGCCCGGCGAAGGCGAGCTCGCGCAACGCGATGCGCATCGGCGCGAGCAGCACGGCGACGGCGAAGACGCAGGCGAGGAGCGCCGCCGCCGACGGCGCGGCGACGACCGCGATCGACGACGGCGAGTCCGCCAGCCATGCGATCGCGTCGAGCAGCCAACCCGTGGCCGCCGCCGCCGCACCGAGCATCGGCGCGCCCGCTGCGGGCAGCCACGGCAGCAGCGCCGCGGCGGCGATGGCGAGCGGCGTGATCAGCGCCGAGACGAGCGGAATCGCGACCGCGTTGGCGAGCGGACCGACGAGCGAGACGCTGGCGAAGAACAGCGCACCGAGCGGTACCAGCGCAAGCGAAGCGGCCCATTGCGTGCGCACCGCCTCGACGAGGCCTGCGACGAGTCGATGCCTGCGCGTCGCACCGTCCCCGCGCGGGCGCTGCCGACCGCCCGCGGCGCACCATGCGATGGCGGCAACCGATGCGAACGAGAGCCAGAAGCCGGCGGCCAGCGGCGCCCACGGATCGAGCACGGTGACGACGCCTGCGGCGAGCGCGAGCACGCGAGCGATCGAGCGCGTGCGCCCGGTGAAGAGCGAGACGCCGGCGACTGCGAGCATCCAGCAGGTGCGTTGCGCGGGGATGCCCCATCCGGCGAGACCCGCATAGAGGAACGCGACGCCGACGCCGCACAGCCACGCGATGCGCCGGGCGGGCCAGCGGAGCAGCACGCCGCTGGCGGCCACCGCGCGCGTGTGCAGCAGCCGGCGTGCGGCGGCGACGGCGATTCCGGCGAGCATCGTGATGTGCAGGCCCGAGATCGACATCAGGTGTCCGATTCCCGTGCGATTGAAGGCGTCCCACCAGCGCGCGCCGATCGCTGCCTGGTCGCCGACGACGAGCGCGACGAGCACGTCGGCCGCCTCCGGCCGCGCTCCGGCGAGCGCCGCGCGCATCGCGTCGCGCAACTGCACGCGGGCGCGCTCGAAGGCGACCGGAATGCTCCAGTCGATTCCGTCGAGGCGCTCGTTCGGGATCGAGCCCTTGCGCTGGCCGCGCACGGTGCCGTTCGCCGCGATGCCTTCCTCGAGCGAGCGCAACTCGGCGTCGAACGCCTTCGGGTTGTGCAGCGCGTGCACGCGCTTCAGGCGCACGGTGAAGCGCCAGCGCTCGCCCGGGGCGACCGGCGGCGGCTTCGCTCGGTCGTCGAAGGAATGCCAGCCGAGCCGTACGCGGCGCCCGCGCGGACAGTCGGGGGCGGCGTCGACGCAGTCGTCGACGTCGAAGACGAAACGCGTCGAACGCTCGGCGACCAGCGGCATCGATGCCACGCGGCCGACGACGACGTAGTCGCGTCCTTCCTGCGCGGCGGTGATCCGCTGCGACATCCCGACCTCGGCGGCCGCGAGCGCCGCAGCTGCCGCGGCGAGCAGCACGGCGAGCCAGCGCAGCGCATGGCGGTGCGCCGGCAGCAGCAGGATCGCGAGCAGGCCGGCGACGAGCAGCGCCGTTGCGAATGCGCGCGGCGGCAGCGCCGGCACCCGGTGCACGGCGAGCGCAGCGACGACGATCGCCGCGGGGATCGGCACCGGGGCGAGCATGCAATCGAGGCTGCGCATCGAACGATGCTAGGCGCGCGCACGCGCGCGCGACATCGGTCCGATCGCCTAGTTCCGGAGGGTTCCGTCTAGGGCTGCGACTTGCCTGCGCCGTCGTCCGCCGTGCCGAGCGCCGACGCCAGGCGCGGCAGGACGCGCATCGCGTTGGCGGCCGTCTCGGCGAGCGCGCGTTCGCGCGGAATCGAGCGCAGTTGCGCGAAGGCGTCGGCGATGCGCGCAAGCTCGGCAGGCTCGTTGCGCCCGCGCGCGATCCATTCGGGCGCGATGTCGGGCGCGTCGGTCTCGAGCACGTGCGCGTGCGCGGGCAGTTCGCCCGCGAGGCGCCGGATGCGCAACGCACGGTCGTAGGTCATCGCGCCGCCGAAGCCGAGCGCGAAGCCCAGGTCGAGGAACTGCCTCGCCTGCTGCGGGCTCGCGTTGAACGCGTGCGCGATGCCGGCCAGTGGCCGGACGCGACGCAGTTGCGCGAGCACGACATCGTGCGCGCGCCGGACATGCAGCACGACCGGCAGCTCGAAGTCGCGCGCGATGCGCAGTTGCTCGGCGAGGAAACGCTGCTGGCGCTCGCGGTCGTGCCCCTCGACGAAGAAATCGAGCCCGATCTCGCCGATGCCGACCAGGCGCTCGTCGTCGACCGAAGCGGCGACCCGCGCACGCAGCGCCCCGAGGTCGTCGTCGCTCGCCTGCCCGACGAAGAGCGGATGAATGCCCAGCGCGTAGACGACACGACGATCGCGCGCGGCGAGTGCGCGCACCGCTTCGTGGTTCGACGGCGCCACGGCGGGGACCACGATCGCTTGCACGCCGGCGGCGAAGGCGCGCTCGAGCACCGCGGCGCGGTCGGCGTCGAACTCCGGCGCGTCGAGGTGGCAATGCGTGTCGATCAGCATCGCCACGCGCTCGTCAGCGCTCGACGTTCGCCCGCGGTGCCGGCGCGAAGGAGTCGGCGCGGGACGGCGGCGCGTCCGCGACGAAGCGGCCGTCGCGCAGCTGCAGCGAACGGTCGGCGCGCGCGGCCAGGCCGAGGTCGTGGGTGACGACGACGAAGGCGATGCCCAGTTCGCGCGACAGCGTCTCGATCAGCGCATACACCTGCTGCGCCGTCTGGCTGTCGAGGTTGCCGGTCGGCTCGTCGGCGAGCACGCAGCGGGGCTGCGTGACGAGCGCACGTGCGAGCGCCACGCGCTGGCGTTCGCCGCCCGAGAGCTGGCCGGGCCTGTGCTCGCCGCGCGCGGCAAGGCCGACGCGCGCGAGCATCGCCGCCGCTTCGCGCCGCGCGGCGGCATCGGCGACGCGCCGGATGCGCAACGGCAACGCGACGTTCTCGATCGCGCTGAACTCGGGCAGCAGGTGGTGGAACTGGTAGACGAAGCCGAGCAGGCGGTTGCGCCGGGCGCCGAGCTCGGCCTGCGACAGCCCGCCGATCGGCTCGCCCATCCAGTGCACCTCGCCCGAAGTGCAGCCGTCGAGCCCGCCGAGCAGGTGCAGCAGCGTGCTCTTGCCCGAGCCGGAAGCACCGATGATCGCGACGCGCTCGCCGGCGTGCACGGCGAAGTCGACGCCGTGCAGCACCGGCACGACGAGATCGCCGCTGTCGTAGACCTTGTGCACGCCGCGCGCGCGGACGACCGGATCGCCGGGCTTCATTCGTAGCGCAACGCCTCGGCCGGCCGCACGCGCGATGCGCGCCAGCTCGGATACAGCGTCGATGCGAAGGCGAGCACGCAGGCGGTCAGCCCGATCGTCGCGACGTCCGGCCAGCGCAGATCGCTGGGCAGGTGATTGATGAAGTAGATCCCCTTCGGCAGCACCTGGAAGCCGAACAGCTTCTCGACGGCGCCGACGACGTCGCCGATGTTCAGCGCGACGACGATGCCGAAGACGACGCCGAGCAGCGTGCCGAGCAGCCCGACCGATGCGCCCTGCACGACGAAGATGCGCATGACGCTGGCCGGCGTCGCGCCGAGCGTACGCAGGATCGCGATGTCCGACTGCTTGTCGGTGACCGTCATCACGAGCATCGAGACCAGGTTGAAGGCCGCCACCGCCATGATCAGCGTCAGGATGATGAACATCATCCGCTTCTCGATCTGCACCGCGGCGAACCAGTTGCGGTTCTCCGACGACCAGTCGCGCACGAGCACGTCGGCGCGCAGCGTCGACGCGAGCTCGCGGGCGATCCGCGGCGCGGCGAGCATGTCGTCGGTCTTCAGGCGGATGCCGGTGACTCCCTGCACGCGGAAGAGCTTCGCCGCGTCGTCGAGGTTCATCAGCAGCAGGCTGGTGTCGTATTCGTAGTGACCCGACGCGAAGACGGCGACCACCGTGAGCTGGCGCAGCCGCGGCACGAGTCCGGCCGGCGTCGCCGTGCCCTGCGGCGCGACGAGCGTGATCTTCGAGCCGGGCTCGAGCAGCAGCTGGTTCGCCAGCTCGCGTCCGACCGCGACGCCGAAGGAGCCGGGCTGCAGCGCATCGAGGCTTCCCTGCTGCATCTGCTGCGCGAATCCGGCCACGCGCGGCTCGATCGCCGGATCGATGCCGCGCACGAGCACGCCGCGCACGCTCTCGTCGTGCGTGAGCATCGCCTGCCCCGCCACATAGGGCGCGCCGGCGACGACGTGCGGATTGCGCTCGGCCTGCGCGAGCACCGAAGGCCAGTCGGTCATCGGCGAAGCGCCCGCGAAGATCTCGACGTGCGCCAGCACCGACAGCATGCGGTCGCGCACTTCCTTCTGGAATCCGTTCATCACCGACAGCACGATGATCAGCGCCGCGACGCCGAGGGCGATGCCGGCGATCGACAGCGCGGAGATGAACGAGATGAAGCCGTTGCGTCTACCCGCCCGACGGCTGGCACGGGTATAGCGCAGGCCGATGAAGAGTTCGTATGGAAGGGACATCGGCGAGAACGCCGCCGGCGGACCGCGTGGCCGCGACATCGGATCGGCGCCGCGGCAGTTTGCCATAGAATCCGCGGGTGACCCTCACGATCCTGTGCGCCGGCGCGTTGGCGCCTCCCGGCGCGCAGCGTGCCGCACTCGAAGCCGATCCCGCCGCCGCGCCGCCGGGGGCACTCGCCGTCACCCGCCTGCGCGACGAGATGCGCGACGCCTCGTCGATGCAGGTTGCGGCCCTGCCTGCCGCCTCGTCGTTCGCGCGCCGGCTGCGCCGCGCCCGCGTCGTCGCGCGTCGGCGCTCCGAAGAGGCTGCGCCGGTCGAACTGCCCGACGAGCGCTGGCTGCGCGAACGTTTCGCGCTCGACGGCACGCTGGCCGGCTGCACGCTCGCGCACGGCGACGGCGACGCTCCGCTCGTCGTCCGCCCGGTGCACCTGCATCTCGGGCTCGACCACCTCGTGCTCGCACCGCCCGCACGCTCGGCCCCCGATGCCGACGAGGCGCGTGCGCTCGTCGACGCCGCGAACCGCTGGCTCGCCGAGGACGGGCTCGCGCTGGTGCCCGAACGCGCCGACGCCTGGCGCCTCGTTGCGCAGCGCGATGCAGCGCGCGCAACGCTGGATGCCTTTGCCGCGTTGCGCGCACCGAGCGCGCGCGTGGCGAGCGGACGCAACATCTCCGCATGGCAGCCGCAGGGCGAGGCGGTGCGGCGCTGGCGCGCCTTCGAGAACCTCGTGCAGATGGCATGGTTCGAGCATCCGGTCAACGAGCGTCGACTGCACGAGGGCCGCCTGCCCGTCACCGGGCTGTGGCTCGAAGGCCGCGCCGACGCCGTGCGCACACGCGCCTTCGACCGCGTGCACAGCGACGATCCGGCGGTGGCCGGCCTCGCCCGCCGCGCGGGCTCCGAGCTCGGCGCATTCGCTGCCTTCACCGTGGAGCGCACGAGCTCGCAAGGCACGCTCGTCGACGCCGCGTTCTGGAAGGAAGCGCTCGCCGAAGGCGACGCCGAGGCCTGGAACGACGCGTGGCTCGCCTTCGACCGCTGGTTCGAGCGCGGCCCGAAGGCCTGCGCTTCGCTCTGCCTCGTCCTCACCGGCGAGCGCGACTGCGTCGAGGTCGCCGTCGCCCCCGCCGACCGCTTCAAGCCCTGGCGCTCGCTCGAACGCGAGGCACTGCTCGAGCGGGCGCGATGAGCGCGGGCGCCGCACCGCGCATCGTCGCGCGAGTCGCGCCGGCGGCGGCCGAGCAGCGCCTGCTCGACGCCGGCATCGCTCCCGTGCTCGCCCGCCTGTACGCATCCCGCGGCATCGACGACCCGGCCCTGCTCTCGCCCGATCTCGCGAAGCTGCTGCCGCCGCAGCCGATGAAGGGCATCGGCGAAGCGGCGCGCCTCGTCGCCGACGCGATCGAAGCAGGCGAGCGCCTGTGCGTCGTCGCCGACTACGACTGCGACGGCGCCACCGCCTGCGCGGTCGCGCTTCGCGGGCTGCGCCTGCTCGGTGCACGCAGCGACCGCGTCGACTACCTCGTGCCGAACCGCTTCGAGCACGGCTACGGGCTCTCGGTTCCGATCGTCGAACTGGCCGCCGCGCATCCCCGGCTCGGGCGACCCGACTGGCTCGTCACCGTCGACAGCGGGATCGCGAGCGTCGACGGCGTGCAGGCCGCGCGTGCGCTCGGCATGCGCGTCGTCGTCACCGACCACCACCTGCCCGGTCCCCTGCTGCCGCAGGCCGATGCGATCGTCAACCCGAACCAGGGCGGCTGCGGATTCGGCAGCCGGCACCTGGCCGGCGTCGGCGTCGTGTTCTACCTCCTGCTCGCGGTGCGCGCCGAATTGCGCGCGCGCCGTCCCGATTCGCCCGCGGCGCGCGCGCCGCTGCAGTCGCTGCTCGACCTGGTCGCGATCGGCACCGTCGCCGACCTGGTGCCGCTCGACGAGAACAACCGCCGGCTCGTCGCCGCGGGGCTGAAACGCATCCGCGCCGGCCGCGCGCACGCGGGCGTGCGCGCCCTGCTGCAGGTCGCGGGGCGCGACGCCTCGCGTGCGACGAGCGCCGACTTCGGCTTCGCGGTCGGTCCGCGCGTCAACGCCGCCGGCCGGCTCGCCGACATCTCGCTCGGCATCGAATGCCTGCTCACCGACGACGAGGCGCGCGCGCACGAGCTCGCCCGCGCGCTCGACGCGATGAACCGCGAGCGCCGGGGCATCGAGCAGACGATGCGCGAGGAGGCACTCGCCGCACTCGACGCGCTGCCCGAGCTCGCCGCACCGCGCAACGCCTTCGTGCTGCACCGGGCGCAGTGGCACGAAGGCCTGGTCGGGCTGGTCGCCGGTCGCATCAAGGACCGGACGCACCGGCCGGTGGTCGCGCTCGCGCCGTCGGCCGGCGACGCGACGCTGCTGCGCGGCTCCGGGCGCTCGATTCCGGGCGTGCACCTGCGCGACGCGCTCGACTGGATCGACAAGAAGGCGCCGGGCCTGCTGCTGCGCTTCGGCGGCCACGCGATGGCGGCCGGGCTGACGATCCGCGCGCAGCACGTCGACGATCTCGCGCAGCTCTTCGAGCGCGCGGTGCAGGCCTTCGCCGATCCCGCGTGCTTCGCGCCCACGCTTCTCACCGACGGGCCGCTCGACCCCGCGCAGATCGACGTCGCGCTCGTCGCGCGCCTCGACGCCGAGGTGTGGGGGCAGGCTTTCCCGCCGCCGCTCTTCCACGACGAGTTCGCCGTCGCACGGCAGACGGTGGTCGGCGAGCGCCATCTGCGCATCGAGCTGCGCACCGGCTGCGGCCGGCGGCTCGACGCGATCGCCTTCGGGCGCACCGATCCGCTTCCGCCGCGCGCGCGCATCGCGTACCGGCTCGTGCGCGACGAGTACCGCGGCATCGCCGGCGCGCGGCTGGTGGTCGAGGCGGTCGAAGACGTCGAAGCCGTCGACGCGCTCGCCACGCCACAGGCGCCTGCGCGAGCGGCTCACCTATAATGACGGGTTCTCCGGACACCCCGCCAGCCATGGAAGCCGAGCGCCAGAACCAACTCGAATCGCTGATCGACGATCTGCGCACGCGCGTGGGCGAGCTGCGGAGGTATCTTTGACTACGAGAACAAGAAAACGCGCCTCGAAGTAGTCCTGCGCGAGCTCGAAACCCCCGACGTCTGGAACGACGCGCAGCACGCGCAGGCGCTCGGGCGCGAGAAGAAGTCGCTCGAGGCGGTGGTCGAGCGCATCGCGTCGATCGAGACGCGTCTCGGCGATGCCGCCGAGCTCTTCGAGATGGCCGCGGCGGAGGACGACGACTCGACGCTCGTCGCCGTCGAATCCGACGCCCATGCGGTCGAGTCCGAGGTCGAAGACCTCGAGTTCCGGCGCATGTTCTCGAACCCGGCCGACCCGAACCCGTGCTTCGTCGAGATCCAGGCGGGCGCCGGCGGCACCGAGGCGCAGGACTGGGCGGCGATGCTGCTTCGCCAGTACCTGCGCTACTGCGAGCGCAAGGGCTTCGAGACCGAAGTGCTCGAGGAATCGCCCGGCGACGTCGCCGGCATCAAGGGCGCGACGATCCGCGTCGACGGCGAATACGCCTACGGCTACCTGCGCACCGAGACGGGCATCCACCGCCTCGTTCGCAAGTCGCCCTTCGACTCGAGCGGCGGGCGGCACACCTCCTTCGCATCGGTATTCGTCTATCCGAAGGTCGACGACTCGATCGACATCGACATCAACCCCGCCGACCTGCGCATCGACGTCTACCGCGCCTCCGGCGCAGGCGGCCAGCACGTGAACAAGACCGAATCGGCGGTGCGCATCACGCACAACCCCACCGGCATCGTCGTGCAGTGCCAGAACGACCGCTCGCAGCACCGCAACCGCGACGAGGCGATGAGCATGCTGCGCGCACGCCTGTACGAGCTCGAGATGCGCAAGCGCCAGGCCGAGCAGGACAAGGTCGAGGCGGGCAAGACCGACATCGGCTGGGGCCACCAGATCCGCTCGTACGTGCTGGACAACTCGCGCATCAAGGACCTGCGCACCGG
Organism: Burkholderiales bacterium; assembly: GCA_044507525.1. GTDB lineage: Bacteria > Pseudomonadota > Gammaproteobacteria > Burkholderiales > Burkholderiaceae_E > Zeimonas. Next base: position 50,991 of record JBIQJM010000007.1, read on the forward strand.
CGTCGAGGAAAGCGACACGCGCTCGGTGCTCGACGGCGACCTCGACGAGTTCATCGCAGCCAGCCTCAAACAGGGAGTCTGACCGGTGAGCGAACGCGACAGCGCGCACGACGCGCCCCCGACGATCGACGAGATTCGCGCGCGCGACGACAACGCGATCGTCGCCGAACGGCGCGCCAAGCTCGCGCGGCTGCGCGAGGAAGGGGTGGCGTTTCCGAACGACTTCGTCCCGGCGCACCGCGCCGCGGCGCTCGCCGAGCACTACGGCTTCAAGACGCGCGAACAGCTCGAGCAGGAGAACGTCGAGGTCACGCTCGCCGGGCGCATCGTGCTCAAGCGCGTGCAGGGCAAGGCGAGCTTCGCGACGATCCAGGACTCCACCGGCCGCATCCAGCTGTACCTGAACGACCAGGGCGTCGGCGCCGACGTGCACGCGGCCTTCAAGCACTGGGACCTCGGCGACATCGTCGGCTGCCGCGGCGTGCTGTTCCGCACGATGAAGGGCGAGCTCACCGTGAACTGCAGCGACATCCGCCTGCTCGCGAAGTCGCTGCGCCCGCTGCCCGACAAGTTCCACGGAATCGCCGACCAGGAGCTGCGCTACCGCCAGCGCTACGTCGACCTGATCGTCACCGGCGAGACGCGCGACACCTTCGTCGCGCGCAGCCGCACGATCGCCGCGATCCGCCGCTTCATGGACGCCAACGGCTTCCTCGAGGTCGAGACGCCGATGCTGCATCCGATCCCGGGCGGCGCGTCGGCGCGCCCCTTCGTCACGCACCACAACGCGCTCGACCAGCAGATGTTCCTGCGCGTCGCGCCCGAGCTGTACCTGAAGCGGCTGATCGTCGGCGGCTTCGAGCGCGTCTACGAGATCAACCGCAACTTCCGCAACGAAGGCATCAGCCCGCGCCACAACCCCGAGTTCACGATGCTCGAGTTCTACGCGGCCTACACCGACTACCGGTGGCTGATGTCGTTCACCGAGGAGCTGCTGCGCGAGGCCGCGCGGGTCGCGACCGGCTCGACGACGGTCTCGTACCAGGGGCGCAGCGTCGACCTCGGGAAGCCCTTCGCGCGCATGACGATCGCCGAGGCGATCGCGAAGCACGCGCCGAAATACACGGCCTCGCAGCTCGACGACCCCGGCTTCCTGCGCGCCGAGCTCGCGCGCCTGGGCGAGGACGTAGCCGCGCCGGCGCTGAAGTCGGCCGGGCTCGGCGCCCTGCAGCTCGCCCTCTTCGACGAGGTGGCCGAGCACGCGCTGTGGGACCCCACGTTCATCGTCGACTACCCGGTGGAGGTGTCGCCGCTCGCGCGCGCCTCGGACACGCGCCCCGGCATCGCCGAGCGCTTCGAGCTGTTCATCACCGGGCGCGAGATCGCCAACGGCTTCTCGGAGCTGAACGACCCGGAAGACCAGGCACAGCGCTTCCTGAAGCAGGTCGAGGCGAAGGACGCCGGCGACGAGGAGGCGATGTACTTCGACGCCGACTACATCCGTGCGCTCGAATACGCGATGCCGCCCACCGGCGGCTGCGGCGTCGGCATCGACCGGCTGATGATGCTGCTCACCGACAGCGCGAGCATCCGCGACGTCGTGCTGTTCCCCGCGCTCAAGCGCGCCGACTGAAGCGCGCCGCGCGCACCGTGCCCGCGCCCCCGGTCGGCGCCGCGATCGCCGCCCTCGGCCTGACGCAGATCGTCGGCTGGGGCACCACGCACTACCTGCCGGCGATCCTCGCCGACTCGATCGCCGGAGGAATCGGCGCCAGCCCCACGCTCGTGCTCGGCGCGTTCTCCTGGGGCCTGCTCGTCGCCGGCGCGAGCGCGCGCGCGAGCGGCCGCCTGATGGACCGGCACGGAGCGCGCGCCGTGATGACGATCGCCTCGCTGCTGGTCGCGCTCGGCCTGCTGGCGATGTCCTTCGCACGCGGTTGGCCGCTGCTGTTCGCCGGCTGGACGCTGATCGGGCTCGCGATGCGCTCGATCCTCTACGACGGCGCATTCGCCGCGATGGCGGCGCTCGCCGGTCCGGGCGCGCGCCGGGCGATCTCGCTGCTCACGCTGTTCGGCGGCCTCGCCTCGACGGTGTTCTGGCCGCTCGGCGGCTGGCTCGACAGCGCGCTCGGCTGGCGTGCGACGCTGCAGATCTACGCGCTGCTCAACGTCGTTCCCTGCGCGCTGCTGCACGCAGCCTTCGCCGGAGGCCGAAGCGCGAGCGCAGGTGGCGGCACCGGCGCCGGTGCGCACACGAGCCCGTCGCCCACCGGACTCGAGGCGCGGCACGCGCCCACCGCGCTGCGACTGGCTGCACTGGCCTTCACGCTGCACGCCTTCGTCCAGTCGGCGATGGCCGCGCACCTGGTCCGGCTGCTCGCCGACTTCGGACTCGGCGCCGCGGTCGCCGTATCCGCCGCCTCGCTGATGGGCGTCGCACAGGTACTCGCACGGATCGCGGAGATGGCGCTGCAACGACGCCTGAGCGCGATCGCGGTCGCCGTGCCCTCGGTGGCGCTGCTGCCCGCCGCCTTCGCGGTCGCGCTGGCGCTGCCGGCCAGCGCGGCGGGCGCCGCCTTGTTCGTCCTGCTCTACGGATGCGCGAACGGCCTGATGACGATCGTGCGCGGCGCACTCCCGCTGGCGATCTTCGGCAGCGTCGGCTACGCCGAGCGGCTCGGGCGGATCGCCGGTCCGGGCTTCGTCGCCGCGGCCGCCGCCCCGGTGCTGTTCTCGGCGCTGCTCGAGGCGGCCGGTACGACCGCCGGGCTCGCGCTGCTCGGCGTGCTGGCCCTCGGCGCGCTCGCCGCGACCTTCATGCTGACCGGGCTGGCGCGGGAACCCCGTAGTGCGAACCGCCCCTAAAGGGGCGGCAGCCGGGGCGTAGCCGGAGAACGATCGGCGCGCCCGCGCTCTAGGCCGCGAAAGACTCGCCGCAGCCGCAGGTGGCCTTGACGTTCGGGTTGTGGAACTTGAAGCCCTCGTTCAGGCCTTCGCGCACGAAATCGAGCTCGATGCCGTCGAGGTAGGGCAGGCTCTTCGGGTCGATGAGCACGCGAACGCCGTTCGACTCGTACTCGACGTCCTCGGGCCGGCGCTCGTCGGCGAACTCGAGCTGGTACGACAAACCCGAACAGCCGGAGGCCTTCACGCCCACGCGCAGGCCCACGCCCTTGCCGCGGCGTTCCAGCGACCGCGCGACGTGCCGAGCGGCCGATTCGGTGAGACGCACGCCTTTCGTCGATTCTCCCATTCGATCTCCCATTCCCCGCACGCCTTCCGGGCGTGCTTCCGAGCTCCGCGCCGACGCAGTGCCCGCGATCCGCCCGCGGGCACCGTCGAGCGCTGCGCTCACAGCGTGGTGATGCGACCTTTCTCCAGCTTGATCGGCTGCAGCGTCGAGGTCGGATACTCGAGCGCCGCACGATGTTCCTTCAGCACGGAGATCTCCCTCGGGTGCGCCTTCGTCTCGCGGCCCTTCTGCTGCTCGACGAGGTCGGCGAGCGATACCGAGTCGAGGTACTCGATCATCCGCTTGTTCAGGTTCGTCCACAGTTCGTGCGTCATGCACGGACCGCCGTCTTCCTGGCAGTTCTCGCTGCCGCCGCACTGCGTGGCATCGAGCGGTTCGTCGACGGCGAAGATCATGTCGGCGACCGTGACGTCCTTCATCGGTCGCGCAAGCGTATAGCCGCCGCCCGGACCGCGCGTGCTCTCCACCAACTCGTGACGCCGCAGCTTGCCGAACAGCTGCTCGAGGTACGACAGCGAGATCTTCTGGCGCTGGCTGATGCCCGCGAGGGTCACCGGCCCCTGATGCTGGCGCATCGCCAGATCGATCATCGCGGTGACCGCAAAGCGTCCTTTCGTCGTGAGTCGCATGGAGTGCTCCGAATTGTTGACTAGTTTAGTCAAGTAAGGGTCGATCGTCTACTTGGGCGTAGGGAAATCTTTCCGGAAATCCGGAAACGTTTTCCGCATTTCGCTTGCCTTGGTGGTCGCCTCGCCCGCTACCGGGTGCCGTCGCGGGATTCGCCGCCCTCGAAAGAGCGCTGCGGAGCCCTCGGCGCCGACGCGGTCGCCTAAACCCCTAGCATTCCAGCGTCCCGGGTAGGGAAATCCCCAGCGCAGAGAGCCCTCTTCCCCAGGGGCCTCCGTTGCGGCCGGCGCCGCACGGAAGTCGGAAATGCGGGCGCGCGGGGTTCGCCGACTGACGGCGGAGGCGTCGACCACGGGGCCGACACGCGTCGAGCCGGAAGCCGACGGACGCGTCGGCCGGTCCAACGGGGATCTACGGATTCACGTGGCGACCTGCGCGCCCGCGCGGTACCGGCGTCCGCGCGAACGCCGCGCGCATGCGAAGCCTTCGCGCGCGTGGAATCGGCTCCACGCGCCCGAACGCCGCGAAAGGAGGCGGGTGCCTGCGCCCGGCCCGCGCGGCGCTCCTGCCGCCGGCGGATGCCGGGACGATCGGTGCCTCGGCCGCCGCCTCAGGCCGCCGCGACCTGCGTCGCGCGTCGGCGCGCGAGCTCGAGCAGCCCGTTGCAGGCGTCCTCGATGTAGTCGAGCGTCTGCTCGAAGCCCTGCGCGTTGCCGTAGTACGGATCGGGGATCGTCGCCGTCTCGTGCTCGGTGGCGAAGCGCATCAGCAACTGCAGCTTGTGGTGCGCGGACTTGGGCGCGAGCTGCTGCAGCGCCGAGAGGTTGTCCCAGTCCATCGCGAGGATCAGGTCGTACTCGTCGAAGTCCTTCTCGCGCACGCGGGTGGCGCGCAGGTCTGCGATCTCGTAGCCGCGGCGCGAGGCAGTGGCCTGCGCGCGGCGGTCGGGCGCTTCGCCGGCGTGGAAGGCATGCGTGCCCGCCGAGGCCACGCGGACGACTTCGTCCAGGCCCGCCTGGCGAACCATGTGCCGGAACACTCCCTCGGCCATCGGCGAGCGGCAGATGTTGCCCATGCAGACGAACAGCACGCGCGTGTTCATCGCGAGCGAAACCGGTTCTCTCTTTGCCATATTCGTTTCCGTATCCGCGTAAGTCGAAGAAATCTGTTCAGGCGCTCCTGCGCCGCGCCGCGCCCCGAGCACCCGCAGGAGCCGGGTCTGCAACGAACGGAACCACATTGCTCCCCCCGTCCGAACCGAAGAACCGCTGCTTGAGCGCCGCGAGCTGGTCGCGCGTCTGCGCGGCCTTTTCGAACTCGAGGTTCTGCGCGTGCTGCAACATCGCCTTCTCGAGCCGCCGGATCTCGCGTGCGAGACCCTTTTCGCCGAGCGTCTCGTACCGGGTCTGCTCTTCGGCCGCGCGCAGGTCGAGCCGCGCCTGCGTCGCGTCGTAGACGCCGTCGATCATCTCGCGCACCTGCTTGCGCACGCCGCGCGGAACGATGCCTCGGCTCGTATTGAACGCGACCTGCTTGGCGCGCCGCCGTTCGGTCTCGTCGATCGCCCGGCGCATCGAGTCGGTGACGCGATCGGCGTAGAGGATCGCGCAGCCGTTCAGGTTCCGTGCCGCGCGCCCGACGGTCTGGATCAGGCTGCGCTCGCTGCGCAGGAAACCTTCCTTGTCGGCATCGAGGATCGCCACCAGCGACACCTCGGGGATGTCGAGTCCCTCGCGCAGCAGGTTGATGCCGACCAGCACGTCGAAGGCGCCCAGCCGAAGGTCGCGGATGATCTCGACGCGTTCGACGGTGTCGATGTCCGAGTGCAGGTAGCGCACCCGAACGCCGTTCTCGGCGAGGTAGTCGGTGAGCTCCTCGGCCATGCGCTTGGTGAGCGTCGTGACGAGCACGCGTTCGCGAGCGGCCACGCGATCGTGGATCTCCGACAGCAGGTCGTCGACCTGCGTCGCCGCCGGGCGCACGAGGACCTTCGGGTCGACCAGGCCGGTAGGACGCACGACCTGCTCGACGACCTGCCCGGCATGCTCGCGCTCGTAGTCGGCGGGCGTCGCCGAGACGAAGACGCACTGCCCGATCTTGCGCTCGAACTCCTCGAACTTCAGCGGCCGGTTGTCGAGCGCCGACGGCAGCCGGAAACCGTACTCGACGAGCGTCTCCTTGCGCGAGCGATCGCCGCGGAACATGCCGCCGAGCTGGCCGATCGTGACGTGGCTCTCGTCGACGAACATCAGCGCGTCGGAGGGCAGGTAGTCGACGAGCGTCGGCGGCGGATCGCCGGGACGCGCGCCCGAGAGGTGCCGCGTGTAGTTCTCGATGCCCTTGCAGAAGCCGAGCTCCTGCAGCATCTCCATGTCGAAGCGGGTGCGCTGCTCGAGGCGCTGCGCCTCGACGAGCTTGCCCTGCTCGTAGAAGAACTTCAGCCGGTCGGCCAGCTCCTCGCGGATCGTCTCGAGCGCGCGCATCACGGTCGCGCGCGGCGTCACGTAGTGCGACGACGGATAGACGGTGAAGCGGGGAATCTTCTGGCGCACTCGACCGGTGAGCGGATCGAAGAGCTGGAGGCTCTCGATCTCGTCGTCGAACATCTCGATGCGCACGGCGAGTTCGGCATGCTCCGCCGGGAAGATGTCGATCGTGTCGCCGCGCACGCGGAAGGTGCCGCGTCCGAAGTCGGTCTCGTTGCGCTTGTACTGCATCGCGACCAGGCGCTGCAGCACCTCGCGCTGGGCGATCCGGTCCTTTGCGCGGAGCACGAGGATCATCTCGTGGTAGTCGCGAGGATTGCCGATCCCGTAGATGCACGAGACGGTGCCGACGATCACCGTGTCGCGCCGCTCGAGCAGCGACTTCGTCGCGCAGAGCCGCATCTGCTCGATGTGCTCGTTGATCGACGAGTCCTTCTCGATGTACAGGTCGCGCTGCGGGACGTAGGCCTCGGGCTGGTAGTAGTCGTAGTAGGAGACGAAGTACTCGACCGCGTTGTTCGGGAAGAACTCGCGCATCTCGGCGTACAGCTGCGCGGCGAGCGTCTTGTTCGGCGCCAGCACCAGTGCCGGCCTGCCGAGCCGCGCGATGACGTTGGCCATCGTGAACGTCTTCCCCGACCCGGTGACGCCGAGCAGCGTCTGGAAGCTCAGGCCGTCGCGCACGCCGTCGACCAGCCGCTCGATCGCCTCGGGCTGGTCACCGGCGGGCGGAAACGGCTGGTGCAGCTGGAAGGGGCTGCCCGGGAATCGGAGGAGCGCCTGCGCGGGCGCGGGTTCGGTCATGCGGACGGGTTCGGCTCGGAGCGGATCGGCAGCGTGCTACACTCTTTTTCAGGGTTGTCCCGCAGTGCTGCGTCGGCGGGCAGGGTCATTTCCGCTGCATCGCACAAAACGCGCGCGGCAGCCGAACGGCCAGCCGCTCGGCCACACGCGAGCGCTCGGAAATCCCGCCTGCCGAGGCACCTTGCAGTGCCGGCGGCAAAACCGTCATTATCGCCTTCGCGCCCCCAAAAATCCAGCATTCCGCGCACCCGATGTTGCAGCGCATCGAGCGGTGCGCGTCCTCGATCCCCTTACTCCGAGAGCCCCGACCGCGATGAGTTCGTCGATGTTTTCCGGCGTCGAGATGGCGCCCAGGGACCCGATCCTCGGCCTGACCGAGGCCTTCAATTCCGACAGCCGGCCGGGCAAGGTGAACCTGGGGGTCGGCATCTACTACGACGACAGCGGACGCATCCCCCTGCTCGAGGCCGTTCGTCGCGCCGAGCGCGCCCGCGTGGACGCGGCGCCGGCGCGCGGGTACCTGCCGATCGAGGGATACGGCGCCTACAACCAGGCGGTGCAGAAGCTGCTGTTCGGCGCGGATTCGCCCTTGCTCGCCGACGGACGCGTCGCCACGTTCGAGGCGCTCGGCGGCACCGGCGCCCTGCGCGTCGGCGCCGACTTCCTGCGCCGGTTGTATCCGCAGGCCGGAGTCTGGATCAGCGACCCAAGCTGGGAGAACCACCGGGCGCTGTTCGAGGCCGCCGGATTCGAAGTGAAAACCTACCCGTACTACGATCCGGCCTCGCACGGCCTGCGCTTCGACGCGATGCTCGCGGCGCTGCGCAGCCTTCCCGCGCATTCGATCGTCGTGCTGCACGCCTGCTGCCACAATCCCACCGGCGTGGATCTCGACGCCGCGCAATGGGAAGCGGTCGTCGCCGCCGTGCGCGACCGGCAGCTGGTCGCGTTCCTCGACATGGCGTACCAGGGCTTCGCCGAGGGCATCGACGCCGACGCGATGGCAGTGCGCAGGTTCTCCGACGCGGGCCTGCCCTTCTTCGTCTCGAGCTCGTTCTCGAAGTCGTTCTCGCTGTACGGCGAGCGCGTGGGCGCGCTGTCGATCGTCACCGCCAACCGGGACGAATCGGCGCGCGTCACGAGCCAGGTCAAGCGGGTGATCCGCACCAACTACTCGAACCCGCCGACGCACGGCGCGGCGATCGTCGCCTCGGTGCTGTCGACGCCCGAGCTGCGCAAGCTGTGGGAGAGCGAGCTGGCCGGGATGCGCGACCGCATCCGCGCGATGCGCTCGGGACTGGTGCAGCGCCTGCGCGAGAACGGCGTCGAGCAGGACTTCTCGTTCGTCGAGCGCCAGCGCGGGATGTTCTCCTACTCCGGGCTGAACCCGGTGCAGGTGGCCCGGCTGCGCGACGACTTCGGCATCTACGCGGTGGGTACCGGGCGCATCTGCCTGGCGGCGCTGAACAGCGGGAACATCGACGCGGTGGCGAAGGCGATGGCGGAGGTGATCAGGAGCTGATCGCGTCGCGCGGCGTCGGTCGGTTCCCGCTTCCGCTATACTCGCGGGCTCTTCCCCGATAGCTCAGTCGGTAGAGCGACGGACTGTTAATCCGCAGGTCCCAGGTTCGAGCCCTGGTCGGGGAGCCAGACAGCAGAGGGAACCAGAGGCGAACGCCGCTGGTTCCCTTTCTTTTTCACTGGCGCATCGCTTCGAAGTCCGCAGCGATACGCACCGGCGCATCTGCCGCCGATGCGCGCTCGCCCGGCGCGCCCTCGACCCCCTGCCCTTGCGCGGAAGCCGGCCCGGCGGCCGCGATCGCGTTTTCCACCATCATCGCGTCGAGCACCGCCTGGTCCGGCGCGACGAACGGTGCGCCGGTGCGCGCGCAGGCCAGCGCGTCCAGCATCGGCTCGATGGCGCCGAAGACCGGCGGCAGGTGGCTGCCGAGGATCGCGGTCGGCGCCATGCGACGGATCCCGGCGAGCGCGCTCGCCAGCCGACCCTCGCCCACGTCGTGCAGCCAGGGCGCGTCGATGGTCGCCCACTGGATCTGTCGTTCCCGCAGCAGCCCGGCCGGAATGCGCGACGCGTCGTGCACCATTCCGGGAAGGATGGCGCCGAAGCAATCGGAGCTGAAGAACACCTTCGAGCGGCTGTCGTAGGCGCCGGTCGTCTCGGGCGCGTCGTAGACCGGCGGACGCACTGCCGTGAGCACCCGGTCGCCCAGGTCGATCGACTGCCCCGGATTCAGCCAGTGCATGCGCTCCGGGGGAAGCGGCGCGAAGAGTGCGCACTTTCCCGCGCCGAGGAAGCTCGTGATCACCTTCGCCCGCGGCGCTTCCTCCAGGAGGCGCGCAAGGCTGCCGACGTGGTCCTGGTCGATGTGCGTGAGCCAGATCCAGCGCAGGTCGCCGGGGTCGATCAGCGAGCGCAGCGCCGCGAGGAATTCGTCGGTGTCGGCGTGCAGGCCGGTGTCGACGAGCAGCGGCTGCCTCGACTGCAGCAGGTACGCGTTCACCGGCAGCATCCCCAGGCCGGGGATCGGAACGCTGGAAGGAAGGATCGACACCGTTTCCACTACCCGATACGGCCGTTCCATGATCAACTCCGTTTTCAGTGGTCTGGGCCGGACCGAGCTTATGTGCGCATTCGTTGCCCGAGTGGCTGGAATCCGTCAATGAGCATCGCGAAGCTGCCAATCGCCAGGCCGGTCGACCACGGGCAACTCGTCGACCCGCAGCGCCCGATCGTGACGATGTCGTACCGACTCGGCCCGGCGCGCACGCCGATGCACCGCCACCCGCGCGCGCATCTCTTCTATTGCACGCTGGGCGTGTTCCGCCTGGTACGCAACGAAGCGATGTGGATGGTGCCCGCGACGCAGGCGATCTGGATCCCGTCGGAGTTCGAGCACAGCGTCGTGGCTTCGCAGCCGATCGCGCTGCTGTCGCTGTTCGTCGACGCGTCGGCGACGGTCGCCCTGCCGCGCAGCTGCCTCGTCGTCGACGTATCGCCGCTGCTGCGCGAGCTGATCCTGGCGGCGATCGATGCGGGCAACGACTATCCGGCCGAGGGCGCCGCCGCTCGCCTGATGGGCGTGCTGCTCGATCGGCTGCGCACGATGCAGCCGGCGCCGCTGAACCTGCCGATGCCGCAGGACAAGCGACTGCAGCCGATCGCGCAGGCGCTGCTGGCGAACCCGGCCGACGATCGCGACCTGGAGGACTGGGCCCGATGCGCCGGAGCGAGCGTGCGTACGCTCGAGCGACTCTTCGCCGGCGAGACCGGCCTGGGCTTCGCGGCCTGGCGCAGGCAGCTGCGGCTGCTCGGGGCGCTCGAGCGGCTCGGCGCCGGCGACTCGGTCACGCGCGTCGCGCTCGACTTCGGCTACCAGAGCCCGAGTGCGTTCATCGCGATGTTCCGCCGGACGCTCGGCGTGCCGCCGAGCCACTATTTTCGCCGGACCGCTGCGTGCGGAACGTGATCGACCAGCGCAGCGCCTTCGTCGGCGCCACGCTGTGCTGCCAGCTCCATCGTGCGGGGCCGTGCAGCAGATAGATCGAGCGCGGCGCCAGCGTCAGGCGGACGATGTCGGCACGCTTCGGCCGCACCGGCGGATACGGGCGGAAACGCATCGTCGCGTCCGCGCCGAGCGAGACGCCGACCACGTCCTCGAAGTCCGGCACGTCCCGATGCCAGCCCAGCGGCGTTCCCGGCCGATACTCGGCGACGAGCGCCTGCACGAGTGCCGCAGGCGCGACACCGAGCCAGCGCGCGACCCGGTCCCGCAGCGGATGCAGTTCGGCGACGAGCTCCGACGACGGTTCGAGCCGGTTCGCCCGGTAGTCGAAGCGGCCGCCGAAGCTCGCGATGCGGCGCCGCGCAGTGTAGTCCTTGTACTTCGCTTCCTCGAGCGGCAGTGCGCGGATGCATGCCACGAGCTCGCTCTCCTCGCCCGCCGAGAGGAAGTCGGGTTCGTAGCGCAGGCCCTCGGGCATCCCGACCGGAAGCGGCACCGGCGCGTCGAACAGCACGTACTGCGACGACGAGGGGGCTTGCTGCCCGCCTGTGCTCGCGCGCGTCGCGCAGATCGAAGATTTCATGTCGCTCTCCCGGCTTAATGTCCGCGTCCCGGAGGTCGCCTTGTGGCGTTGAGGGCCTGCGACATCACGTGTGCCCCGACCACCAATCCCTCCAGGAGCGACCATGCTGAGCCTTCATACCAACGCTGCCGCGCTGTCCGCCCAGAACTCGATCGGCGGCACGCAAAAGTCGCTGGCCACCTCGATGAGCCGCCTGTCGACCGGTTACCGTGTCAATTCGGCAATGGACGACGCCGCCGGCCTGCAGATCGCCACCCGCCTGAATGCCCAGACGCGTGGCCAGGCGGTGGCGATGCGCAACACGCAGAACGGCATCTCGATGCTGCAGACGGCCGAGGGCGCGCTGAGCGAGACGACCAACATTCTCCTGCGCATGAAGGACCTGGCGACCGAAGCGGCGTCCGACACCGCCAGCGCCGCCGACCGCACCGCCATCGGAAAGGAACTCACGGCGCTGAACGCAGAGCTCGGCAACATCTTCTCCAACACTTCGTTCGGCGGCCAGACGCTGTTCACGGGCACCGGTGCGCTGGCCACGACGACGACCTTCCAGATCGGCGCATCGACGAGCGAGACGATGGCCCTGTCCGGCGTGACGATCCCCACGGGCTTCTCGCTGGCGGCCGTTGCGGTCACCGACCACACCACCGCGAACGCGCTGATCGGCACGCTGCAGACCCAGATCGACGCGCTGGGCACGTTCCGCTCGGAGCTCGGCGCGGTCGCCAACCGCCTCGAGCACACGTACAACAACCTGTCCAACATGAGCATGAACACCGAAGCCGCACGCGGCCGCATCATGGACGTCGACTACGCCAGCGAAACGGCGCAGATGACCAAGCAGCAGATGCTGTTGCAGGCAGGCACCTCGATGCTCAAGCAGAGCAGCAGCATGTCGCAGCTCGTGATGTCGCTGATGCAATAAGACCCCCGTCGCTCGACCGACCGTGCACCCGCACGGGTCGGTCCCTCTTCCCGAAGCCAGGCCGATGCCTGGCTTCATTTTCGACGGCTGCTGCCGATAACGCGGGTGGTCTCGTCCCACCCAGGGCGCCTCGTCGCGCCCCATCCTCGCAGACATGCAAACGAACGTGCAGAACCGGCGGGCGCGCAGGCACTGGGAAGCCGGCCGGCGCGCCGACCGGAATCGGCGCTGGCCCGAGGCCGAGCGCGAGTACCGGACGGCCGCCCGGCTCGCCCCGCGCGAGAGTCTGTACTGGCTGAGCCTGTCGGTCGCGCTGCTCGAGCAGGACGCGGCGGAACAGGCCGCGGCTGCCGCCACGCAGGCGCTGCGCCTGCAGGCCGACAACCTGCTGGCTGCCCGCCTGCTCGCCCGGTGCCTGGCGATGCAGAACCGGCACCACGAGGCGGCGGACGTGTACCTCGGCCTGCCCGAATCGGTGCCGCGTACCGCGGAACTGCTGATGGAGCAGGGCGAGCTGCTGCTGCGCTCCGAACGATGGCAGGAAGCCATCGAGACCTACCTCGAGTGCCTGCGCCAGGACGTCGGCAATTCGATGGCCTACCAGCACATGGGCCTGGCCTTCCAGCACATCAACCATCCGCGCGATGCCGCGGTGTGCTTCGAGACCGCCGCGACCACCGACAAGACGGGACGGGTGAAGATCCTGGCCCTGTCGCAACTGGTGCAGATGCTTCGCCAGGCCGCCCAGTGGCCGGACCTGGCGAAGCACACCGCGGCGCTGCTGCAGGTGCTCGACGACAGCGACGACCACACGGTCTCGCAGATCATTCCGTTCACGCTGCTGGCACTGCCCTCGTCGCCGCAGCAGCAACGGCGCGTGGGCGCGCTGCGCTACCGCAGCCTGTGCAGTCAGGTGCAGCCGCTGCCCGAACGACGCGCGCGCCGGGCGGGCCGGCTGCGCATCGGCTACCTGTCGGCCGATTTCTGCAACCACGCGACGACCCATCTGATCACCGAGCTGCTCGAGCTGCACGACCGGTCGCGCTTCGAGGTCTTCCTGTACTGTCACAGTCCGGAAGACCACTCGCCCTGGCAGGCCCGCGTCCGCGCCGCGAGCGAGCACTTCCGCGACGTGCGCCACCTGAGCGACCTCGGGGCGGCCCAGCGGATGCGCGACGACGACCTCGACATCGCGATCGACCTCAAGGGTCACACGAAAGACAGCCGCTTCGAGCTCCTGGCCCGCCGTCCTGCACCCGTGCAGGTCGGCTACCTGGGCTATCCGGGGACGACCGGCGCCGATTTCCTCGACTACGTACTGGGCGACCCGATCGTCACCCCGATCGCGCACGCCGCGCATTTCAGCGAACGCATCGCGCAGATGCCGCACTGCTACCAGCCCAACGACAGCCAGCGCGCGCTACCCACGCCGCCGTCGCGCGCGGAACTGGGCCTGCCCGACGATGCCGTCGTGCTGTGCTGTTTCAACCAGGTCTACAAGATCTCTCCCGAGATGATCGACCTGTGGTCGAGGATCCTTCTTGCCGCGCCGACCGCGGTCCTTTGGCAGGTGATCTGGAACGACCAGGCCGCCGCGAATCTCGTGCGGGAAATGCAGCAGCGAGGCGTGTCGCCCGAGCGCCTGTTCTTCTCGCCCCACGCCCCCGCGCACGAGAACCTCGCCCGCCTGCAGTGTGCGGACCTCATGCTCGATACCTGGCCCTACAACGCGCACACGACGGCGAGCGACGCGCTGTGGTGCGCAGTGCCGCTCGTCACGGTGCCCGGCGAAACCTTCGCCTCGCGCGTCGGCGCGAGCCTGGTCTCGGCGTGCGGCCTGCCCGACATGGTCTGCGCCGACGCGGCTGCCTACGTGGCGAAAGCCACCGAGCTGATCAACGACCCGGCAGCCCTGCGGACCGCGCAGCGCCACCTCGCCGACAACCGGCATCGGCTGCCGCTGTTCGACAGTCGCCGCTACGCACGGGACTTCGAGGCGCTGCTGCTGCGGATGTGGGAGCGCCATGAAGCGGGCCTGCCTCCGGAGCACCTGCCGGCCCGCGGCGCCGACCTTAACGTGCCGCGGCTTTCCGTCGCTCTGTAGCAGCAGGAGCAACGCGCAGCGACCCTTCGCCGAACGGCGACGCTGCCCGGGCAGCGCGATGCGCGTTCCCGCAGCGTCTGCTCGAGACGGAGCCTGTCGCCGTGACCCTGGAACGAATCGCTGCCATCGCCCTGCCGTCTCCCGCGGCACGCATGGGAGCGCCGCGCCCCGGCCCCACGGCAGGCGACACGCTGCGCCTGACGCTCGGCCCCGCGTCCGCCGACGAGGTGCTGGCCACCGCCTCCGATCGACGGCCGTTCCGGCTGGCGGGCCTGTCGGCGGCGACGCCCCACGTCGCGGCCGGAGACGTGATCCTGGTGCGCGTGCTGTCGACGCACCCGCGCCTGGAGTTCGCGCTGCTCGACGTTCCCGGACGGCAGCCCCACGATCGCACGGCGTCGCTGCCGGATGCGATGCGACCCGATCAACTGGCGCATCGGCGGATGAGCTGGCGTGCCCCGGATGCCGCGGCGGTCGCGCAGTCGTGGCGCGCGATGGTCCTGCGCCGCGTCGGATCGGCAGCGGATCGCTCCAGCGTCGTGCACACGATCGTGCAGGCCTCGTCCCGATCCCTCGCGCAAGCCGCGCCGCTCGCGCGAGACGGCATGGCAACGATATCGGACAAGTCGTCCGCCCACGCGGACAGGTGGCTGTTTCCGGCCTACGTCTGGGGCGGCCTGCACCTGAGCCTGCGGCTGATCGACCTGGACGATGCACGATCGCCGCCGCCTGCGCTGCCGCGCCGCAGGCGCGGCCCTATGGCGCTGCGACTGGAAGTCGAGCTCCCCGCGCTCGGTCGCGTGGCGGTCCTGGTGCGGCTGCTGGTCGGCAGCGTGCAGCTCGTCTTCTTCATCGAGGACGAGCGGGCGCTGCGGCCGGTGCACGACGCGATGCCGATGCTGTCGAGAATACTTTCCGCGGCGGGACTGCGACTGGCGCACTGCGGCGTGACGCACGGCATACCGTGGTCCGGCGCCGTCACCCGCCTCGACGGGCGCGGCGGCCTGCCGCCCGCGCAACTGCTTCCGTTGCCGCTGTTCCAGGCGGCTGCCGAAGTAACGGTCGCGCTGTCGGCCCTGTTGCCCCCGGGCGGATTCAGCCCGGTGGCACGGCCGGAATGAGGCGCATGCCGCGCCCGCGTGCGTGCGCGACGGACGCCCGCGCGCTCAGCCCAGCGTACCGATCACGCTGACGTCGCGCTGCTCCGGGATCTCGTTGTACGACAGCACGTGCAGCCCCGGCGCGAACAAGCGCGCATAGCGCGCCAGGAGCGGGCGGATCTGCGGCATGACCAGCAGCAACGGCGGCGTGGCCTGCTGCTTCATCTGCTCGCGGATCACGGGCATGTTCGTCTGCAACTGCGACAGCAGGTTCGGATCGACGGGATAGTTGTCGAGGGCCACCTTGCCGCCCTGCCGGGCCTGGTTGAGCGAGCCGAGCAGCATGTTCTCGAGTTCGCCGCCGAGATTGAAGGCCTTCATCTCGCGCTTGTTGCCGAACAGGCCGGCGACGATCTGTCGACGCAACGCGCAGCGCACCTCGGCTGCGAGCAGGATCGGATCCTTCGTCGTTTCCGCGCCCTCGAGCAAAGTGGTGGCGATCGGCACGATGTCCTTGAGGGACACGCCCTCGGCGAGCAGCACGCGAAAGACGCGCAGCAGCTGCGTGTGCGTGAGCGCCTTCTCCAGTGCCGCCGACAGCTTGGGCGCAAGCGCGCTCAGCCGTTCCAGCAGCGCCGAGACGTCCTCGTGCCGCAGCAGCTCCGGCAGGTGCTCGCGCATCACCTTCGACAGGTGCGTGACCACCACGCTCGACGGTTCGACCACCTGGTAGCCCAGGCCCAGCGCATGTGCCTTGCGGTCCGGCTCGATCCACGTCACGGGGATTCCGTAGGCCGGCTCCAGCCCGGGGATGCCGTCGAGCTGTCCGTATACCCGGGGCGAGGCGATCGCCATCAGCTTGTCGGGGAACACCTCCCCCTGCGCGACGACGGTACCGCTCACCAGCACCGCGTACTGCGAAGGCTCCAGCGCGAGGTCGTCGCGCACGCCGACGGTCGGCAGCAGCAGGCCCATGCTCTCGCTCAGGCTCCGGCGCACGCCCTTCACGCGCCGGGTGAGCGGCGCGCCTTGCGCAACGTCGATCAGGCCGACGAGCTTGTAGCCCACCGTTATCGCAATCGGTTCGACCACGGGCAGGCTTTCCCAGCCGAGCTCGGGCGGCTTCGCGTCGACGAGCGCCGCTTCCACTGCCGCCAGCGGATTCGGTGCCGGCGCCGCCGCCGTGCCCTGGCGGATGCGCCAGCCCACATAGGCGAGCACGGCGGCGAAGACCGTGAACATCGCCGAGGGCATGCCGGGGACGATCGCCAACGCGGCCATCAGCCCCGCGGCGCTGAACATCACGGTGGGCGAAGTGAGCAACTGGCTGCTCACCTGCTGCTCGAAGTCGCCCGCATCGCTGATGCGCGTGACCAGGATCGCGGCCGCGGCCGACAGCAGCAGCGCGGGGATCTGCGCCACCAGGCCATCGCCGATGGTCAGCAGCGCGTACTGGCGGAAGGAGTCTCCGAACGACAGGTCGTACATCAGCGCGCCGATGGCAACGCCGCCCACCATGTTGATGATGAGGATCAGGATGCTGGCGATGGCATCGCCACGCACGAACTTCGAGGCGCCGTCCATCGCGCCATAGAAGTCGGCCTCGTTGGCCACGTCGGCACGGCGGGCCTGCGCCTTCTCCTGGTTGATGAGCCCGGCGTTCAGGTCGGCGTCGATCGCCATCTGCTTGCCCGGCAGCGCGTCCAGCGTGA
Source organism: Burkholderiales bacterium (assembly GCA_044507525.1). Lineage (GTDB taxonomy): Bacteria > Pseudomonadota > Gammaproteobacteria > Burkholderiales > Burkholderiaceae_E > Zeimonas. The sequence goes on from JBIQJM010000007.1 coordinate 68,109, forward strand.
AGCGCGCCGAGACTTCCGAGATGCGCTCGGCCCCCTTCGTCACGACGATGAAGTTGATGATCGTCAGGATGACGAACACCACCAGGCCGACGACGAAGTTGCCGCCGATGACGACATTGCCGAAAGCCTCGATCACCTGGCCGGCGGCGTGCGTGCCCTCGTGGCCATGCAGCAGCACCACGCGCGTGGAAGCGACGCTCAGCGTCAGGCGCAGCATCGTCGCCGCGAGCAGGACGGTGGGGAACACCGAGAAATCCAGCGGGCGCTTCGCCGACACGCCGGCCAGGATGACGAGCAGCGCCAGCACGATGTTGAACGTGAACAGCACGTCCAGCACCACCGGCGGCAGCGGCAGGATGATCATCGCCAGCATCGCCATCAGGAACAGCGGCGTGGCGACCCTGTAACGCCGCGCCTCGCCGGCCAGGCGGCTCAGGAAAGTCATCTCGTATAGCCCTCGCTCAAATGACGGGGAACGCCAAGGTGCGTCGGAAGCGACGGCTCGGCCGTGCGCCGTCCGCCGCGGAACGCCTTGATCTGCAGCACGTAGGTCAGCACCTGCGCGACCGCGTGGTACAGCGCCATCGGAATCTGCTGGTGCACCTGGCTGGTGTGGTAGATGGCACGCGCGAGCGGCGGCAACGGCACCGTCTCCACGCCGTGCTCGGCCGCCACCTCGCGGATGTACAGCGCCATCTCGTCGACGCCCTTGGCCACCACGTACGGAGCCTCGGCGCGCTGCTCGTCGTAGCGCAGCGCCACGGCGTAGTGCTCCGGGTTCACGATCACGACGTCCGCCGTCGGCACGGACTTGCGCACTCCGCGGCGCGCCATCTGGCGCTGCAACTGGCGCACGCGCTGCTTGATCTCGGGGCGGCCCTCGTTGCGCTTGTGCTCCTCCTTGACGTCCTGCTTGCTCATGCGCTGGCCCTTCAGGAAGAAGAAGGACTGCGCCGGCACGTCGATGAACGCGAAGACGATGAAGACGACGCACATGGCCATCACGCCGTCGAGCATCAGGCCGGCGCCCGCCGCCAGCGCCTCGACGAAGTGCAGGTTCTGCAGGTGCACGAAACCGGCCACGCCCGTGCGCGTGACATGCCACAGCACGGCTCCCACGGCCGCCGCCTTGCCGACGGCGATGGCGACCTCGAACGCATGTCTGGCGCTGAACAGCTTGCCGAGATTCCTCGCGGGGCTCAGGCGCTCGAGCTTGGGCCTCAGGTTCTTCGAGCTGAGCACCCATCCGCCGGGAACGAGCCCCCCCAGCACGCTCGCCAGCGGCACGACGAGCAGCGGTGCGATCATCTTCAACAGCAGGACGGATGCGAGGGCGAAGGTGGCCGACCAGACGTTCTCGAGCGCGCCTTCGCTGCCCAGCAGCGCGAAGCCCTGGTGGAACAGCCGGCGGAAGTCCTCGAGGTATTCGGGCACCAGCAGCACGAACACGCGCAGGGTGACGAGGATGCCGACGGCGGTCGCGAGGTCTCGAGAGCGAACGACCTGCCCCTGCTCGCGGGTCTTGCGCAGCTTCTGTGCGGTCGGCTTCTCGGTCTTGTCGCCGGTGTCGTTCCGGTTCTCCGCCATCAGCGCACCATCTGCTGCTGCAGCATGTCGAGCACGCGCCCCGTCATGCGGACGTAGTGCTCGGGAACGAAGCGCACCACGGAGCTCAGCATGAACAGCCCGAACATCGTGACCAGCGCGAAGCCCAGCGAGAAGAGATTCAGCGACGGCGCCACGCGGTTCAGGAAGCCGAAGCCGATCTGCACGACGAACATCGAGAACACCATCGGCATCGCCAGCAGCATGGCGGCCGCGAAGACCCAGGCGACGTTGAAGGCGAAGGTCTCGAGCGACAGGCCCGCCCAGCCCTCGCCCACCGGCCAGGCCTGCAGGCTCGCCCCGACCACGCCGGTGAACACCAGGTGCCCGTCGACCGCGAAGAACACCAGGATGTACATCACCGACAGCAGGCTGGAGACGACGTCGGACGAGTTGCCGTTGACCGGGTCGTTCATGATCGCCATGGCGAGCCCCATCTGCGACGCGACGACATAGCCCAGCGTCATGACGACCGCCATGGTGAAGTGCGAGGCGAGCCCGATCAGTCCGCCGATCACCGCCTGCTCGACGGTCGCCGCGACGCCGGCCAGCGAGAACGGATCGATGTAGACGGCCGGCTGGGCGACGGGAAGCAGCACCACCGCCATCGCCAGCGACAGCAGCACGCGCACCGGCACCGGTACGCTCGACTCGCCCAGCACCGCGGCGGAGGAGAACATCGCCAGCACGCGACAGAACGGCCACCACAGCGCATGCAGGTGCGCCACGAGCTGGCTGAAGGCGAGTTCCATCGCGCGGCGGACGGTCCGGCGGCTCGGTCGGCGGCGCAGCCCTACCCGACGAGCGTCGCCGCGCGCTCGAACATCGCGACGCAGAAGTCCATCAGATAGACGACGATCCAGCGCCCCATGACGCCGATGGCCAGCAGCGTCACCAGCAGCCGGGGCAGGAAGCTCAGCGTCTGCTCGTTGATCTGCGTGGCGGCCTGGAACAGCGCCACCGCCAGCCCCACGACCAGGCTGGGCACCACCATGATGCTCACCAGCAGCATCACCGCGCGAAGGCTCTGGCTGACGAGGTCGACGGCGACGTCGGGGGTCAGCATGCGTGCACCGCTCTCACAGTGCCTGGACGCTGGTCACCAGCGTGTTCACCGTCAGCGTCCAGCCGTCCACCAGCACGAACAGCAGCAGCTTGAGCGGCAGCGAGATCACCAGCGGCGACAGCATCATCATCCCCATCGCCATCAGCACCGAGGCGACGACGAGGTCGATGACGAGGAACGGGATGAACAGCATGCAGCCGATCTGGAAGGCCGTCTTCAGCTCGCTCAGCACGAAGGCGGCCATCTTGATGGTGAAGGCGTGATCCGCCGGGTCGACGACGTCGGCGGCGCCGGCCAGGTGCGAGACCTGTGCGAGCGCGGCCTTGCTGGTCTGCGCGAGCATGAAGCGCGACATCGGCGCCTCGGCGATCTTCAGCGCCTGCTCCAGTCCGATCTGGTCGCGGTCGTACGGCACGAAGGCCTGCGTCCAGATCTGTTCGCCGATCGGCCGCATCACCAGCAGCGTGAGGATGAGCGCCACGCCGGTGATGATGCGGGTCGGCAGGCCCTGCTGCAGACCCAGCGCCTGGCGCAACAGCGAAAGCACGATCACGAAGCGCGTGAAGCTCGTCATCATCATCGCCATCACGGGCAGCAGCCCGAGCAGCGTCATGATGACCAGCACCTGCGTCTTGACGGTGAACTCGGTCGGCGCTCCGTCGGCCGCCTGGCCCAGCAGCTCGATCGTCGCGGCGCCCGCCGGCGCTGCGACGAGCGTCAGCAGCACGACGGCGAGCGCGACGCCGGCGTACGACGGCCACCGGCGGCCGTGCAGCGAAGTCATGGGTTCAGCGAATCGAAATCCAGCCCATCGAGGTCGAGCACCTTCAAGCCGTAGTTCTCGCCCGATACGACGACCTCCGCGCGCCCGATCGGCGTGCCGTTGACCTTCACGACCAGCGGCTCGCCGGCCAGCGTGTCGAGCTCGACGACGCTGTCCGCGCCGATCTCCATGAGGTCCTGCAGCGAGACCCGTGCGCTGCCCACCTCGAGCGTCAGCGTGACCGGGATGCGGCGCATCATCTGCGGCAGGTTGCGCCGCGCGCGCGGTGCCGGCGGGGGATCCTCGGCGGCGAATTCGTCGACCGTCGAAGCCGGGAGGTCGGTCAGCAGGGTTTCGATTGCGGGATCTTCGTTCATCAGGGGGTCGGTCATTCGACGAACTCAAACGAGGTCAGGCACAACTTGCCTTTCTGTTCGGCCACGGTGGCCGTGAACAGCCGGGAATCGTCGATCAGCACGTCGGTCGCACCGAGGCTGATCGGAATCACGTCGCCGGCGCGCAGGTCCATCAACTCGCCCAGCAGCAGTTCCTTGCGCAGCAGTTGGGCGGTCAGCGTCAGCGGCAAGCGCATGGCGAGGGGCAACGCGCGTTGCACCGGCTCGACCGGCTTGTCGCGAACCGGCGCGAGCCGGCGCAGCAGCCGGCGCATCCACGTCGCGTCGAGCGTGAACCACAGCACGCCGTCGATCCCGTGGGCGGATTCGCGAACGGCGGCGCGGATGCTCCAGGTGCCGGCACTCGCTCGCGCAGGCGCCATCGGCTTGAATTCCAGGGGCCGAGCCGACGCTTCGACCGCCCTCGGAAACGTCGACTCGCTACCGGCGTCGATGCGCGCGGCCAGCAGGCACACCAGCCGCCCCCCCAGATGCGCCGCCAGGCGCTCCTCGGTGACGGTTTCGCGCGCTGCGGCCCCGGGCACGGGCAGCGCCGCACCGTCGCCGTAGCGGTACCCCATCACACCGAGCAGCAGGCAACGCTCGAGCGCGACGCCCAGGCTGCCGTCGTCGTCGGTGTGGACCAGAAGGCGCGGTATCCGTGCGTCGGGCGGTACGCCGCGGACGAGCGAGACCGTGCCGACCTCGAACGAGGCGCCGTAGCGGCGGTTCAGCTCCTGCTGGAAGTGATCGGACAGGTCGGCCTTCAGCGCGTCGACGAAGCCGTCCAGCAGATGGATCGGCCGGCCCAGCGTGCAGGGATCGAGTGACTGGGGCGCGGATGCGTCCCGTACAGCGTAGTGGATGGTCGCGGTTCTCATCGAAGCGGGGCGTCGTCGCGGACGCCGGATCCGCTGAACCCGCCATGACTTCGGAAGAACGGCCGGAAACTTGAGCGCGACCGCCCTCAGCGCAGCTCGAGCAAGGCATGCACGCGCTCGCGGTGCACGCCGCTCAGCGACGCGCCGATCGAGGCGAAGGCTTCGTAGCCGGGCTCGCGCGCGAGGGATGCGAACTGCGCCGCGAAGCGGCCGGCCCACGCGCGCTCGTCGGCCGGGCGCGCGCGTTCGAGCCGCCGAGCGGCGTCGGCCAGCGAGTCCGCCACGGCTTCGCGCGTCTGCCGCACGGTGTCCATGGCCTGCAGCACCCGCTGCAGCGTCTGGCGCCTGCCGTGCGCATCGGTCACCGTCCAGGCCTGCGGCTGCAGCGCCTCGGGCTGGGGATCGGTGCGCAACCGGTTGAACTGTCCCGTGGGAAAGCGGATGCCGCCCCCCTTGATGGCCAGCGAGTCGCGCACGGCATCCCAGGCCGCCTCGGGCGTACTGAACACCAGGCTGCCCTGCTCACCCTCGCGCACGCGAATGCGGGCAGCGGCCAGGGCGTGATCGAAGCGCTGCACCAGCAGCTCGTCCGGCAGGCCGGGCTCGACGAGCACCGTCGGCAGCCCGGACGCCACCGCGTCGACCGCGAAGGACAGCGTTTCCCGCTCGCCCGATTGCAGCGTGCGCAAGCTCAGTCCGCGCACGGTGAACGACTGCGCGGCGGGCTCGGTCGCGCTGTAGACGAGCTGCGGGCTCAGGCTGCCGCCCGATGAAGCAAGGCGATCGCGCCACGTCCGATCGAGCCGTTGCAGCATCGCGTCCAGCGCGGCCGGGTCGTGGACCAGCGGATTTCCGAGACCGTCCTTCAGGCTGCGCAGCTGTCCGCTCAGGTCGTCGAGGAACGAGAGCGCCTGCTGCGCGCCGGCGAACTGCCGGTTGAGCTGCGGATCCCAGAGGCGCAGGCCACCGCGCGGCAGGACGCCGGACTCGACGGCGGCGGACGCGGCCTCGACACCCGCCCCGTCGCGGGCGACGGCGAGCGCTTCGACCGAGACCTCGCCGCGCGCCGCGCCCGCGCGGATGCCGGAAGGGAGGATCGGACCGACGGCCTGCATGCGGCGCGGCGACGCCTGCGCCTCAGAGCACGTCGAAGAGCGACAACGCGCTCACCTTCGCGTATGCCTTCTGCGT
>JBIQJM010000084.1:0-14546 GCA_044507525.1 Burkholderiales bacterium
ATCGGCGTGCTCGTCGTCTCGCTCGCGCTCGGCACGCCGATCCTGTCGTGGCTCGGCGCGGTCGCCGCCGCGCTCACGCTCGGCGCCCGCGGCGGCTCGTCGCTGCTCGCGCTGCTCGTGCTGCCGCTGGCGGTGCCGGTGCTGATCTTCGGCGCGGGATCGGTCGAATCGCATGCCGCCGGACTCGGTGCCGAGGCGCACCTGTCGCTGCTCGCCGCCGGTGTCATCGCCGCCTGGGTGCTCGGACCGGCCGTCACCGCGCTCGCGGTTAAAATCGCACACGAATGACCACCTTCGCCCGGTCCTGGTATCGCTATGCGTCGCCGGCCAGCTTCTATCCGCTCGCCGGGCGGCTGATCCCCGTGTTCGCGACGCTCGCCGTGCTGCTGGCGGGCGTCGGCCTCTACGTCGGGCTCTTCGTCGCGCCCACCGACTGGCAGCAGGGCGAGGCCTACCGCATCATCTACATCCACGTACCGGCCGCGTGGATGGCGATGTTCATCTACCTGGTGATGGCCTTCTGGTCGGCGATCTCGCTGTCCTTCAACACGCGCCTGTCGGCGATGATGGCGCAGGCGCTCGCACCCACCGGCGCGATGTGGGCCTTCGTCTCGCTGTGGACCGGGGCCTTCTGGGGCCGGCCCACCTGGGGCGCCTACTGGGTGTGGGACGCACGGCTGACGTCGACGCTGATCCTGCTGTTCCTGTACCTGGGCTTCATCGCGCTGCGCGCGTCGATCGACGATCCGCGGCGCGCCGATCGCGCGGCCGCGCTGCTCGCGCTGGTCGGCGCGATCAACGTGCCGATCATCTATTTCTCGGTGCGCTGGTGGAACACCCTGCACCAGGGCGCCACGATCTCGATGACCGCGGCACCGAAGATGGCGCAGACGATGCTCGCCGGCATGCTGCTGCTCACCTTCGCCGCGTGGGCCTACACGATCGCGGTGGCGCTGCACCGCGTGCGCAGCATCATCGTCGAGCGCGAGGCGGCGAGCGGCTGGATGGCGCGGCTCGCCGCGCACGACCGCGCGCGCCCCGACGACGGCGCCGCACCGTCGGGCGCGGCGGTGCGCTGAATTCCGGAGGCACGATGATCGACTGGCTGCAGATGGGCGGCTACGGTTTCTACGTCTGGAGCTCGTACGGCATGCTCGCGCTCGCGATCGCCGTCGAGCTGTTCGCACTGCGTCGGCATCGGCACGCGGCCGAGCGGCGCGCCGAGGAGATGCGCGCCGAGCAGGCCGCGCACGCAACACCGTTTTCGGGAACGATCGAATGAAAGCGCGCCATCGGCGATTGCTGTGGATACTGGGCGGACTCGCGGCACTGGCGATCGCGGCGACCTTCGTCACCAACGCGTTCCGCAGCAACCTCGTGTTCTTCTTCACGCCGACGCAGATCGCCGACGGCGAGGCACCGACGAACAAGGCATTCCGCATCGGCGGGCTCGTCGAACCCGACAGCGTCGAGCGCATCGGCGACGGCACCACGGTGACCTTCCGCGTCACCGACAACGCGAAGACGATCGCCGTCGCCTACACGGGCATCCTGCCCGACCTCTTCAAGGAAGGGCGCGGCGTCGTCGCGCAAGGCACGCTCGAGCCCGACGGCACCTTCAAGGCACGCGAAGTGCTCGCCAAGCACGACGAGAACTACATGCCGCCGGAAGCGGCCGAGGCGCTGCGCCGCGCCGGGCATCCGGTCGGTGCGCCCACGCAGTTCCAGCAGGCGGACCAGTGATCGCGCACGCAGCACGGAGGCAACGCCGATGATCCCGCGTCGAAACTCGCAGGCACGCCGATGATCGCCGAATTCGGGCAGTACACGCTGGCGCTCGCGCTGGCCGTCTCGGCGATCCTCGGCACGCTGCCGATGATCGGCAGCTTCGTGCGCGGCCCGACCGGCGCGCGCCTGATCGCGGTCGATCGACCGGCCGCGCTCCTGCTCGCCGCGCTCGCGATCCTCGCGTTCGTCTCGCTCGGCGCGCTGTTCGTGCGCAACGACTTCAGCGTGCTGCTCGTCGCGACGCACTCGAACCTGCACCTGCCGCTGCACTACCGGATCGCCGCCACCTGGGGCTCGCACGAGGGCTCGATGCTGCTGTGGGTGCTGATCCTGTCGTTCTGGACCGGCGCCGTCTCGTTCTTCTCGTCGTCGCTGCCCGACGTGCTGCGCGCGCGCATCCTGTCGACGATGGGCCTGGTCGGCGTCGGCTTCCTGCTGTTCCTGCTGTTCACGTCGAACCCCTTCGAGCGGCTGATGCCGCCGGCCGCCGACGGTCGCGACCTCAATCCGCTGCTGCAGGACCCCGGCATGGTGTTCCACCCGCCGCTGCTCTACATGGGCTACGTCGGACTCTCGGTCGCCTTCGCGTTCTCCGTCGCGGGCCTGATCGGCGGGCGTTTCGACGCCGCGTGGGCGCGCTGGGCGCGGCCGTGGACCGTCGTCGCGTGGTGCTTCCTCACGCTCGGCATCGCGCTCGGCTCGTTCTGGGCCTACTACGAGCTCGGCTGGGGCGGCTGGTGGTTCTGGGATCCGGTGGAGAACGCGTCGTTCATGCCCTGGCTCGTCGCCACCGCGCTCATCCATTCGCTCGCCGTCGCGGAAAAGCGCGGCACCTTCAAGAGCTGGACCGTGCTGCTGGCGATCCTCGGCTTCGGGCTCAGCCTGCTCGGCACCTTCCTCGTTCGCTCCGGCGTGCTCACGTCGGTGCACGCCTTCGCCACCGACCCGGCGCGCGGCGTCTTCATCCTGTTCTTCCTGTCGATCGTCGTCGGCGGATCGCTGACGCTCTTCGCGGCGCGCGCGCCGGCGATCGGCAACGGACCGGGATTCTCGGCCGTCTCGCGCGAATCGCTGCTGCTCGCGAACAACGTGCTGCTGGTCGTCGCGATGGCGGCGGTCCTGCTCGGCACGCTGTATCCGCTGATCCTCGACACGCTCGAGATGGGCAAGATCTCGGTCGGACCGCCGTATTTCGACGCGGTGTTCGTCCCGCTGATGGCGCCGGCGCTGTTCCTGATGGGCATCGGCCCGATCGCGCGCTGGAAGCGCGCCGAGCTGCCCGAGCTGTTCGCGCGCCTGCGCTGGGCGCTCGCGGTGGCGGTCGTCGCCTCGCTGCTGCTGCCGCTGACCGTCGACGGCTTCCGGCCGATGACGAGCATCGGCCTGTTCTTCGCGCTGTGGATCGCCGGTTGCGTGCTCGTCGCCGTGCTCGACATGCTGCGCGGCCACGACGGGCGGCTTTCGCTGCGCCGCGCGAAGATGCACCCGGCGAGCGCGTGGGGGATGCATTTCGCGCACCTGGGCGTCGCCATCTTCGTCACCGGCGTCACGCTGGTGAACAGCTACGCCGTCGACCGCGAGCTGCGCATGGAGATGGGCCAGACGGTCCAGCTCGGCGCCTACTCGATCCACTTCGTCGGACTGCAGCCGGTCGCGGGGCCGAACTACGACGCCACGCGCGGACGATTCGAGGTGCGTCGTGCCGACGCGGCACCCGACTCGGCGCCGATCGCGGTGCTGTCGCCGGAGAAGCGCCTCTACCGCGCCAACGGCCAGGCGATGACCGAAGCGGCGATCGACCGGAGCTTCACGCGCGACGTCTATCTGTCGATGGGCGAGCCGGTCGGCCCGGACGCCTGGGTGGTGCGCGCGCACGTGAAGCCCTTCGTCGACTGGATCTGGCTCGGCTGCCTGGCGATGGCGCTGGGCGGCTTCGTGTCGGCGGCGGACAGGCGGTATCGGCGGCGGCTGGCGGAGCGGGCGGTGGCGGGTGCGCCCGTTTCGGTGTCTGCATGACGTCACTTCTCCGCGTGGAGCGTCGGACCGGCGGGTGGCATGCGGCGATGCGCGCATGCCGCTACCGTGGCGATGCACGCCACGACGTCACCGATGCGGACACCCGTCCGCATGCACGCCCGCGTCCCTCGGACCGCTGCGGCGGACGGGCCGTTTCGCTTCGCCGCGCGCTCGGCGAGCCGGGCGCTGCCGAAAGGAAATCCGCGGGACCCGTCGCCGGGGGGCGCGCAGCGCCCCTCGGCAGCGGGTGCGGATTTCCGAGGCAGGCCCGGGAAGCCCGCGCGAAGCGCGGGCCGAAGCCGTGCGCGCGGCGAAGCGAAACGGCCCGTCCGCCGCAGCGGTCCGACGCGCCGACCGCCGCACGCAGAGAAAGGCCCGGCGCACGAACGGAAGTCACATGAGAGCGTTACGTTTCATCCTGCCCGCAGTCGTCTTCGCGGTCATCGCATGGTTCCTGCTCGCCGGCCTCGACCGCAACCCGCGCGAGATTCCGTCGCCGCTGATCGGCAAGCCGGCGCCGGATTTCTCGCTGCCGCTCACGCACGAGCTCGCGCGCACCTGGTCGCCGCAGTCGCTGCGCGGCAAGGTGTGGCTGCTGAACGTCTGGGGCTCGTGGTGCGCGGCCTGCCAGATCGAGCATCCGGTGCTGAACGACCTCGCGCGCAGCGGCGAGATCCCGATCGTGGGCCTCGCGTGGAAGGACATGCCGGAGAACTCGATCGCGTGGCTGCGTCGATTCGGCAATCCGTATTCGGTCGTCGTGAGCGACGTACAGGGCCGCGTGGGCATCGACTACGGCGTCTACGGCGCGCCCGAGACCTTCCTGATCGACGGCGCCGGGGTCATCCGCTTCAAGCACGTCGGACCGGTCACGCCGGAGCTGCTGCAGACGAAGCTGCTGCCGCTCGCGCGCGAGCTGGCCGCCTCATGAGCACGCCGCTGCAAGCGGGTCGGGTCGTGGCCCTCGTTCGTTCGCTTCCGTCGCTGCTCCTCGTCGTCGTCGCATGGGCGACGCTGCTCGGCAGCGCCGGCCCGGCCTTCGCGCAGACGCAGTCGCAACCCGTGCGCGAGCCGGCCGGGCCGGCAGCCAGCCTGCTGCCCACGCAGGCCGAGCGCGAGCGCTTCCACGCGCTGGCCGAGGAACTGCGCTGCCTCGTCTGCCAGAACCAGACGCTCGCCGATTCCGACGCCGAGCTCGCCGCCGACCTGCGCCGCGAGGTCGAGGAGCTGATGCTCGCGGGCCGCACCGACGACGAGATCAAGGCCCATCTCGTGCAGCGCTACGGCGACTTCGTGCTGTATCGCCCGCCGCTGCAGCGGAACACCTGGCTGCTGTGGGCCGGCCCCTTCGCGCTGCTCGTCATCGGCGGCGTGGTCTGGTGGCGCGTGCAGCGTTCGCATCGCAGCTCCGGCCCGAGGCCGGACGGGAACGGGCCCGGCCGCTCTCCCTCGCAGTCGCCGATGCGCGCGCAGGATGCGCCGGCGTCGACGGGCGCGCCGGACGCGTCGGAGGCCGACCTCGAACGCGCGCGTCGACTGCTGGAGTAGAGCCGCCGCTGCGCCCGCCCGTCAGCCCGCGCCCGCACTGCGGCGCCGCCGGATGCGGTCGTAGTACGCCATCGCCCCGGCGATCGCGACCGTCACCATCGCGGCCAGCGCCGTCGCGATCCACGTCGAGCTCCAGTCGCCGGTGTGCTGCACGAGTGCGGCGATCGCCAGCGGCAGCGTGAGCTGCCCGAGACTCGATCCCTGCTGCATCGCGCCGACGGTCGTCGAGATCGCCGCCGTCGACGGCGCATAGAACGGTGCGGTGGCGAAGAGCGTGCCCGGAATCAGCCCGGCGGTCGCCGAGAACAGGAGGATCGCCGCATAGCGCCACGCGAGACCCAGCTCGCTGCCGAAGGCGAGCCACTCGCAGACCGCCATCGCGAGTCCTGCAGTCCCGATCAGCGTCGCGCGCGAAACGCCGTGCTGCAGCAGCAGCCCCGCCGACAGGTTGCCGATCATGTTGACCATCACCGCGATCGCCGTCAGCGTCGCGCTCCACTGCGGCGACAGGCCCGCGTCCTGGTAGATGCTCGGCAGGAAGCTGAAGATCGCCGTGAACTGCCCGGCGTAGAAGAAGAAGCACAGGGCGACCAGCCAAGGGCCCGGCGCGCGCAGCGTCTGCACGACGAGCGTCGCGATGCGCGCGCGGGGAGGCGTCGACGCTCGTCTCTCGTCCGCCGGCGTCGTCGGATGGACGAGCGCGATGCACGCCGCCGCGGCGCCTGCGATCGCCGCGCACGCGAGCCAGACACCCCGCCAGCCGACGACGCTCATCACCGCGGGCGTCGCGAGCAGCGCCAGGCCCATGCCCGCCGGCATGTACGCCGACCAGAAACCGAGCCAGCCGCGCAGACGCGCCCGCGGCACGACGCTCGCCACCAGCGCGGGACCGGGCAGGACCGTCATCAGGAAGGCGACGCTCTCCAGTGCCCGGCTGACGAACAGCACGCGGACGGTGGGCGCGAAGGCGCCGAGCACGCCGGTCGCCGCAGTGAGCAGCAGGCCTGCGATCATCGTCCGGCGCGCATCGAAACGATCGGCCGCCGAGCCGGCGATGCCGCCGACCAGCGCGCCGCCGAGCATGAACAGCGAGACCATCCAGCTGACCTGCACGAGCGACAGGCCGAATTCGGCCTGCAGCACGGGCAGCGCCGACGGCAGCTTGCCCACGTTCAGCGCGGCAGCGATGCCGGCGAAGACGATCGCACCCGCGCGCGCCGCATCGGTCGTCACGGGCCGCGGGTCGGAACGGGAACCGGCGATCACGCGACGGCACTTCGGACGGGCATCCGGCGGATTGTAGCGGCGGCCGAGACGCCCGATTCGCGGGGCGCGGCGGGCAACGAAAGATGGCACCATGCGCGCTGCCCCCGCACACGGAGTCCCGCCGATGAGCCTGCCCCCGATCCTCGCAGCCCGCTTGCGCCTGCCCGTCGTCGCGGCGCCGATGTTCATCGTCTCGAACCCGGCGCTCGTGCTCGCGCAATGCAGGTCGGGAATCGTCGGGTCGTTTCCCGCGCTGAACGCGCGCCCCGCGGAACTGCTCGACGAATGGCTCGTCGAGATCCGCGAAGGGCTCGCCGCGCACGACCGCGCCCATCCCGACCGGCCGGCGGCGCCCTTCGCCGTCAACCAGATCGTGCATCGCTCGAACGACCGGCTCGAGCACGATCTCGAACTGTGCGTGAAGCACCGCGTGCCGATCGTCATCACGTCGCTGGGCGCGCGCACCGACGTCAACGACGCCGTGCACTCGTACGGCGGCATCGTGCTGCACGACGTCATCAACGACAGCTTCGCGCGCAAGGCGATCGAGAAAGGCGCGGACGGGCTCATCGCGGTCGCCGCCGGCGCCGGCGGGCACGCGGGCGGACACTCGCCCTTCGCGCTCGTGCAGGAGATCCGCACCTGGTTCGACGGTCCGCTGCTGCTCTCCGGCGCGATCGCGACCGGGCGGTCGGTGCTCGCCGCGCAGGCGATCGGCGCCGATCTCGCGTACATCGGCTCGGCCTTCATCGCGACCGAGGAAGCGCGTGCCGACGCAGCCTACAAGCAGGCGATCGTCGACAGCGGCGCGCAGGACATCGTCTACACGAACCTGTTCACCGGCGTGCTCGGCAACTACCTGAAGGCATCGATCCGCAACGCCGGCCTCGACCCGGACAACCTGCCGACGAGCGATCCGTCGAAGATGAACTTCGGCTCCGGCGAGAAGCCGAAGGCATGGAAGACGATCTGGGGCTGCGGCCAGGGCATCGGCGCCGTCGACGCGGTCCGGCCGGCCGCCGAATACATCGACCGGCTCGCGGACGAGTATGCGCAGGCCTGGGAGCAGATGCACGGGCTCGGCGCGCGCTGGGATCCGCACCGCGCACGCGCGACGCGCTGACGCACCAGAAACTCTTGCCGCATCCCGTGCCGCCGCATCGCCGGCGCCACCCGCTGCGCGCGGATCCGCGGCCGGGATAGCGCAGGCAGGCGACCCTTCACGCAGGCACGCCGCCTGCAACGTACCGGCGCGCGGTTCTCCGTGTCCGGGGTAGTCGTGGACCGCGCACGTCCACCTGCCCAACGGAGCGCGGAGCCGCCTTGTACACGCTCGGGATCAACGCCGCCTATCACGATTCCGCCGCCGCGCTGATCGACGACGGCACCGTCGTCGCCGCCGCCGAGGAAGAACGCTTCACGCGCATCAAGCACGGCAAGCGCCCCGTGCCCTTCTCCACCTGGGAGCTTCCGTACGCGGCGATCGACTTCTGCCTCGCCGCCGCCGGCATCGAACTGCGCGACGTCGATCGCATCGCCTATTCGTACGATCCGTCGCTGCTCGACGTCGACGCGGAAGACGGGGAGCTCGTGCTGCCGATGCAGCCCTCGGCGCACGCGCGCGGCGACGATCCCTGGCACGGACTGTTCGCCGCGTCGATCGTCAACGCACCGCGCCAGCTCGCCGGCGGTGTCCCGCACCACCTGCAGAAGCGTTTCCGCGGTCTTCGGTACGAGGACATCGCCGCGCGCTGGGAGTTCGTCGAACACCATCTCGCGCACGAGGCGAGCGCCTTCCTCGCGGCGCCCTTCGAACGCTGCGCGGTGCTCACGATGGACGGTCGCGGCGAGCGCGCGACCACGAGCTACGGCGTCTTCGACGGCCGCGCCTACCAGCGCCTCGGCCAGGTCGACCTGCCCGATTCCCTCGGCCTGCTCTACGAGGACGTCACGCGCCACCTCGGCTTTCTGCATTCCTCCGACGAATACAAGGTGATGGCGCTCGCCTCCTACGGGCGCCCGACGCTGCTGCCCGCATTCCGCGAGATCGTTCGCTGCGGCGACGACGGGCGCTACGCGGTGCGGCGCGAGCGCCTGGCCGAGCTGCTCGGCGAAGCGCGCGAGCGAGGCGCGCCCTTCGAGCCGCGCCACCAGGACATCGCGCATTCGCTGCAGAAGGTGCTCGAGGAAACCGTGCTGTCGATGGTCGACTGGCTGCAGCGGCAGAGCGCGATGCGGCAGCTGGCGATGGCCGGCGGCGTCGCGCTGAACTGCGTGCTCAACGCGCGCATCCGCGACCGCAGCGCCTTCGACGAAGTCTGGGTGCAACCGGCGGCGGGCGACGCCGGCACCGCGCTCGGCGCGGCGCTGTGGATCGACTACCGCGAGCGCGGCGGCGCACGCACCTGGTCGATGGAGCACGCCTACCTCGGCCCGGAATACGAAGACGAAGAGATCGAGCGTTTCCTGCGCTGGTCGAAGCTGCCGTACGAACGCCTGGACGACGTCGCCTCGGCATCGGCCGACCTGCTCGCCGACGGCCAGGTGCTCGGCTGGTTCCAGGGGCGCATGGAGTTCGGCCCGCGCGCGCTCGGGGCGCGATCGATCCTCGCGTCTCCGGTCGACGCCTCGATGCAGGCACGGCTCAACGAGATCAAGGACCGCGAGGATTTCCGTCCGGTGGCTCCGGTCGTCGCCGAGGAGCGCGCCGCGCAGTGGTTCGCGCGCGAAGGACGCGGCGTCGAGCCGCAGGCGCCGTTGCGCGCGCCGTTCATGCTCTTCGTCTACGACGTGCCCGACGCGCAGGCGCAGTGCATCCCCGCGGTCACGCATTTCGACGGCACCGCGCGCGTGCAGACGGTGAACGCGCGACAGAACCCGTTGCTGCATCGGCTGCTGACCGAGTTCGAACGACGCAGCGGCGTGCCGGTGCTGATCAACACCTCGTTCAACACGCGCGGCGAGCCGATCGTGTGCTCGCCGCGCGATGCGGTCGAATGCTTCTGGACGTCGCCGCTCGATGCGCTCGTCATCGGATCGTTCCTGCTGCGCAAGGAGCGCCCGGCGGCGCCGGCGACGCAACGGCGGTCCGACGCATGAGCGTGCTCGTCTCGGTCGTCGTTCCCACCTGGCGCCGGCCCGCCTTGCTGCAGCGCTGCCTCGACGCACTGCTCGTGCAGTCGCTGCAGCCGTCGTTGTACGAGATCGTCGTTGCCGACGACGCGCCCGAGGAGGCCGTGCGCCATCGGGTCGAACGCGCCCGTGCGCGGGCGCGCTGCGCGCTGCGGTACGTCGCCGTTCGCGACACGCAGGGGGCGGCCGGTGCGCGCAATGCCGGATGGCGTGCCGCGCGCGGCGAGATCATCGCGTTCACCGACGACGACACGATCCCCGATCGCCACTGGCTGATCGAAGGCCTGCGCGCCCTCGCGGGCGGCGCGAGCGCGGTCACCGGACGCGTCGAGATGCCCCTGCCCGAGCGCCCGACCGACTACGAGAAGGACGCCGCAGGCCTGACGCGTGCGGAGTTCGTCACCGCGAACTGCTTCGTGCGCCGCGCGGTGCTCGAGCGCATCGGCGGCTTCGACGAGCGCTTCACCTCCGCCTGGCGCGAGGACTCCGACCTGCACTTCCGGCTGCTCGAGGCGGGCGAGCGCATCGAACGCGCGCCCGACGCGATCGTCGTGCACCCGGTACGCGCGGCCGGCTTCGGCGTGAGCCTCGCGCAGCAGCGCAAGGTGGTCTTCGATGCGCTGCTCTACCGCAAGCATCCGCGGCTGTACCGCCAGCGCATCCGCCGCGTGCCGCCGATCGAGTACTACGTCGCGGCCGCCTCCGCCGTAGCCGCGGCGATCGCCGCGGTCACCGGTCAACCGCGCGTCGGGCTCGCAGCGCTCGCGCCCTGGCTCGTCGTCACGCTGTACCTGACCTTCAAGCGGCTGCGCGGCACGGTGCATTCGCCGCGCCACGTCGTCGAGATGGCGCTCACGTCGGCGACGATCCCGCTCGCCTCGGTGTTCTGGCGAAGCGTCGCGTCGTTGCGCCATCGGGTGCTGTTCCTGTGACGAACCGGAAACGAAGCGGAGGCGCGACGATGTCGGCGAGTAGCGAGGCAGGAAAGGTCCGTGCGAACGGGACGCGCGGGAGCGGAGCGCGCCGCGTCCTGGTCGCCGGCGGCGCCGGGCTGATCGGCTCGCACGTCTGCGCGCGGCTGCTCGACGCGGGGCATCGCGTGCTGTGCGTCGACAACTTCCGAACCGGCTCGCGCGCCAACGTGCGCGCGCTCGCCGCGAATCCGCGCTTCACGCTGGTCGAGCACGACGTCGTCGAGCCGCTGCAGATCGACTGCGACCTGATCCTGAACTTCGCCTGCCCGGCCTCGCCGCGGCACTACCAGGTCGACCCGGTCTACACGGCCAAGGTCAACGTGCTCGGCGCGCTGAACCTGCTCGAGCTCGCGCACCGTCGCCGGGTGCCGATCCTGCAGGCGTCGACGAGCGAGGTCTACGGCGATCCCGCCGTGCATCCGCAGACCGAGAGCTACTGGGGCCACGTCAACCCGATCGGTCCGCGCGCCTGCTACGACGAAGGCAAGCGCTGCGCCGAGACGCTGTGCATGGACTTCCACCGGCAGTACGGCACCCAGGTGAAGATCGCCCGGATCTTCAACACCTACGGTCCGAACATGCATCCGGACGACGGGCGCGTGGTGTCGAACTTCATCGTGCAGGCGCTCACCGCCGATCCGATCACGCTCTACGGCGACGGCACGCAGACGCGCTCCTTCTGCTACGTCGACGACACGGTGAACGCGCTCCTCAAGCTCGCCGAGACGCCGCCGGCGCTGACCGGCCCGATCAACATCGGCAACGCGACCGAGACGCCGATGATCGAGCTCGCGCGCACCGTTCTCGAACTCACGGCGTCGGCTTCGCCGATCGTCTTCGAGTCGCTGCCGGTCGACGACCCGGTGCAACGCCGACCCGACCTCAGCCGCGCGCGCAGCGAACTGCGCTGGCAGCCGAGCGTGCCGCTGCGCGACGGACTCGTGCACACGATCGCGTATTTCGACCGCCTGCTGTCGGGGAAGACAACGTCGGCGGCCACCGGCCTGCGCAGCGCACGCAGCTCCGCCTGAAGCTGCGCAGCCGTCGCGCGGCGGCACGCCGATTGCTGCGGCGCGTTCATCCGAGACAACCAGAGTCCTCGATGCAGCCATCGACGCGGCGCCCTCCGGCGTGCCGTGCGAAACCCGGGTCTTCCGCACTGCAGCGCATGCCGGAAACGCCGTTTCGTTCGTTCTGGATGGGAGGCTTCGAGGGGGCGGACCATCGCAACGGATCGGGCGTCGCCCTCGACATGGCTGCGTCGAACGAACACATCGCCCGACTCGACGAGGACTACGCCGCCGCCGTTCGGCAGGGCATCCGCACGGTGCGCGAGAGCCTCGGATGGCGGCTGTCGGAACCGAAGGACGGCTGCTTCGACTGGCGCCGCCTGCACGCGATCCGCGCAGCCGCGGAACGCAACGGCGTGCAGGTGCTGTGGACGCTGATGCACTACGGCACGCCCGACGACGTCAGCCTGCTCGACGACGCGATGATCGAGCGCTTCGCCCGCTTCGCGCGCGAAGCCTGCGTCGCGCTCGCCCGGGGCGGAGCGACGGGCGCCTTCGTCACGCCGATCAACGAGATCGGCTTCCTCGCCTGGGCGGCCGGCGAATCGAAGCTGCTGCACCCGTACCGGCTGGCGGCACCCGACGCGGCGAGCAGCCGCGCGAGCGGCTATCGCATCAAGCGAAGGCTCGTTCGCGCGGCGCTGCGCGCGATCGACGAGATCCGCGCGGTCGATCCCACCGTGCGATTCCTGCACGTCGAGCCGCTCGTGCACGTCGCCGCCCCGGCGGAAAGCGACCCGCGGCGGCGCGAAGCGCTGGACACGCTCGCGGCCGAGATCGCGTCGTACCAATGGCAGGCGTGGGACATGCTCGCCGGGCGCCTCGAACCCGAACTGGGCGGATCGCCCGACGCCATCGACTGGATCGGCGCGAACCACTATCACACGAGCCAGTGGGAGGCGGTCAGCGAGAAGCGGCTGTCGTGGAGCAAACGCGACGCGCGGCGCGCACCGCTGTGCGCGCTGCTCGGTGCCGCGTGGCAACGCTATCGGCGACCGCTGATCGTCGCCGAGACCGGCCACGTCGGCGTGGGCCGCGCGGCATGGCTCGACGAGACGGCGGGCGAAGTCCTGCGGGCGCGCGAGAACGGCGTGCCGGTGCACGGCCTGTGCCTGTACCCGCTGATCAACCGGCCCGACTGGGACGACGCCGCGCACTGGCACGACAGCGGCCTGTGGGACGTCGTTCGAGCTCGTCGCCGCTTCGGCGCGCGCCCTCCCGGATTCCGGCTCCTGAACCGCGAATACGCCGACCGGCTGCAGCGCTGGCAGGCGCTGCAACTGCCGCAACCACGCACGGAACGCAACATGCCGCACCTGATCGTCTTCTCCCACCTGCGCTGGGACTTCGTCTACCAGCGTCCGCAACACCTGCTGTCGCGCCTCGCGCGCGACTACCGGGTGCTGTTCGTCGAAGAGCCCGTGCACCGCAGCGACGGCCCGGCGCGCTTCGACGCGTTCAGCGGCGCACCCGGCGTGCAGGTGCTGCGTCCCTGCACGCCGGTGCCGGCGGCCGGCTTCCACGACGACCAGCTGCCCGTGCTGAAGTCGCTGCTGGCCGCGTACCTGACCGAGCACGGCATCGACGACTACCTCGTCTGGTGCTACACGCCGATGGCCCTGCCCCTGCTCGGACAGATGCGCCCGCGCGCGCTGGTCTACGACTGCATGGACGAGCTCGCCGCCTTCGCCGGCGCGCCGCGCCAGCTCGGCCAGCGCGAAGCCGCACTGCTCAAGGCCGCAGACCTCGTCTTCGCGGGCGGCCCCTCGCTGTACGAAGCCAAGCGGGCGTCCGCGCGCAACGTGCACTGCCTGCCCAGCGCGGTCGAGGCCCTGCACTTCGCGCCTCCGCCGGAAGCCTTCGACTCCGAGGAGGCACGCGACGCGGATGCCCTGCAACGCGACATCCCGCATCCGCGCCTCGGCTTCTTCGGCGTGATCGACGAGCGCTTCGACCGCGAGCTCGTCGCGCAGCTGGCGGACTCGCGGCCCGACTGGCAGCTTGTAATGGTCGGCCCCGTCGTGAAGATCGACCCCGCCGGTTTGCCGCAGCGCCCGAACCTGCACTGGCTCGGCATGCAGCCGTACGCGCGGCTGCCCTTCCTGCTCGCCGACTGGGACCTGTGCCTGCTGCCCTTCGCGTCGAACGAAGCGACGCGCTTCATCAGTCCGACGAAGACGCTCGAGTACATGGCCGCGGGCAAGCCGGTCGTGAGCACGGCGGTGCCCGACGTCGCGACGCTGTACGGCGACGTGGTCGCCGTCGCGCACGATGCCCAGGCCTTCCTGCGCGCGTGCGAGGAAGCGCTCGCCGAGACGCCCGCGGCTCGCGCCACCCGGCGGCAGCGCATGGCCGAACGCGTCGCCGAGCATTCGTGGGACGGCAGCGTCGCGCGCATCGACGCGCTGCTCCAGGCGCACCTCGCGCAGGGAACGGCGCCGGTGGCGCTGCGCGGGATGACCGGCTTCGCCGACGAGACGGTCGCGAGCGAGGCCGAGCCGCTCGGCGGCGCCGCGCATGCGCCGGGCCGGCGCGCGCAGCGCAACCTTCGCCATCTCGTCATCGGCGCCGGCCCGACCGGATTGTCGGCCGCCTACCACCTCGGCGTCGGCGGCGAGACCGACGTGCTGCTCGTCGAGCGCGACCGCCGCGTCGGCGGATGGTGCCGGTCGATCGAGGACGGCGGCTTCGTCTTCGACTACGCCGGCCACATCATGTTCTCGAACGATCCGTACGTGCTCGAGCTGTACGA